>JBKPHS010000057.1:0-10021 GCA_046729975.1 Actinomycetota bacterium
TGGCCGGCTAAGCCTGGCCACCGAGCAGCTCGGCGCTCTGGTGGCCGAGCAGCGCCGACACCTGGCCATAGGGGCGTTCCCGAGCGCCATCGCGACGATCGTGCCGGAGGCCCTCGTGCGGATGAGGGCCGCTGAGCCAGACCTCGAGGTCAGCGTTTCCGAGGGCGCGCTGGAGGAGCTCGTCGCAGCCGTGCGCGACGGCACGCTCCACCTCGCGGTCCTCTTCCAGGACGCCGCCGCCCCACGGCGCGACCACGAGGACCTTGAGCGCCATGATCTCTTCGAGGAGCCGATGGTGGCGGCGCTGCCCCCGCGGCACCGCCTCGCGCGCCGACGGACGATCGACCTCGAGCGGCTCGCGGGCGACCCCTGGACCGCGCCGTCGCGCGACGGCCTGGTCCACCGCACCTGCCTGGCGGCTGGATTCGAGCCGAACATCGCCTTCGTGACGCGCGACGTGCTCGCGTTCCGAGAGCTCGTGGCGTCCGGGCTCGCCGTGACGCTCACCGGCCGCCTGCTCGCCGGGCGCCTCGAGGGAATCGCCACCCCCGCCGTCAGGGGCGACCCGGCACGACGGACGATCTATGCGATCAGGCCCAGCCCGGACAGCCATCCACTGACCGACCGGCTGCTCGCGGAGCTGACCCGGTCGGGATAGCCGCAGCGGACGCGACGCCCCCCGCCCGGGCTAGCGCTGAATCAGGGCCCGAGGCGGCGGCAGCTTGTTGACGCCGGGAGCGCGCAGCCCGTCGAGCATGATCTCGACGTACCGCTCCCAGTTCAGCTCCGGCATGTTTCCCGCAGCACCGGCGGTCACCGCGCCAAGGCCACAGATCAGCGTGGGCACATCCTCGATGACGGCGTCCTTGCGCATCCCGCCCGCCCGCTGCGCATTAGCGATCAACTCTGCCGTCAGGCCAGCCAGCCCACTCTGGACAGCCTCGTGCTGACCGAGCTGGGGCTGCGAGCCGAGGAACTCCGATAGCGCACGGTCGCGCACCTGGAACTCCGCCGCGTACCGCATCAGGTCGCAGAACGCCTGCCACGGGTCGTCCTCGGCGAGCGCCTGCTCGGCGCGCTCCGCGAGGCGCCGGAAACGGTCGGTGACGAGGGCTGCAAGCAGGTCGCCCTTCGTAGGAAAGTGGCGGTACACGGTGCCGACCCCGACGCCGGCGGTGCGGGCGATGTCCTCCATCTGACAGTCCAGGCCGCACTTGCCAAACCGCTCGCGCGCGGCCGCCAGGACGGCCTCGCGGTTGCGCCTGGCATCGGCGCGAAGCGCGGGCTTGCCGTCGGTCGCCACTTCGGCCGAGGGCTCCGTCTTGATCGTCGAGGTCGATGAGTTGTCTATTTCGTCGCTAGTCATTCGTCTTAGGAGGGATAGCTAAAACGGGGTTGCAACCGGAATTTCAATTCCGTATAGTTCCCCAAAACCGGAACCGGAACTCAGGTTCCGGCAGGCAGTATCGCAGACCTCACCGACGACAGCAAGCACAGGAGCACGAAATGACCGACGCCAAGGAATACAGAGAACGCCGCTGGATCGCCCTCCTACTTCTCTGCTTCGCGCAGTTCATCGTCGTCCTCGACGCCTCGATCGTCAACGTGGCTCTGCCCTCGATCGGCGAGGGCCTCGACTTCTCCCAGGAGAACCTCGCGTGGGTCGTCAACGCCTACGTGCTCACCTTCGGTGGCTTCCTCCTGCTCGGCGGGCGCATGGCCGACCTGCTCGGGCGCCGGCGCGTGTTCATTTCCGGGCTGCTGCTCGTGGCGGCCGCCTCCCTCGCGGCTGGCTTCTCTGCCACCGAGGGTCAGCTGATCGCCGCCCGCGCCGCGCAGGGCCTCGGCGCTGCGATCATCTCGCCGGCGGCGCTGTCGATCATCACCACCACGTTCAGCGACGGTGCCGAGCGCAACAAAGCGCTCGGGGCGTGGGGAGCGGTCGCCGGAGCGGGCGGCGCCGCCGGCGTGCTGTTCGGCGGCATCCTCACCGATGGCCTCGGCTGGGAGTGGGTGCTGTGGATCAACGTCCCGGTCGCGCTGGTCGTGGCGGCGCTCGCCCCGGGGATGATTGCCGAGAGCCGCTCGGAGTCGGCCACCCGCCACTTCGACACCGCCGGAGCTGTGAGCGTCACAGCCGGCCTCTCGATACTCGTCTACGCGCTCGTCGACGCGACCGACGCCGGGTGGGGATCGGCGCAGACGCTGGGGCTCCTGGGGCTCTCCGCGGCGCTGATAGCGGCATTCGTCGCGATCGAGCTCCGCTCGGAGGCGCCGCTCGTGCCGTTCCGGATCTTCCGCCTACGGACCCTGACGGGCGCCAACGCCGTCGGGCTCCTCGTCGGCGCGTCCCTGTTCTCGATGTTCTTCTTCATCACTCTCTACATGCAGCAGGTGCTTGGCTACAGCGCGATCAAGGCGGGGCTCTCCTACCTGCCGCTGGCCTTGATGATCATCGTCGCGTCCGGGATCGCATCGCAGCTCGTAACGCGGGTCGGCTTCAAGCCCGTGCTCGCGGCCGGGATGGCGTTCATCGCCGCGGCGCTCGTGTGGTTCTCGCAGGTCTCCGTAGGCGGCGGCTTCGTAACGGACATCCTCGGTCCGTCGCTCCTCGCGGCGACCGGGCTCGGCTTCGCGTTCGTGACGACGACCATCGCCGCCGTCTCCGGCGTGCGCGACCAGGAGTCGGGGCTCGCGAGCGGCCTGATCAACACGTCACAGCAGATCGGGGGCGCGCTCGGGCTCGCGGTGCTGGCCACGATCGCCAACTCGCGAACCGACGACCTCGTGGCGAGCGCCGGGGGCGATCCAGCGGCGCTGCGCAACGCCCTCACCGAGGGTTTCCAGTCCGCGTTCCTCGGCGGCGCCGCGATCGCGGCCCTCGGCCTCGTTCTCACGCTGGTGCTGATCCGCGGCCGCGATAGCCGTGCCCACGTCGAGCTCGGCGCTAGCGGGTTGGAACAGCCCGCCTAGGCCTAATCGATGAGAATTCTCTCGCCCCGCGGTCTCATTAGCGGGCGGTTCGGTCACCAACCGAGAGAAGGAGGGCGCGCAGATGCCCAAGCACAGCATCGGAACCCACGAGGAATGGCAAGCGGCCCGCGAGGAGCTACTCAAGGCGGAGAACGAGCACGCCGAGCGCAGCGAGGAGCTGGCGAAGCAGCGGCAGGAGCTGCCCTGGGTGCCGGTCGAGAAGGAGTACACCTTCGATACCGAAGAGGGAAAGAAGACGCTCGCCGAGCTCTTCGACGGGCGCTCGCAGCTGCTCGCGTACAACATCATGTTCGGCCCCGACTACAGCGTGGGGGCGTGCCCGGGCTGCTCGAACCTGGCGGACCACCTCGACGGCGCCGTCGTCCACCTCAACCACCGCGACGTGACGCTGCTCGGCTTCTCGCGCGCGCCGATCTCGAGGCTCCAGGCGTACAAGGAGCGCATGGGCTGGCAGTTCCCTTACGTGTCGACGTGCGGGAGCGACTTCCCCTTCGACTTTGGCCTCGCGCTCAGCGGTGAGCAGATGGGTGAAATCGACGAGGTCCGAGAGATGATCGAGCAGCCACCCGACTGGCTCCAGGATTGGGCGGCGCAGGTGGGGACGGACCTCGAGCACGGCCTTGCGGAGGGGCCGGGCTGGATCGCCTTCGCGCTCGAGGACGGCGTCGTCTACCACACCTACACGCGCATGGCACCCGACCGGGACTTCGTGGTGCCCTACTACCACGTGCTGCTCGACCGGACGCCGAAGGGACGCCAGGACGAGTTCCGAGCCTGGCGCCGCGACGAGTACGAGGACGCCCAGTAGGCGACCCGGGGCGCGTCTAGTCGATCCCGAGGCGGTCGAGCAGCGCCTCGTCGCGGCGCCAGCCCTTGCGCACACGGACGGTCAGGTCCAGGTGAACGCGCCGTCCGGTGGCGGCCTCGATCTCGCGCCGCGCCGAGGTTCCAATCGCGCGGATCATGCTGCCGCCGCTGCCGATGAGGATGCCCTTCTGGGAGTCGGACTCCGCCCACACCCGTGCCCGGATCACCAGCAGGCCGTCGCCGCGCTCCTCGAGCTCGCCGATCTCCACCTCCACGGCGTGCGGGATCTCGTCGCGCGTGCGCGCGAGGACCTGCTCGCGGATCAGCTCGGCGAGCCGGATCTCCTCTGGGAGGTCGCTGCGCTCGTCGGGCGGGTAGAGGAAGGGGCCCTCCGGCAGGCTCGCCGTGAGCGCCTCGAGCAGCGGCCCGACCCCGGCGCCGGTGCGGGCGCTGACGGGGAATATCTCGCCGTCGAGGCCGAGCTCCTCCGCACCGGTGAGGGCGCGCACGGTGCGCGCGCGGTCGAGCAGGTCGACCTTGTTGACTGCCGTCACGACCGGCAGGCCGGAGCTCGAGATCGCGCGGGCTATGAAGCGGTCGCCCGGCCCCACGGCGTGCTCGCCGTCGAGCACGAGCAGCACCGCGTCGGAGTCCGACAGCTCGCGCTCCATGCGCCGCTGCATGCGTTCCGTGAGCGGGTCGCGCGGCCGCTGCACACCGGGCAGGTCCACCATCACGAGCTGCCAGCTGTCCCCTGTGGCGATCCCCCGTGTGGCGCGCCGCGTGGTCTGAGGCCTGCTCGAGACGATCGCGACCTTCTCCCCCACGAGCGCATTCAGCAGCGTCGACTTGCCGACGTTCGGCCGGCCGGCCAGCGCCACGAAGCCGGCACGTGTCAGCGGAGACCCTCCAGCACCTTCTCCTGGAGCTCCAGCATCTCGCCCGCGTCCTGCTCGTGGTCGTAGCCGCAGAGGTGGAGGACGCCGTGCACGACGGCCTCGAGCTCGTCACGCGTCCGCTCGCGGCAGATCACGACGTCGCCGAGCTCGCGCGGGCCCGTGACCGTGCCGGTGCCGTCGACCGGGAACGAGAGGACGTCGGTCGGCCGGTCGAGCCCCCGGTGCTCACGGTTGAGCGCCGTGATCTCGTCCTCGCCGACGAACGCCACCGCAAGGTGACCGTCGCTGACCCGTGCCGCGGCGAGCGCCGCCCCGGCGGCCCGGCGCACGGCGGCCTCGTCGCCGCCGGTCACGTCGATCTCGATCAGGACTGCTTCCGCGCCGGACGCAGTGGCGGCGCCTGCGCGGCGTGCTCGGCGTACTCGTTGTAGGCCTCGACGATCCGCTGGACGAGCTTGTGGCGCACCACGTCCTCGCCCCCGAAGCGCACGAACTCGATGTCCTCGACCGCGCCGAGGATGTCCCCGATCACAACAAGTCCCGAGCGCTGGTCCTTCGGCAGGTCGATCTGTGTGATGTCGCCGGTGACGACCATCTTCGAGTTGAATCCGAGTCGCGTCAGGAACATCTTCATCTGCTCCGGGCTCGTGTTCTGCGCCTCGTCGAGGATGATGAACGAGTCGTTCAGCGTGCGGCCGCGCATGAAGGCGAGCGGGGCCACCTCGATCACTCCCCGCTCCAGGTGCTGGTTCACGCGCTCGGGCTCGAGCATGTCGTAGAGGGCGTCGAACAGCGGCCGCAGGTATGGATCGACCTTCGCCATCAGGTCGCCCGGCAGGAAGCCGAGGCGCTCGCCGGCCTCCACCGCGGGGCGGGTCAGCACGATGCGGTTGACCTCGCGCCGGGACAGCGCCGCCACCGCCATCGCGACGGCCAGGAAGGACTTGCCGGTGCCGGCCGGGCCGATGCCGACCGTGATCGTGTTGCGCCGGATGGCGTCCACGTAGCGCTTCTGGTTCACCGTCCGGGGCGCGACCTTCAGGCCGCGGTGGCGCCAGACGATGTCCTCCAGGATCTCGCTCGGGCTCTCGTGCCGGTCGAGCGCGCCCGTAATCGCCTCGATCGTGCCGGGCGCGATCTCGTGGCCCATCCGGATCAGGTCGCCGATCTCGCGCACCACCGTCTCCGCGGTCTGGACGTCTTCGTCGGTCCCGTCGAGGGTGAGCACGTTGCCGCGCAGGAAGATCTCGGCGCCGAGGTGACCCTCGAGCGCCCTCATCACCGAGTCCCCGGGCCCGGCAAGCTCGGTGGCGACGTCGTTGGGAAGCTCGAGCCGGGTCCGCGGCACTACGCGGTCAGCTTCTCCTTGACCAGCTGCGAGACCCGCTTGCCGTCCGCCCGGCCCTGGATGCGCGGCATCACGAGCGACATGACCTTCCCCATCTCCTTCGGGGACGATGCGCCGGACTCGGCCACGGCGTCGCCAACGATCGCGTGCAGCTCGTCGTCGGAGAGCTGCTCGGGCAGGTACTGCTCTATGAGCGCCGCCTCGCGCTCCTCCGCGCCGGCGAGGTCCTCTCGACCCGCCTCGCGGTACGCCTCGGCAGCCTCCAGCCGACGCTTGCGCTCGCGCTGGAGCACGGCGGCCTCGTCGGCCTCGCCGTTCTTCGAGTCCTTCACCGCCCGCTGGAGCTCGTTCGTGATCAGGCGAAGAGCCTGCGCGCGCTCGCGGTCACCGGCCTTGAGCGCCGCCGCCGTGTCCGCCCTCACCTGCTCGATCGTGGACATACGTGCAAGTGTAGGCGGGGCATGGAGCGCTGGCGGACGATCATCGAGCCGTTCCGGATCCATGCCGTCGAGCCGATCCGCCTGACCACCCGGGAGGAGCGCGAGGAGCGGCTGGCAGAGGCCGGCTGGAACCTGTTCGCTCTGCGCGCGGAGGACGTGATCATCGATCTCCTCAGCGACTCGGGCACCGGCTCGATGTCGGAGGAGCAATGGGCCGGCATCCAGCGCGGCGACGAGAGCTACGCCGGGTCGCGCTCCTGGTACCGCTTCGAGGCGGCCGTCAAGGAGCTGTTCCCCTTCCGGCACGTGATCCCGACCCACCAGGGTCGCGCCGCAGAGCGGATCCTGTTCTCCGCGCTCGGCGGCGCCGGCCGGACGATCCCGAACAACACGCACTTCGACACGACGCGAGCGAACGTCGAGCACTCGGGCGCCGAGGCCGTGGACCTGCCGATACCGGAAGGTCGCGTGCCGTCCACGCGCCACCCCTTCAAGGGCAACATGGACGCCGGCGCGCTCGATGCCCTGATCGAGGAGCGCGGAGCCGGCAGCGTGCCGGTGGTGTTCGTGACCGTGACGAACAACTCGGGCGGAGGCCAGCCGGTCAGCATGGAGAACCTCCGCGCCGTGCGAGCCGTCTGCGACCGTCACGGCGTGCCGCTGTTCCTCGACGGCTGCCGCTTCGCCGAGAACGCCTGGTTCATCCGGATTCGCGAGCCGGGCTACGAGGACAAGCCGATCCCGGACATCGTGCGAGAGATGGCGTCGCTGGCCGACGGCATGACGATGTCAGCCAAGAAGGATGGCCTGGCGAACATCGGCGGCTGGCTTGGGCTGAACGACGACGAGCTGGCACGCAGGTGCGGCAACCTGTTGATCCTCACGGAGGGCTTTCCGACCTACGGCGGGCTCGCCGGGCGGGACCTGGAGGCGATCGCCGCCGGTCTCCGCGAGGTCGTGGACGAGGACTACCTGCGCTACCGGATCCGCTCCACCGAGTACCTCGGTGAGGCTCTCGACCGCTCGGGCGTGCCCGTGGTCGTCCCGATCGGCGGCCACGCGGTCTACATCGACGCCCGCGCGCTCCTCCCCCACATCGCCGCGCTCGAGTATCCCGGACAGGCGCTTGCGGCGGCTCTGTACCGCGAGGGCGGGATCCGCGGCTGCGAAGTCGGCACCGTCATGTTTGGCCGCCGGCCCGACGGTTCCGAGGAGCCGGCCGCGATGGACCTAGTGCGACTCGCGATCCCGCGGCGGACGTATACGCAGAGCCACGTGGACTACGTGGTGGAGGTCGTGCGCTGGGTCGCGGAGCGGGCGCGAGACCTGCGAGGCTTGCGCATGGTGGACGAGCCGCCCCAGCTGCGCCACTTCACCGCCCGCTTCGAGCCGCTCGGATGATCAGCGTCGCGACCTTCGACTGCTACGGCACGCTCGTCGACTGGGAAGGCGGCCTCGGCACGTTCCTGTACTCGCTCGCGCTGCGCGAGGGCGACGCCGAGCCGCCGCCCGGTCGCGTCCTGCGCGAGCGCTGGGAGGAGCTCCAGTTCAAGGTCATCCAGGGCGAGTACCGGCCGTACAAGGACGTGCTCGGGGAGAGCCTCCGCCAGTGGGCGGAGGAGTTCGGCTATCCCCTCGCCGAGGACGACGGTGCGGCGCTCGTGCGCGCAATGCGCAGCTGGCAGCCGTTCCCGGACACGCGCCCCGCTCTCCAGCGCTCCCGCGACGCCGGGGTGCGGCTGGTGATCGTCTCGAACACCGACCGCGACATCATCGAGCACACCCTGCGGCAGCTCGAGCTGCCATTCGACGACGTCCAGACCGCCGAGGACGTCGAGGCCTACAAGCCGTCGCCGGTCGTCTTCGAGCGGGCGCTCGAGCGCATCGGCGAGCCGCCGGAGAACGTCCTTCACGTGGCCTTCGGGTTCAAGTACGACATCGGCCCGGCGCAGGAGCAGGACTACCGCACCGCGTGGGTGAACCGCCACCAGGAGCCGCGGCCCGGTCCGACGGTCCCGGACTACGAGTGGCGTGACCTCTGGGGGCTTGCCCAGCTAGCCGAGCAGCAGAGCTGACCAGCCCTGGGAGCTGAGGCGCCGGCGCTCGACGAGCGGCGCGAACGCGGCGGCCACCTCGTCGGCCTCCTCGTCGAGGAGGCCGGAGACGATCATCGCCCGGGGCTGCGTCTCCATCAGCTCGGCCACGCGCAGGAGCAGCGGCCGCATGAGGTTCGCGGCGACAACGTCGGCGGCGGGCGGCGGCTGGTCGCGCAGGTTGAGGCGCCCCACCTGCGCCAGCCACACGCCGTTCGCGCGCGCGTTGTCGCGCGTGGCGGCCACTGCGCCGCGGTCGGCATCGACGGCGGTCACGGGCTCGAAGCCGAGACGCGCGGCGGCCACCGCTAGCACGCCCGAGCCGGAGCCGAGGTCGGCGAACGAGCCCTTCGGCTCGAGCTCGAGCATCAGCTCGAGGCAGAGCCGCGTGGTGGCATGTGACCCGGTGCCGAAGGCCTGTCCGGGCTCGATCACGATCTCCTCGACGCCCGGCCTGATCGCCGCGGCCTCCGGGGGGGGGCGCCCGCCCCGCCGGCCGCCCACGTGGGGGGGGTGGTGGACGGGCTCCCACCTCTCCGACCAGTCGTCCGGGACGTCCTGTGCGCGCACCTCGACCCGGACACCGCCGACCGCCGCCTTGCCCGCGGGCAGCGACGGCAGCTCGCCCGGCGCGCCGTAGACCGCGAACTCGACGTAGTCCTGACCATCGACCTGCTCCACGCCGGACGGCGCGAGCTCGAGCAGCGCCGCGAGCACCTGCTCGGCGGCCTGTGCCGGCGCGCGTATGGCCAGGCGGATCAGCCGAGCGCCCGCTTGACCTTCGCGAACAGCGACTCGCGGTCGGGCTCGCGCAGGTTCTCCTCGCCGACCGTGGCCGCGAAGCGCTCGAGCAGCTCCCGCTGGTCGTCGCTGAGGTTGCGGGGCACGACCACGTTCACCACGACGCGCTGGTCGCCGCGGCGGCCTCCGCGCAGCGAGGGCATGCCCTTGCCGCGAAGCGTCAGGATGGCGCCGGGCTGCGTGCCCGGGGCGATCTCGATCTCCTCTTCGCCGTCGAGCGTGTCCACGCTGACGCTCGCCCCGAGCGCCGCGGCCGGTGCAGGCACATCGACGACGGTGACGAGGTCGTCCGCGTCGCGCACGAAGCGATCGTCCTCTGCGACGTGCACGAGCACGTATAGGTCGCCGGGCGGTCCGCCGCGCTCGCCCGCGTGCCCGCGGCCCGAGAGGCGGATGCGCTGCGCGTCGGCAATGCCGGCCGGGATGTCGACGGCCAGGCGGCGCGTGACGGCTCGCCGTCCGCGACCGCCGCAGCTCTGGCAAGGCTCTGCCGCGACCCGGCCGTCGCCGCCGCAGCGATCGCACGCCTGGGTGCGGACCAGCTGACCGAAGGCCGTACGGGACACCGCCCGGAGCTGGCCTGCGCCGCCGCAGCGCGGACAGGTCTCGATCGGGGTGCCCGGCTCTGCGCCATTGCCG
>JBKPHS010000058.1:0-4811 GCA_046729975.1 Actinomycetota bacterium
CAGACCTCGCAGAGGCCGACCGTCTCCTTGACCTCGCGGATCGCGTCCGCCAGGGGCAGCGCCTCCTCGGTCGGGGTCCGGAGGATGTGGAAGGCGAGCCGTTGCGCCGTGCGCTGCCCGATACCGGGGAGGCGCGAGAGCTCGGTGATCAAGCGGTCGACAGGCGGCGAGAACACGGGCCGACGAGGTTAGAGCCTGTCTCAGACCTTCCGGCGGCCGGAGGCGGCCGTCTCGCGGCGCCAGTCGCCACCCGCGATGCTCGCCGATGCTCTCCGGCATCGACTGCGCTCGCGTGCGTCGCCTGGCATCCGCGAATCCGGCCCCCTCCGCCCACCGGCCGGTTCTGAGACAGGCTCTTAGACCGCGGTGCGGCGCGTCAACGGACTCGCTAGAGCCCTGGCAAGCCGAGGCCGCCGAGTCCGCCTCCACCGAGACCGCCGGCGGCCTGGCCCATCTTCGCCGTGGCGCGCTCCTGTGCCGCGCGGATCCCCTCGTTCACCGCGGCGAGCACCATGTCCTGGAGCATCTCGACGTCCTCGGGATCGACCGCGTCCGGATCGATCCGGATCTCCTTGACGTCGAGGTCCCCGCTCACCTTGACGGTCACCATTCCGCCGCCCGCGCTCGCCTCGACGACCTCGCTCTTCAGCTCCTCCTGCGCCTTCATCATCTCGGACTGGACCTGCTGTAGCTGCTTCATCATCTGGTTCACGTTCGGCTGCTGGGGCATGGCGGTCAATCCTCCGTGGACGGTTCGTCGAAGACCTCGGTGGCTCCGAACTCCTGCTTCAGGCGCTCTAGCAGCTCCTCCTCGCTGAGCGTGGCCACAGCGCCGTCGTCGAGCTCCTCGCCTCCGTTGTCGTAGGCGAGCTCGAGCGAGCGGCCGGTGAGCCCGCGCAGCGCAGTCTGGAGCAGGCCCCGGTTCGCCTCGGCCTTCTTCTTGGAGAAGGCCGCGGAGCCGGGGAACCCAACGGTGAGGCGATTGCCCTCGAGCGTTGCCGGCCGGCCGTTGTCGAGCGCCGCCCCGACCATCGCGTTCTCCTCGCGAACGGCTTCCACTACGGCGGGCCAGACCGAGCGCAGGCGCTCGAGGTCCATCTCAGGCGCGGCGTACGCCACTGCCGCCACCGGCTCCGCGACCGCCTGAGCCGCCGCGCCCACCGTCGAGGGGCCGCGCGGCGGTGGCGCCTGGGCCGGTCCGGGCTCCGGCGGCTGGGCCGGCGAAGCGGCGGCCTGACCGCCGATCGCCGCCTGCGCGAGCTTCTGCTCGAGCTGGTCGATCCGGAACATGAGCGCCTGGAGCGAGAGATCCGATTGGGGCTGCACGGCCTTCAGTAGCGCGAGCTCGAGCTGGATGCGTGGCTCGCTGCCGTCCTTGACGGCGCTGAGCGCCGCGGCCAGGAGGTCGATCGCGCGCAGGACCTCGCCCTGCGCGAGGCGCTCGGCCTGCGAGGCGAGGCGGTCCGTCTGCTCGGCCGTGACCGAGAACGAGTCCGGCACCTCGCCGAGCGTCTGCACCACGAACAGATGACGCAGGTGCGCGGCGAGGTCGCGCATGAACTGGGTGTAGTCGCGGCCCGAGGCGGCGAGCCGCTCCACCGCCAGGAGGGACGCCCGAGCGTCGTGCTCAACCAGCGCGTCGGCGGTGCCGAGCACGAGCTCGGCATCGGCGACTCCGAGGATCTCGAGAACGTCGTCGAGCTCGACCTGCTTGCCGCCGTAGGTGACGAGCTGCTCGAGTGTGCCGAGCGCGTCGCGGAAGCTGCCCGTGGCGGCGCGCGCGATCATCCCCGCTGCGGGATCGGGCAGCTCGATGCCCTCCTCGTCGGCCACCCGCGCCAGCACGCCCGCGATCTGCTCGAGCGACGGCCGGCGGAAGTCGAAGCGGTGGCAGCGGTCCACGATGGTGGCCGGCACCTTGTGCGCCTCGGTCGTCGCGAGCACGAAGACCACGTGCGAGGGCGGCTCCTCGAGGGTCTTCAGGAACGCGTTCCACGCCGACGGGGAGAGCATGTGGGCCTCATCGAGGATGTAGACGCGCTTGCCGCCTCCCATCGGCGCCAGCGCGACGTTCTCGCGCAGCTCGCGGATGTCGTCGACCGAGTTGTTCGACGCGGCGTCCATCTCGACGACGTCGAGCGACGTGCCCGCCATGATCGCCCGGCAGGCCGGGTCGTCGGGCGAGAAGTCGGTGCGCGGGCCGCCCTCGGAGTTCAGCGCGCACGCGAGCAGCTTGGCCAGCGACGTCTTGCCGGTGCCCCGCGAGCCGACGAACAGGTACGCGTGGTGGACCTTGTCGAGCTCGATCGCGTTCCGGAGCGTGCGGACGATGTGCTCCTGGCCGACCACGTCGTCAAAGGTCTTCGGGCGGTGGCGGCGGTACAAGGAGAGCATCGGGCGACCCATCCTAGCCGGGGGGTCAGAGCAAATCAGTCGTCAGTCGTCAGTCGTCAGTCGTCAGAGTGATTCCAGACGACTGAAGACTGAAGACCGAGGACTGCATGTAGCTTGCCCGCCCATGTCCGGCCTCAGGAGGCTGCTGCCCGACGTCCTCGCCGCGGTGCTGATCGCCCTCGCGGTCTACCTCTGGTTCGGGCACGCGTTCCTCAACTACGACACGTTCTACGCGTTGGTCTGGGGCAACGAGCTGGCGCACGGGGGCACGCCGGACTACAGCGTTCCGGTCGCCCCCACCCCGCATCCGCTCGCGATGCTCGTCGGCGCGATCGTCTCACCACTCGGAGACGGCGCCGAGGGCGTGCTGCTCGCGCTCGTGCTGTTCGGCGTGGGAGCGCTCTGCGTCGGGCTCTTCCGCCTCGGCCAATCGCTCTACGCCTGGCCCGTGGGTCTGCTCGCAGCCGCGATCGTCCTGACCCGCCAGCCGATCCTCAACTTCGGCATCCGCGGCTACGTGGACCTGCCGGCGATCGCGCTGGTGGTCTGGGCGACGGTGCTCGAGGCGCGCCGGCCCCGGCGCGGGGCGCCTGTGCTCGTCCTGCTCACCCTCGCCGGCCTGCTGCGGCCGGAGGCCTGGCTGTACGCGTTCGCATACTGGCTATGGCTCGCTCCGCCGCTCGACTGGCGTGCGCGGCTGAAGCTCCTCGCGCTCGCGGCCGTGGCGCCGCTTCTGTGGGCGCTGAGTGATCTGCTCATCACCGGCGACGCGCTCCATTCGCTGACCGGGACCAGCGAGCTGGCCGGCGTGCTCGAAAGGCCGACCGGGCTCGACGACGTGCCCGAGGTCCTGCCGCGCAGGCTCGGTGAGATCCTGCGGCTGCCCGAGCTGATCGCCTCGGTGATCGGGTTCGCGGCCGGCCTGGTCTGGTTCAGGCGCCGCACGCTTCTGCCCGCTGCGGTGGCAACGGTCAACGGCGCCGCGTTCCTCGTGTTCGCGGTCGCCGGGCTCCCGCTGCTCGGCCGCTACCTGTTCCTCGCCGCCTCGATACTCGCCCTCTTCAGCGCGCTGGCCGCGCTCGGCTGGACGGCGCTACGGCGGGAGGATCCCTTCCGCGACCGTTGGCGCGCCGGCGGCCTGTCGATCCTCGCCCTGCTGGTCGTCTTCTTCGTAGTCGATCAGAGCGACCGCCTCGACGCGCTCCGCGACGACATCGCGAAGCGCGACGAGATCGCCGACGACCTGCACGACCTGGTGCGCGTTCCGGCCGCCGAGCGCGCACTCGACCGCTGCGGCCCGATCTTCGTGCCCAACCACCGGCCGGTGCCGAACCTGGCTTATTGGACCGACAGGCCTCCCGGCGACATCATCTCGGCGCAACTCGAGCGCCCGACGCCCAACGGCGTCTTCTTCGAGCCCACCACCGAGCAGGTCAAGCGGCTCTCCATCCTCGATCCGAACGACCCGAAGCGCCTGGACGCCGAGCGCCCGCGCAACTACCGGCTGGTGGCGTCGAACGAATCCTGGCGGCTGTACGCGGGCTGCCGGCTGTAACCCGCTCAACGCCTGCGCCGGGGGCGCCGCCTCCCGAGCGCGCCGAAGCCAAGCGCCATCGCTAGGTTGCCCGCCCCGGCGAGCCAAAGTCCTGCGCGGGCGCCCGGGCGCGCGAACCCATTCGAGCGCGACCAGAGCGCGTCGGTCGCGATCTCCGTTCCCCGCAACCACGCGAGCGCCCACCAGTCGCGTGGCTCGCCGCGGCGGTCGGCCAGGGCGTGCGCGGCGGCGAAGGTGAGCCACACCGGGCCGGAGCGGCGGAACAGCTCGCGCGCCTGCGGGTCCGGCGTCGTGTGTCCGAGCACGCGGAGGGTCGCGTCCGGGGCGAGCAGCGCACCCGATCCGAGTGCGAGGTCGAAGGCGATCATCCCCCGGTTGGTCGCCCGCAGCGCGCGCTCGAGGTCCACGCGCGCCAGCGTATTGAAAGCGGACCGTGCACCCGGCTTCGAGGTTGGGTCCTCGGGCGTTCCCGCCGGCCGGAGACTCCGGTCAGGCTTCCCCGCGGCGCATGAACGGATTCGCTTAAGGCTGCTTCCTCCCGGATCTGACCTGGTTCACGATCGTCCATCGCGCGGGACCTGGCCATCGACGCCTCATGCCGGCGTACTGGCCCCGAAGGCTCATCCCCTCGACCGGGAATTCAGCCTCGCTAGAGCGGATTGCGAGTGCAGGGCACCGCTACCTCCCCGCCTAGCACGGTCCACCCAGGATGCTACCGGCGCGCGGCCGCCACAGGTAGGAGCCGGGGAAGCGGGTCGAAGGGCCGGCCGTGCAGGCGCGCCTCGAAGTGGAGGTGAGGGCCCGTGGAGTGGCCCGTCGAGCCCACGTAGCCGATCAGCGAGCCGCCGACGACGGCCTGCCC
>JBKPHS010000059.1:0-10338 GCA_046729975.1 Actinomycetota bacterium
CCGTTCAGGAAGTGCTGGCGGACGTGAAGGCGCAGTAGTCGGTAATCGGTAGTCGGTAATCAGTTTCTGACGACTGGCGACTGGAGACTGACGACTGAATGGCACTCGTACTCGGCCCGATATTGCGGCGCGTCGGCGAGATCGAGGCGACGATCTGGGTCGAGACGGACTCTCCCTGCGAGGTGGAGGTGCTCGGCTTCCGGGCTCCGACGTGGGAGGTGCACGGGCATCACTACGCGCTCGTGTGCGTCGAGGGGCTCGAGGCGGGAAGTGAGCACGAGTACGAGGTGGCCCTCGACGGGGAGACGGTCTGGCCGGAGGAGGGGCGCGAGCTTCCGCGACCCACAATCCGGACCATCGATCCGGACGGCCCGCTTCGGCTCGTGTTCGGCTCCTGCCGGGTGTCGGTCCCGCACGACCCGCCATACGCTCTGAAGAAGGACGAGGACGGGCGCGGGCGCGAGATCGACGCCCTCTACGCGTTCGCGCGCCGGATGGTGCGGCGCGAGGAGGCCTGGCCCCACCTGTTGCTGATGCTGGGTGACCAGGTGTACGCGGACGAGGTCTCGCCCGGGGCGAGGGACTTCATCCGCTCGCGCCGCGACACGACCCGGCCGCCTGGCGAGGAGGTGGCGGACTTCGAGGAGTACACGCGTCTCTACTGGGACGCGTGGGGCGACCCGGCGCTGAGCTGGCTGCTCGCGACCGTGCCGAGCGCGATGATCTTCGACGACCACGACGTCCATGACGACTGGAACACGTCGCAGGCGTGGGTAGAGGAGATGCGCCGGCAGGACTGGTGGCACGAGCGAATCGTGGGCGCCTTCATGTCGTACTGGATCTACCAGCACCTCGGCAACCTGACCCCGACCGAGCTCGAGGAGGACGAGACCTACCGGCGCGTGCGCGGCGGTGGGGATGCGACCGCGGTGCTGCGCGAGCTCGCGGTCCGCGCCGACCGGGAGACGGAGGGCAGCCGCTGGAGCTTCTGCCGCGACCTCGGCCGCACGCGTCTCGTGATGCTGGACTCGCGCGCCGGGCGGGTGCTCGAGCCCGGGAACCGCTCGATGGTCGACGACGGGGAGTGGAGCTGGATCGAGAGCCAGGCGCGCGGCGACCACGATCACCTGCTGCTGGGCACGACGCTGCCGTTCCTGCTCGCGCCCGGCATGCACTTCCTCGAGGCCTGGAACGAGCGTGTGTGCGACGGCGCGTGGGGGCCGCGCTTCGCCCGGGTTGGCGAGAGGATCCGCCAGGGCCTCGACCTCGAGCACTGGGGGGCGTTCGAGAAGTCGTTCCGTCGAATGGCCAGGCTCCTTCAGGCAATCGGCTCCGGCGAGCGTGGCGAGCCTCCCGCCTCGATCGTGGTGTTGTCGGGCGACGTCCACCACGCCTATCTCGCGGAGGTCGCCTTCCGGCGCGGCTCGGGGGTGAAGAGCGCCGTCTACCAGGCGGTCTGCTCGCCCTTCCGCAACCCGCTCAACCGCCACGAGCGGCAGGGCATCCGCATCGGCCTGTCGAAGGCCGGCGAGCTCGCCGGACGCCTGCTCGCCCGCGCGGCAGGCGTTCGCGACCCCGAGATCCGCTGGCGCGTGGGCCACGATCCGTGGTTCGACAATCAGGTCGCCACCCTCACGATCGAGGGCCGCAGCTCGAAGCTGCGAGTGGAGAAGGCGAGTCCCGACGAGTGGTCCGACCCGGAGCTCGACATCGTGTTCGAGCGGCGTCTGGCCTGACCGGCTACAGGTACGATTCCAGACGGCAGGGGCATGAAAGAGCGAGACCGGAGGCTCGTCGACTACCTGAAGGACGCCCGCGAGACGGAGCTCGCGTTGCTGCGCGCGCTCGAGTCGCACCTGGCGGTCGTGCCGCGAGGCGTACGCAGAGACCTGCTCCGCCAGGACGTCGAGCAGACGCGCGTCCACGTGCGATGGGTGGAGGGCCGGCTGCTCGAGCTCGGGGTGAGACCGAGCCGTAGGAGCGCTGCCGCTCACGCCCTGCGATCGGTGGTTCGCCGTATCAGCGCGGCAGCGAGGCTGGGGCGGCTGCTGAAGCGAGCGCCGGCCGCCCACGTCCTGCTCGAGAGCGCGAAGCGCGGCCTTGCTATCGAGGGCCGCTCGGTCGCCAACTACTTCGCGATCGAGAGCGTCGCGCGGCTCGTCGGCGACCACGAGACTGCCGATCTCGCCGCCGAGATCCGCGCCGACGAGGAGAGCATGCTCGAGGCACAGCGTCGCGAGATCCCGGAGCTCGCCGGTGCCGGACTCCGCGCCGAGGTAGCGGAGCTGTCGTTCGAGATCTCCTTCAGCGGAGGGTGGTGGGCGTACGAGGAAATCAGCGCCGAGCAGATGAATGAGGCTCTGGCACGCGTCAGGCGACGCGGCCGCGGGTAGCCGCCTCGTAGCCCTCGGTGAAAAAAAGGGTGGTCGGTCCCGGAAACCGCTGGTACGGTGGACCGGGACTCGGGATCAGCTACTCCAGACAGGGGATTCTCATGCAGCGACGCCTCACGACCGCTATTGCCGTGCTCGCTTTCGGGCTGGCCGCAGCCCCGGCCGCGCTGGCCGGCGACACGAGCGGCGCCGACGATCCGGCCCAGGCCGCGCCCGGCGAGCTGCTCGTCGGCTTCGCGCCGGGTACGTCCGACCAAGCGCGTGACACGGCCGTGTCCAAGGCGTCCGGCAAGCGCAAGGAGAAGGTCTCGCGCAACAGCGGCGACGAGGCCTCTGTCGAGCTCGTCGAGGTACCGCGCGGCTCGAACGCCAGGGCGATCGCGCAGCTCGAGCAGGACCCGGCCGTCGAGTACGCGGAGCCCAACTGGGTCCTGACCAAGGCGGCGACGAGCAACGATCCCTACTTCACGGGCGGCTCGCTCTGGGGCATGTACGGGGACGGCACCAGCCCCGCCAACCAGTTCGGCAGCCAGGCAGGCGAGGCCTGGGCCGCGAACCACACCGGCAGCTCGAATGTCTACGTCGGGATCATCGACGAGGGATTCCAGACGACCCATCCGGACCTGAACGACAACGTTTGGACCAACCCGTTCGATCCGGCCAACGGTGCCGACGACGACGGCAACGGCTACGTGGACGACGTGAACGGCTGGGACTTCTTCTCCAAGAACAACAGCGTCTACGACGGCGGCACGAGCGGTAGCGCCGACGACCATGGGACGCACGTCGCCGGCACGATCGGCGGCGAGGGCGCAAACGGCGCCGGCGTCGCGGGTGTCAACTGGGACGTGACGTTGATCTCGGGCAAGTTCCTCGGCCCGAACGGCGGCTACACGTCAGACGCCGTCAAGGCAGTCGACTACTTCACCGACCTGAAGGTGCGCCACGGGCTGAACCTCGTCGCCACTAACAACTCGTGGGGCGGCGGCGGCTACTCGCAGGCGCTGGCCGACGCAATCACGCGCGGCGCGACGCAGAACATCCTGTTCATCGCGGCCGCTGGGAACAGCAAGGCGGACACCGACCGCCGGGCGAGCTACCCCTCGAACTACAACACGACCTCCGGCGCCGGCTATGACGCCGTAATCTCGGTCGCCGCGATCGCGAGCAACGGCACGAAGCCGCGCTGGTCGAACTACGGCGCCACGACGGTCGATCTCGGCGCGCCCGGAGACGGGATCTGGTCGACGCTGCCGTACAACCGCTACGGCTCTTACAGCGGCACCTCGATGGCCACGCCGCACGTGACCGGCGGCGCGGCGCTGTACGCGTCGACGCATCCCGGCGCAACCGCCGCGCAGACCAGGAGCGCGATCCTCTCGAGCGTCGTCCCGACCACCTCGATGGCCGGCAAGACGGCCACCGGCGGTCGCCTGAACGTCTCGGGCTTCTAGCGAGGTTTTCTCCCGCCTCCTCCCCGGGTAGAGGCGCATCAACCCGGCGGAGGAGGCGAGAGATGCCGTACGAGACGCCCGAACGCGAGCCCGACGAGGTTCCGACCGAGGAGGAGCTCGACGTGGAGGCCCCGAACGAGAGCGGGCCTGGCCACAACCCGGAGGTCGAGGAGGAGCCGGCATGACCGACGAGCAGGATCAGGACGTCAAGGGCTCGGTCGAGCAGGCAGAGGAGCGCGGGGAAGAGCCCGACGAGGCCAAGCAGAAGATCCAGGATCTGGAGGAGGGGGACCCGCCCAAGGATCTCGAGGAGTGGCCGGACGACGCGGCCAAGTACGAGACCTTCGGCGGCCCCGAGGGCGACCACTCATACGACGAGGGCCCGGAGCAGAAGCTCGGCCCGTCCTCACTGCGCCACCACGAGGACGGCGAGGTCAGCATCGAAGGCGAGAAGGTCGACGACCCCGACGAATACAAGGGAGAGCCGATACAGGGGGGGCCGACGGATCCAAACGCCCCGGAGGCTTCAGCGGACCAGAGTGATCAGTCGTCAGACGACAGTCGTCAGGACGAGGGCTCTGACGACTGAAGACTGACGACTAGCTACTCGCCTTTTCTTCCTTCCGCGCCTCGAGCTCGCGCTTGAGCACCTTGCCCGTGGCGTTGCGCGGCAGCTCGTCCATGAACTCCACGTCGCGCGGCACCTTGTAGCGGGCCAGGTTCGACTTGACGTAGGACTTGACCTGGTCCTCGGTCAGCTCGCCGCCGGCCTTCTTGACGACGAACGCCTTCAGGCGCTGCCCGAACTCCTCGTCCTCGACGCCGATGATCGCGACCTCTCCGACCGCCTTGTGCTTGGCGAGCAGATCCTCGACCTCGCGTGGGAAGACGTTCTCGCCGCCCGAGACGATCATCTCGTCGTCGCGCCCCTCGACGAACAGCCGCCCGGCCTCGTCGAAGCGGCCGACGTCGCCAGTGGCCATCAGGCCGTCGATCTCGTCCTTCGAGCCGCCGCCGGTGTAGCCCTCGAACAGCATCTCGTTTCCGACGAAGATCCGCCCGGTCTCGCCGGGGGGCACCTCGACCCCCTCCTCGTCGTAGAGCTTGACGATCGTGCCGCGCGGCGGGCGGCCGGCGGTGCCCGGCGCGGCGCGAAGGTCCTCGGGACCGGCGATGGTCGCCCAGGCCACCTCGGTAGAGCCGTACAGGTTGTAAACGACGTCCCCGAACTCGTCCATGAACCTCTCTGCCAGCTCGCCGTGAAGCGCGGACCCCGACAGGGGCACCACACGCAGGTCGGAGAGGTCGTACTTGCGCCGCGTCTCCTCGGGCAGCTCCATGATCCGCTGCAGCATCACCGGCACGAGCGGGAGCGCGGTGCAGCGGTACTGCGAAGTGACGGCCAATGTCTGCTCCGGGTCGAACCTGCGCCGCAGCACGAGCGTCGAGGAGAGCACGAGCCCGAGCGAGAAGTGCGCGAAGCCCCACGAGTGGAACAGGGGCGCCGCGATCATCGTCCGCTCGCGCGCGCGCAACGGGATGCGCGAGAGGAGCGCGGCCGCCGGATCGACGGTCTCGGGCTGGCTTCGCGACGCGCCCTTCGGCGTCCCGGTCGTGCCCGACGTGAGGATGACCGCTCGGCCGGGGCTCTCGGGCGGCACGACCTCCTCCGGATCGCCCTGCTCGATCAGCTCCTCGAGCGTCGGGTCGCCGATCGGCCCGTCGGTCTCGTCGTACCACGCGATGAACCGCTTGCGCCGGCGCGAGGCGTCCTCGAGCAGCTCACCGAACTCCTGGTCGTAGATGATCGCGACTGGCTTCTCGCGCTGGGCGACCTCGGTCAGCTGCGGCTTCGCGAAGGCGGTGTTCATGAAGAGCGCGTTGGCGCCGAGCTTCGAGAGCGCTACGGTCGCCTCGATGAAGTAGCGGTGGTTGCGGCACATGACCGCGACGTTGTCGCCCTCGAGGACGCCCGCGTCGGACAGCGCGTGGGCGAGCGCGTTGGTCCAGCGGTGCACGGCCTCGAACGTCAGCGTGCCGAGCTCGTCGATGATCGCCTCGTCGTTCGGGAAGCGGACCGCCGCGCTGGCGTAGCCCGCCGCCGGCGTCGGGCCCCAGCGGGAGAGGTTGAGCAGCGTGCGGATGATCCTGTCGGGCCGTCCCGGCCTGATCACGCCGGCGCGCGTGAGCGTGCCCGCGACGTGAAGGCGGTTGACGACACTGGTCGTCAGGCCCACGCCTCCCCCGTCTCCGTCGATCAGGCCCCCCTCGAGGCGCCGCTTGAGGCCCCGCAGCGACTGGCGAAGGTTGTCCCTGACCATGCGGGCCGAGAACAGGTCGGAGGCCATCCCGAGCACGCCGGGCGCCTGGTAGCTCAGCCGGAGCGTCACCTCGGTGCCCCCGTCACGCTCCCGCACGCGCCAGCGCCCCCGCTGGTCCACTCCCGTCACGTTGGTCCAGGCGAGGTCGCAGGGCTCGTCGAACTCGACGATCTCGATCAAGCCGCCAACCTCGGCGGAACCGACCTTCATTCGCATCTGGTAGCGGGCGCCCTTACCCATCTCCTTGTCCCCTGCCTGCTCCCAGCGAGTGATGCCGTGCATGAAGCGCGGGTAAGCGGCTGGGTTCGCCACGAGCTCCCAGACGTCCCTGGCCGGAGCGTCGATCAGCACCTTCTCCTCGAGCCGCATCAGCCGATCACCGGGAGCCTGCGCTCGGCGTCGAGCGCGTCGAGCGCCTTCTGCATCTCGGCCAGGACGTAGTCGTAGACCTCGTCGACGTCGGGATCGGCGCCAAAGCGCTCGCGCAGGTCGATCGGGTCGAGCACCTCGATTGTGATCTTCGCGGGGAGCGGGACGTGGCCGAGCATGTCGCCCACGTTCAAGCCCCACGGGAGGGCGATCGAGATCGGCAGGACCTTGAGCCGGAAGAGGCGGTCGAGGCGCAACAGCCTCGCGAGCCACTCTCCGCGGCTCAGGAAGAGCGCCGTCTCCTGACCACCTATCGAGACGACCGGGACGATCGGCACGTCGTGGCGGAGCGCCAACCGGACGAAGCCCTTGCGCCCGCCGAAGTCGACCTTCGCCGACTCCCAGCTCGGCCGGTGGACCTCGTAGTCGCCGCCGGGGTAGACGAGCAGAGCGGCGCCGCTCGACAGCGCCTTCTCTGCGTTCTCGGGCGAGGCGGCGACCGTGCCGTGCTTGCGCATCCACGACAGCCCGGGCATCGCGAGCACGAGGTTGTGCGCGAGCTGGAAGAACCGTCGCTCCACACCGAAGTAGGTGTTGAACGCGAGCCCGAAGACCCACGAGTCGGGCGTGAGATTGCCCCCTGAGTGGTTGCCGACGAGGAGAACCGGACCCTGCTCCGGGATCCTCGACAGCCCGCGCACCTCCGCGCGGAAGTAGAAGCTCGCGAGCAACCACGCGAACGGCAGCGTCTCGCGGATGTAGTCGGAGTCGCGCTCGTCGAGGTCCGCGCGCGGAATGCGGCGCTGCACCTCTCCCGCCAGCGCCTGGCCGACGCGCGACACCAAGCCGACCGCCGCCCCGAGCGGATCGCCGCCGTTGGGCGAGTAGGCCTCGCGCGCGGCTTCCCTCTCCCTAGCCCCGTTGCGCGAAGATGCCCGCGCGGCGCGGCTCGTGCGCTGCTCGCTCACGCCGTCTCCTCCAGCAGCGCGTCGTCGCCCGGCGGGACGGGCGTGAGAGCGGGCCAGGCGGAGGGCGGCCCGGCCGGCCTGCGGATCCTGTGCGGGGCGCCGCGCGGCAGGCCGCGCAACGCTTGTGTGACCGACGGCTCGCGGAGCTGCTCGGCGACCGTGCGGCGCGCCGTCCGGATCACGTCGTTGCGCCGGGTCCGGCTCATCAGGTTCGGTCCCATCACCGCGAGGTCCTCGCCCGTCGGCTGGATCAGCACGACCTCGGTGCCCTCCTCGCGCAGCTTCCTCGCCTCGCGGCCGAGGCGCCTGCCGGACGCGTCGCGGGCGACCCAGGCCAGCCGCTCCGCGGGGTTCCAGGCACGGGTCGGGTGGAGGCTCGAGGTGGG
The DNA here is from genome assembly GCA_046729975.1 of Actinomycetota bacterium. Classification (GTDB taxonomy): domain Bacteria; phylum Actinomycetota; class Thermoleophilia; order Solirubrobacterales; family Thermoleophilaceae; genus JBKPHS01. The sequence continues at coordinate 7,892 of JBKPHS010000059.1, forward strand.
GTTCAGGCACACGACCAGATCGAGGCCGAGGCCGCGGACCACGTCGAGGTTCGAGGTCGACCAGAGCCCACCGTCGACATAGCGCCGGCGGCCGATCTTGACGGGGTGGTAGAAGCCGGGAATCGCGCACGACGCGGCGACCGCATCGGCGAGATCCGCGGGGGGAGCGTCGGGCCGGCCGAATGCCACACGCCGACCCGTCGAGTAGTCGCAGGCGAGGACCCACAGGTTCGGATGGTCGACCCAGCCAGACGGCACGACCCGCCGGATCGTGTCCTTCAGCGGCTCGGTTGAGATGAATCCGCGCGGCAGCCAGCCGGCGACCACGGCGGCCGGCGTGTGGCGATGCGGGCGCGCCAGGGTCCTCAGGCCGAGGGCGACCGAGCCCGGGCCGATCGGCGGAAGCCCGCGGTGCAGCCTGAAGGTCGCTCCGGCAGAGCGATCCGCCGTCTCCGCAGGACGGCCGTCTGCCCCCGTCACCCCCGTGAAGGACTCACCCTCGGAGTGGGCGACCATGAACCAGGGCGGCACGCCCGCCACGCACAGGCCGCCGATCATGGAGCCGGCGGAGGTGCCGATCACGTGGTCCGCGCTGCCCGGATCCCAGCCGGTCTCGCGCGCCAGGGCGTCGAGGCCGCCGGTGAGCCACGCCCCACCGAGAATCCCGCCAGCTCCCAGCACGAGACCGACTCTCATCGCAAGAAACCCTACCCGGCCGGCATGAGCGCTGAACCCGCCCCCTTAGTGCTCCCCGCCGAAAGTCCCGACGGGAATTGAGGCGGGGAGCACCTACGCTACGGCTCCGTGAGCCGCACTGGTGGTGAGTTGCTGGTCCGGGGCCTCGAGGCCGCGGGAGTGGAGGTGGTCTTCGGCCTGCCCGGCGTTCACAACCTGCCCATCTGGCGGGCTCTCGCCGAGTCGCGGATCCGCCTCGTCGGCGTGCGCCACGAGCAGTCGGCCGCGTACGCCGCCGACGGCTACGCGCGAGCGAGCGGGCGGCTCGGCGTCGCCCTAACGACCACGGGGCCCGGCGCCGCGAACACCCTCGCCGCCACCGGCGAGGCGTGGGCGTCCCGCTCGCCGATCCTCGTGATCGCGACCGACATCGCGAAGGCGGTGCGCCGCCGGGGCGTCTACCGCGGCGCCCTCCACGAGACCACCGATCAGGCCGGCATGTTCGCGCCGATCGTCAAAGGCAGCTTCCGGGTCGAGGCGGCGGAATCCCTGGGCGACGCCGTGGTGCTCGCCGCGCGCACGGCCCTCGCCGCGCCGAGCCGCCCGGTCTACATGGAGGTGCCGACCGACGTGCTGTCCGAGCCGGCGGGCGCCGGAGAGCCCTCGGAGAGCTCAACCGGGGCGCCCCCGGTCGCCCCCACGGCGGGCGACCTCGACGCCGCCGCCGAAGCGATCGCACGCGCCGAGCGTCCGCTCGTGTGGGCGGGCGGAGGCGCTCTGCGCGCGGACGCCCGCGAGGCGGTCGGCGAACTTGCCGAGCGGCTTGCGGCGCCGGTGATCACGACCTACATGGCTCGCGGCCTCCTGGCCCCGGAGCACCCCTGCGCGGTCGGGCCGCCGCCGCACGTCCGGCCCGTGGGCGAGCTGTGGGACGAGGCCGACGTAGTGATCGCGATCGGCAGTGACCTCGACGGCATGATGACCCAGAGCTGGACGATGCCCGCGCCGGAGCGGCTCGTGGCGGTCAACGTCGATCCGGAGGATGCCTCGAAGAACTACCAGCCGGACCTGCTGCTCGCCGCCGACGCGCGGGTCGCCGCGGACGCGCTGGCGCGCCGGATCGAGCCGCGCGGAGGCATCGACGACCTGCGCGCACGACTTCAAAGAATCCGCGAGCGGGTGCGCAACGACCTGGCCTCCGGCGAGCCGGCCGCCCTCGAGATGCTCGACACGATGGCCGCCGCCCTGCCGGCGGACACCGTGCTCGTCTGCGATATGTGCATCCCGGGATACTGGCTCGGGGGCTTCCACAGCGTCCCGGCGCCCCGCAAGCTCGCCTACCCGATGGGCTGGGGTACGCTCGGCTTCGGCTTCCCCGCGTCGCTCGGCGCCGCGCTGGCCGGCGCGGGCCCGGCCGTCAGCGTGTCCGGCGACGGGGGCTTCCTCTACGCGTGCGCCGAGCTCGCCACCGCCGCCCAGGAGGGCATCCCGCTGACTGCGGTGATCGTCGACGACGGCGGCTACGGCATGCTCCGCTTCGACCAGCGGAGCTCGGGCCAGCCGGCCTTCGGCGTCGACCTCGACTCTCCCGACTTCGTCACGCTCGCCAAGTCCTTCGGCGTCCAGGCGGAGCAGACAGACGGCCTCGGCGAACAGTTCGGCGAGGCGCTCCGCCGCCACATCGACATGAACACGCCGTCGGTGCTCGTCACGCACGCGGAGCTCAACCCACCACCGAACACGAGCCCGCGCTGGTACCGAAAGGCCGGTAG
>JBKPHS010000060.1:0-10694 GCA_046729975.1 Actinomycetota bacterium
GCCGTCCTCCCGGGCGGCGAATACGACCGCTGGGACCTCGAGGTCAGGGGCGGTCCGCTGGGGGCCGCGCGCATGCGGATGGGCATCGAGGAGCACGGAGGCGGCAGGCAGCTGGCGCGCTTCCGGATCTGGCCGCGGATCTCGCCCGCCGGGGTTGCCGCCACCCTGCTGCTGGTGGTCCTGTTCGCGGCCGCCACGCTTGACGGCGCCTGGGCCGCCGCGGGGATCCTCGGGCTGCTCGCCGCGGTGCTGGTGGCCCGCGAGGTGCAGGAGTGCGGAGCCGGAACGGCGGCCGTGCTGGACGCGATCGAGAACCCGCGGCCGGCCGGCGCCCCGGCCGTTCCAGGCGCCAGGCGCGCGACACTGGAGCGGGCATGAGCGAGGCCGGCGGGCTGAGGCCCGGGCTGGCGCGCAGCGTGCTTGGGCAGCTGCGCCCCTACTGGCCGCAGGTCAGCGTCCTCTTCCTGGTGGATCTGCTCGCGACTCCGCTCCTGCTGCTGACGCCGATCCCGCTCAAGATCGCGGTCGACAGCGTCATCGGCGACCACCCCCTCCCAGGGTTCATCGAGCCGATCGTGCCTGGCTTCGCTAGCAACTCCGAGGTCGGCCTGCTGCTGTTCGTCGCCGGGCTTCAGGTGCTGATAGTGCTTCTGGTCGAGCTGCAGGCGCTCGTCAGCTACGTGCTCCAGACGCGCACGGGCGAGAACCTCACGCTCGGGTTCCGCGCGCGGCTCTTCCGTCACGTCCAGCGGCTCTCGCTCTCCTTCCACGACTCACGCGGCAGCCACGACTCGATCTATCGCATCCAGTACGACGCGGAGGCGATGCAGCACATCGTGGACAGCACGATCCCGTTCGTGTCCGCCCTGGTCATGCTCTGCTCGGCGGTCTACGTGACGGCGCGCATCAGCTGGCAGCTCGCCGCCATCGCCCTGGCGATCGCCCCGATCCTGTTCATCCTCTCGCGCGTCTACACGCGCCGCGTGCGAAAGCGCTACCACGCCCTGAAGGAGCTCGAGAGCTCGTCGCTCGGCGTGCTCCAGGACGTGCTAACGGCGATGCGGGTCGTGAAGGCGTTCGGGCGCGAGCGCGACGAGCACGACCGCTACGTCCGCCAGTCGGGCAAGACCGTCAACGCGCGCGTCAGGCTGTCTGCGACGGAGGCCTCTTTCGGGCTGGTCGTGAACCTGGCGATCGCGCTCGGCACCGCGGCAGTGCTGTTCGTGGGCGTGCGCAGCGTGCAGTCGGGCGTGCTGACGCTCGGCGAGCTGCTCATCGTCATGACCTACCTGTCGCAGCTCTATGACCCGCTCGAGACGATCAGTCAGAAGGTCGGCGACATGCAGTCGTCGCTCGCCAGCGCCGAGCGCGCATTCGAGTTGCTCGACGAAACCCCGGACGTCAAGGAGCGCCAGGACGCCCGCCGGGTGCGACGCGCCCGCGGCGCGATCGCGTTCCAGGACGTGTCGTTCGCGTACGACGGCGAGCATGCGGTGCTCGAGCGGATCTCGTTCGCCGTCGAGCCCGGCACGCGGGTCGGGATAGCCGGCCGCACAGGCGCGGGCAAGACGACGCTGATGAGCCTGATGACGCGCTTCTACGACCCCACGTCGGGGCGCATCCTGCTCGACGGCGTCGACCTCCGCGACTACCGCCTGGCCGACCTGCGCAACCAGTTCGGCATCGTGCTCCAGGAGCCGATCCTCTTCTCTACCAGCATCGCCGAGAACATCGCCTACGCCAGGCCCGAGGCGAGTGTCGACGAGGTGGTCAGCGCCGCCGCCGCAGCCAACGCCCACGGCTTCATCGTGGACCTGCCCGACGGCTACGGGACCGTCGTGGGCGAGCGGGGCATGCGCCTGTCGGGCGGCGAGCGCCAGCGCATCGCGCTCGCACGCGCCTTCCTCAAGGACGCCCCGATCCTGATCCTCGACGAGCCCACCAGCTCCGTGGACGTGAAGACCGAGGCGACGATCATGGACGCCATCGTCCGCCTGATGGAGGGACGGACCTCGCTGATGATCGCCCACCGGCTCAGCACGCTCGAGATCTGCGACGCGCGCGTGGAGCTCGACGCGGGCAGGGTGGTCGAGGCGAGCGGCTCGCTGGCCGCGCCGGCGCCTTCGCCTGAGCCGGCGCGCGTTGCCTGAGCCGCGCCCGCGATGACCACCGTCTGCATTGCTCCGCTGACGTTGGGCTACCCAGAGGGGGGCGGCCATTTCTGGGAGTACCTCAACTGGGCGCTCGGGCTGCAAGCCCTCGGTTGCCGGGTCGTCTGGCTAGAGGACATCGGCGAGCTGGCGGCCAGCAGGCCCCGGCAGGAGGTGGAGGCGGACATCGCCATCCTCAAGGAGCGCCTAGAGCGCCATGGGCTACGAGATTCCCTCGCGCTCGCCTCCTTCCACCGCCCGCCGCTCGACCCGGCGCTCACGGAAGGATGCCTCGATCTCGACGCCGCCTGCGAGGCTGAGCTGCTGCTCGACTTCGCCTACGACACGCCCGCAGACGCGGTCGGAAGGTTCCGCCGCTCCGCGGTCGTCGATCTCGACCCCGGTCTGCTGCAGATGTGGATCAGCAGCGGTGACATGAACGTCGCCCCCCACGACCTGTACTTCACGACTGGCGAGACAGTGGGCACGCCGTCCGCTCCGATTCCCGACTGCGGTGTCGAGTGGACCCATACCGCGCCCGCGGTCTTCCTTCCCGCGTGGCCGCCGGCGCCGGCAAGTGACTCCTCCGCCTACACCACCGTCACCAACTGGTGGGAGGCGTCGATCGAGTTCGACGGAAGGGTCGTGGCGAACGACAAGCGAAGCGCTTTCCTCAGGTACGCCGACCTCCCCTCGCGGAGCCCGAGACCGCTCGAGCTGGCCATGACCCTCGACGACTACACCGAAGCCACGGACTGCCGCCTCCTGGAGGATCGGGGGTGGCGCGTCGCGGACGCCTGGAAGGTGGCCTCGAGCCCCGAGCGCTACCGCGCATACATCCAGGGCTCGCGCGGCGAGTTCAGCTGCGCGAAGCCCTCGTGCGCGCTCCTCCAGAACGGCTGGATCAGCAACCGCACCCTGTGCTACCTGGCGAGCGCGAAGCCCGCGGTCGTGGAGCACACCGGCCCGAGTCGGCTGCTCGCGGACTCCGAGGGCCTGTTCCGGTTCAGAACGCTCGACGAGGCGGCCGTCGCGCTCGAGGCCGTCGAGTCGGACTACGAGCGGCATTGCCGCGCGGCGCGCGCGCTCGCGGAGGAGCGCTTCGACGCGGAGAAGGTGCTCTCGCGGATGCTGGAGCTGGCGCTCACGTGAGCGCGCGCAGCGTCACGATCCTCGGCTACCACAAGGTGGGGCCGCCGTCGCCGGACGCCTGGGAGACCTGGTACCACGTCCCGGAGAACGTGTTCGTCGCCCATCTGCGCCACCTGCGCGAGAGCGGCTGGGATCCGATCGACCTCCGAGCGCTCCTGCGCGGGCTCGCGGACCCCGAGAGCCTGCCGGAGCGGGCAGCACTGATCACGTTCGACGATGGCTACCGCTCCGTGCGGGATGTCGCGCTCCCGCGCTTGCTCGAGCTCGAATGGCCCGCGGTGCTATTCGTGCCGACGGAGTACGTCGGCCGGCGCAACTTCTTCGACGACGGCAGCGAGCCGGAGGAGCCGCTCTGCGACTGGCACGAACTCCGCGAGCTCGTCGATTCGGGCGTCGCCGTGCAGTCGCACGCTGCCTCCCACCGTGCGTTCTCGGAGCTCGATCCGGCGGCGCGAGAAAGCGAGCTCGTGCGCTCCAAGGCCGCGCTCGAGGCCGGACTCGGCGAGCCGGTCGAGCTGATCGCCTACCCGTACGGGGATGACGCCGGCAGCCCGCCCGCGCTGCGCACCGCTCTCGGCAGGGCCGGCTATCGCGCGGCCTGCCTCTACGGCGGTGTGACCAACCTGATGCCGGGAGCGGACCCGTACCGTCTCGAGCGACTCGCCATGGGACCCGACACCGATCTGGCGCAGTGCCTCGACGGCGTTCTGAAGCAATCTGACTGACGCGTGGCGGGACGGAGGCTGATACTCGCCGGGATCGTCGGCCGCTACCCGGTGGGCGGGGTGACCTGGTGCGCGCTCCAGTACATCGCCGGCTTCCAGCGCCTCGGCTGGGAGGTGTTCTACTTGGAGGACACCGGCGAATGCAACTTCGATCCGGTGCAGAACGCGATCGCCACCGACCCCTCGTACGCGGTCGGCTACATCCAGCGCGAGCTCCGACGGGTAGGGCTCGATGACGCCTGGGCGTACGTGGACTACGAGGGCGGCTACCACGGCAAGAGCCCGGAGGAGGTGGCCGAGGTCTGCCGCGGCGCCGACCTGATGGTCAACCTGTCGGGCGGCTGCTGGTTCGTGCGGCCCGAGTACGAGCAGCTACCGAAGGTCTTCATCGACACCGACCCCGGCTTCACCCAGCAGGCGATCGCGGACGCTGGCGAGGGCTGGTACCGGGACTTCTTCGCCGCGCACGACGCGCTGTTCACGTTCGCTCTCAACGTCGGCGGCGAGAACTGTGGCCTGGCGGAGACGCCCTTTCGCTGGCACCCGACGGTCCAGCCGGTCGACCTCGGGTTCTGGCCGCTTGAGCCGGCGCGGTCCGACGCGCCGTTCACGACGATCCTGAGCTGGACCACCGACAGCTTCCCGGGGATGGGCAAGGGCAAGGGTGACGAGCTGCGACGCCTGATCGCCCTACCCCAGCGCATCGACGAGCGAATCGTGCTGGCGATCGCCGGCCAGCCGCCGTCCGAAGAGCTCGCGGAGCACGGCTGGGAGCTGATCGACGCGGTGCAGGCGACCATCGACACCGAGTCCTACAGGCGCTTCATCCAGGCCTCGAAGGCTGAGCTCGGCTTCGCGAAGGCCATGTACGTGGAGACGCGCAGCGGATGGTTCAGCGACCGCACGCAGTGCTACCTCGCGAGCGGGCGGCCCGCGCTCGTGCGCGACACGGGCTTCGGCGACGCGATCCCGACGGGCGACGGACTGCTCGCGTTCGAGGATGCGGACGGCATCGTCGAGGGCATCGAGCGGATCGGGGGCGACTACGCGCGCCACAGCCGGCGAGCGCGCGCGCTCGCCGAGGAGCACTTCGACGCTCCCAGGGTGCTGCGCGCGCTGCTCGAGACGGCGGCCGTCGCGTGAGCTCAGGCGGCGCTCATCGCCTCCTCGACGAGCCGCCCGAGCACCTTGCGAGAGTCGAAGTGCTCCTCGGCGACCTCCCTGGCGTCCCGGCAGTGAGCCGCATAGCCCGCGTCGAGCTCGTCGATCGCGGCAACCGCTGCGTCGGGCGTGTCGAACGCGAGGACTCCCGCACCCGTCGGAAGCCATGCGGAGAATCCCGTGTCCTGCGTGATCACCGGCCGTCCGCTCGCGAGGTAGCCGGTGCTGCGCTCGCTGAACCACCCGCTGCGACTCGTCACGTAGCCCTGCTTGGCCACGCTGAACTCCGCCTTGGAGCGCCCGATGAAGCGCTGGTAGGCGGCAAGGTCGCGGGTGGGGCCGCGCGAGTCGCGCACCCCCCAGCCTCGCCCGGCGAGCCAGCGGCGCACGTCCGGCGTGCTGCCGACGGCCAGGTCGAAGACGCGTCCGGCCCGCTGCGGAAGGTCCAGGTAGTCGCGAAAGGAGTCGGACTTCATCCCGTAGCGGACGCCACCGTGCTCGCGCGCGGTGTAGCTGTCCCATTGCATGACCGTGCTGAACTTGCCCAGGATCGGGCCGGGGGTGACCGGCCATGCATCGAGCACAACCGGCTGGCGTGTGGCGCGCCAGGGAAAGCCGTCTTCCGGTATCGCGGAGCGACCGTCCTGGATGTTCTCGCCGAAGCTGAAGAAGGCGGTGTGGTGGCGCGCCAGCTCGCGCGCGTCCTCGTCGGTGAGATGCTCGATCTGCGTGAAGGCGGGATCGGTGTCAATCAGGACCCGCACAGGCGTCTCGAGGAGCCACGGACGCAACGGGCCTGCGCAGGAGAGGTTCAGCAGCAGGTCGGCGGTCCGCCAAAGCTCGCCAACGCGTCGGGCGCAAGGCCCGAGCCACCGCGAGGAGTGCGCGTCGTGGTAGGCGAAGCGCGGACCGATTTCGAGGCTCTCGAATGCGCGCGCCGCAAAGCGCAGCCCGTAGCTCGGGTCGGCATCCGTGACGTCCCGATCCGGGTCGTAGCAGGACGGATAGTCGTCGCTGTCCTCGAGGAAGTAGACGTCGTGGCCCAGCCGCTGGAGGCCGAGCACGTACTGGAGGTGATGCCAGGCGAAGCCCGCGAGGGGGCCGCGCACCAGGTAACCCAGCACCAGGATGCGCAACCCGCTCGCGCTCACGCCGTCAACCACGCCCGCGCCGGCTGTCCGGGTCGCGTGCGCTCGGGACTACTTGCAGGGAATGGACGCGGTGTAGTCGCAGATGATCGTCAACAGGCCGCGGACCGTTCCCTGATCGGTCTGGTTCGCTCCGATCTTGCCGTTGAGGTTCCTCACGTTCGCGTTGAGCTGCCTGAGCTGACTGACGATCTGCGTGTTGGTGGACGCCGCGTCCGCACTCTGCGGCGCCGCGGCCGAGCCGAGCGCGAAGCCGATCGCGGTGCTGAGGGCCACCGCCACGAGGACAACGATGAGCAACTGTCGGGTCATCTGGAACACCTCCCGTTGGATGGTCGAAGCAGCCGATCTTATGGCTGACCGGCTGCGAATCGCGCAGATCGCTCCGGTGGCGAAGCCGGTGCTTCCCGGTGAGGGCGACTCGATCGAGCAGCTCGTGTCGCTGCTCAGCGAGGAGCTCGTGCGTCGCGGCCACGACATCACGCTGTTCGCGACCGGGGACTCGGTCACGTCGGCCACTCTGCGCTCCTACTTCCCGCGCGGCCATGCGGAGGAGGAACTCTGGGACTGGAGCGTCCCGGAGACGATGCACGCGGCCTGGGCCTTCGAGCAGGCCGCCGATTTCGACGTGATCCACAGCCACGCCTACCACTTCGCTCTGCCGTTCACCGGGTTCACCGACACTCCGGCGGCGCACACCTACCACGTGCAGCCGGGGCCCGAGGTCGTCCGAGCCTTCAAGCTGCGCCCCGACGCGCAGCTCGTGGCCGTTTCCGATTGGCAGCGCCGCTGCCTGGAGGCGTCGAGCGAAGTGCCCGTGATCCATCACGGCATAGACACGGACGCCTTCCCCTTCCGCCCCGAGCGCGGCGACCACCTCGCCTTCCTCGGCCGCATGATCCCGTCGAAGGGAGCTGCCGAGGCGATCCGGATCTCGCGCGAGCTCGACTTTCCGCTCGTCATGGCCGGTGAGGGCAGCGACTGGTTCACGCGCGAGGTGGAGCCTCTGATCGACGGCAGCCTCGTCCGCTGGATCGGACCCGTCGATGCGGCCGGGCGCAACGAGCTGCTGTCGAACGCCGCGGCGCTGCTCTACCCGCTGAATTACCCGGAGCCGTTTGGACTGGTGCTGGTCGAGGCGATGGCCTGCGGCACTCCCGTGGCGGCTTTCCGCCTCGGCGCCGTGCCCGAGATCGTGGACGAGGGAATCGCCGGCTGCTGCGCGGATCCGGGCGAGCCGCTCGCGCCGCGGGTGCTCGAGGCGATCGGGCTCGACCGCCGCCGGGTGCGCGAATCGGCCGTCGAGCGCTTTCACTACACGCGGATGGTGGACGACTACGAGCGCCTCTACGCCCGGCTCGCCGCTCGGCCTCTGGGGCGCTGATGGCCGGCGGCGTGCTCGCGCTGTTCGCGCACCCCGACGACGAGTCGCTGCTCGCGGGCGGGACGCTGGCGGCGTGCGCGGCGGCCGGCGTACGTGTCGCGATCGTGTCGATGACCCGTGGTGAGCGGGGGCCGAGCGCCGGCTCAGAGCCGGCCGCGCTCGGCGGTCTCGGCGCGGTTCGCGAGCGGGAGCTGCAGGCAGCGGCGGCGGCGCTCGGCGCAGCCTCGGCCGAATGCCTCGACTATCCCGATGGCAGCCTGGCCGGCGCCGACGAGACGGAGGTCGCGGAGCGGCTCGCGTCGCTCATCCGGCGAGAGGGGCCGGAGGCGGTCATCAGCTTCGCCCCCGAGGGCCTCTACTGGCATCCCGACCACCTCGCCGTCACGCGCTTCTTGACCGCGGCGCTGGAGCAGGCTCGAACGCAGCCGCGGGTCTACGGCGCCACCTGGCCCGACGGTCATGCCGGCCGGCTCGCCGCGCTGATGCGCGAGCGGGGGCTGCCCTCGGACCTGTGGGGGCTCGAGCCCGAGGCCTTCGGCTCTCCGCCGGAGTCGATCGCTACGTCGCTCGACGTCCGTGCCCACCTGGCCGCGAAGCTGGCGGCCCTTCGGAGCCACCGAAGCCAGCTCGGCCCCCACCATCTCCTGGCCGCCCTGCCGGACGACCTCGCCGAGGAGTTCCTGGGCCGCGAGTGGTTCGTCCGTGCGGTGCCGGAGCGTGCCGAGCGGGACTGGCTCGGCGAGCTCTTACCCTTGGCCCCGTGGCCAAGTTCGTCCTGACGATACGGCGCGGTCCCAAGGTCGAACGGGTCCGGCTGGAGGGGCTCGGGGACGCGCTCGACGAGCTCGAGCGGCGCGGCCGCAGCCTCGAGTCCGATGCGAACGCCGGAACGCGCGACGTTCGGTTCATGCGGCGCTTCGAGCCCGTGCAGCAGGTGGTGGCACGACTCGAGCTCTCGGGTCCCGGGCGGCTGCGCGCTGGCGTCGACGTGCGAGGAGACGGCTCGTCGGAGTCGTTTCGCGGCCGGCTGCGCCGCACGCTGGTCGCCCAGCAGGCCGGCGAGTCGCCCTACGACGCCCTCAGGCGCGAGCTCCGCTCGCAGTAGGCTCGTCGCGGCATGGACGACGCGACGCTGCTGAGCAGGATGTGGGTCAGCATGGGCGCGGTCTTCGAGACGATCCCGCCCTGCTCGCCCGGCGGCCGGCTCGTGGAGCTTGCCGGCGTGCGCGCCTGTGTCGTGCCGGCCGTCGGAGACCGGTCCGTCTTCAATTCAGTGGCCTACGAGCACGCCGCCGCGCTGGAGGCGGCCATCGAACAGCTCGCCGACATCTACGAGCGCGCGGGCGTGAGCGCCTGGACCGTCTGGGTGCACCCTGGCGACAACGCGTCCTCGACGCTCCTCGAGCGGGTAGGGCACGTGCTCGACGCCGACCCGGCGGCGATGGCGATGGAGCTGGCCGGCTACGAGGGGGGCGGGGCGCCGGCGGGCGTGGAGTGGGAGGACGGTGCCGACCCCGCGCTGCTCGCGCGGCTGAACGACGCCGCCTACGGATACCAGGGGAGTCCCTTCGCCACCGCGCTCGGCGGCGCTCCCGGGGACCTCGGCCACAGGTACGTCGCCAGGCTCGACGGGGAGCCGGCCGCCTGCGTGATGGCTATCGACAGCGGAGGGGACACGTGCATCGCCTGGGTCGCGACGTTGCCGGAGGCGCGCGGTCGCGGGCTTGCGACTGCGCTGATGCGCCAGGCGTGCGCGGACGCGCGCGAGCGCGGCTGCGAGACCACGAGCCTCCAGGCCACCAAGGCGGGCGAGGCGCTCTACGCGTCGCTCGGCTACCGCAAGCTCGGCAACATCGAGATGTGGGAGCGGCGCGCGCCTTGAGCGAGCGCTGGCGGGTGCCGCTGCCGCGCGGCGCAGAGCCTCCCTACCGCGTGTTCGTGAACGGCGTCCCGCAGCAGGAGGGCCGCGACTTCACCGTGGAAGGCCGTGCGCTCGCGTTCGACAGGCCGCTCGCGAAGGAAGGAAGGCTGGGCTTCTGGCGCTGGCTGCTGATGTTCCTCTCGATCGCCGGGACCTACCGGAAGAACGACTCGGTCGACGTGCACTACATGCTCGGCGAAGAGCAGAGAGTGGCCGTAGGACTCGACATCGTTCCGCCGAACAACCTGTCTGACTAGCCTTCCGCGTCATGCGCATCGACCAGATCCTCGAAGAGCGCCGGCCGGTCTTCTCGTTCGAGTTCTTCCCTCCGAAGGACGACGAGGGGATGGAGAACCTGAAGCGAGCCCTGGGTGAGCTGAAGGAGGACTCGCCGACCTTCGTCTCGGTGACCTACGGCGCGGCGGGCTCGACGCGTGAGCGGACGGTCGAGGTGACGAAGTGGATCAAGCAGGAGCTTGGCATCGAGGCGATGGCGCACCTCTCCTGCGTCGGCGAGCCGGTCGAGCGGCTTCGCGCGATCCTCGACGAGATCCAGGGCGCCGGCATCGACAACGTGCTGGCCCTGCGCGGCGACCCACCGCGAGGCGAGAGCGAGTGGACGCCACATCCCGGCGGCCTCGAAGCTTCGACCGAGCTGGCCGCGCTGATCTCCGAGAACTACGACTTCTGCATCGGCGGCGCGTGCTTCCCCGAGGTGCACCCCGACGCCCCGGACATGGCGCACGACATTCGCTTCCTGAAGGAGAAGATCGCCAGCGGAGCGAGCTTCCTGATCACGCAGCTGTTCTTCGACAACGACTTCTACTTCGACTTCGTCGAGGAGGCCCGGGCGGCGGGGGTCACCGTGCCGATCATCCCCGGCATCTGGCCGGTCACTAACTATGCGCAGATCAAGCGCGTGAGCGAGATGTGCGCGGCCAAGATCCCGGAGCCGTTCGAGCGCGAGCTCGAGCAGCGTGCCGACGATCCCGATGCTCTGCTCGAGCTCGGCGTGGCCTACGCCACGCTTCAGTGCTCCGACCTGCTGGCCCG
>JBKPHS010000061.1:0-22711 GCA_046729975.1 Actinomycetota bacterium
GTGGCCTGGAGGCCCTGGGCGAGCCCCTGGATGATGTTCGTCGCGTGGCCGGTCTGCGACGCGCGGGCCGTGGTCCGCACCGGGCGGAAGCGGGTCGACGTGTAGTAATCGGTGATCACGAACAGGCCGGCGGTGACGGCCACGCCGATCAGCGTGCAGAGCCACAGCTCGATCCCGGTGGGCGCCGAGCCGCCACCGGTCAGGAGGCTCGACGCGCCCTCCCTGAAGGACAGGTCGTCCATGAGCCAGAGCGTGATCGGCAGGAAGGCGGCCGCGGCCAGCGCGCCGGAGACGACCAGACCCTGGTAGAGCGCCCGCTCGACGTTGCCGGCGCGGCTCCGGACGGCGAACGTGCCGACGATCGACGCAAGCAGCGAGACGCCGCCGATGACCAGCGGGTAGACGGCCACCTCGTCGATCTCGTTGAACGTCAGGACGCCGAGCAGCATCACGGCGACCGCGGTGACGGCGTAGGTCTCGAAGAGGTCGGCGGCCATCCCGGCGCAGTCGCCCACGTTGTCGCCCACGTTGTCGGCGATCACGGCGGGGTTGCGGGGATCGTCCTCGGGGATCCCGGCCTCGATCTTGCCGACGAGGTCGGCGCCGACGTCGGCGGCCTTCGTGAAGATGCCGCCGCCCAGACGGGCGAACACCGAGATCAGCGAGCCGCCGAACCCGAGACCGATCAGCGCGTCGATGGCGTCCTTCTGATCGACGTCGAAGAGCCGCAGGATGCCGTAGTAGCCCGCGACCCCGAGCAGCGCGAGCCCGGCCACGAGCAGCCCCGTGACCGCGCCGCCCCTGAAGGCGACCTCGAGCGCCTGCGACACGCCGCCGCGCGCGGTCTCCGCAACGCGCGCGTTCGCGCGAACCGACACGTTCATGCCGATGAAGCCGGCAGCGCCCGAGAAGACGCCGCCGATCAGGAAGCCAATCGCCGTCCGGACGTCGAGCGCGATGGCGAGGACGATCGCGATGACCACCGCGACGCCTCCGATGATCGTGTACTGGCGGGTCAGGTAAGCCTGGGCGCCCTCCTGGACGGCCGCCGAGATCGCGCGCATCTCGTCGTTGCCGGCTGACTTGGCGAGCAGCCAACGCGAGGTCACTACGCCGTACGCCAGCGCGCCTGCGGCGCACACGAGCGCCAGGATCACGCCGTAGTCGGTCAGGAAGTCAGTCAAGTGAAGGTCCTCCAGATGTGAGTCGGGCTGCGCGCACGTCCCTGGATCGGCGATCTAGTGGACGATCGCGCTCTGGAGCGCCCTCGCGCAGATGTCGTCCGGCTGCGGACCGATCTTCGGCACCACCCGGAACAAGAGCGCGCGCAGTCTATCGAGGTTGTCGGCGAACACCCGGAGAGCGGCCTCGGCCGAGACAGGCTCTACGCCGGGCATCCCTTCAAGCCCGGCGTCGTAGTCGGTGACGAGCGAGACGTTGGCGTAGCAGAGCTCGAGCTCGCGCGCGAGCCATGCCTCCGGGTACTGCGTCATGTTCACGACGTCCCAGCCGGCGGCCTCGAACCAGCGCGATTCCGCCCGTGTCGAGAAGCGCGGCCCCTGGATCACGACGACCGTGCCCCGCCCGACGACAGGGATCTCGAGCTCCCGCGCGGTCTCGGTGAGCACGGCGCGTAGCCCCGGGCAGTAGGGATCGGCGGCCGAGACGTGCGTGGTCTGGGGGCCTTCGTAGAAGGTGTCCTGGCGTCCTCGGGTGCGGTCCACGAACTGATCCGCCACGACGAAGGTCCCGGGCGCAAGCTCCGGCCTGAGCGAGCCACAGGCCGAGGGGCCGACGATGCGGCGAACGCCGGCGTCCTTCATCGCCCAGAGGTTCGCCCTGTAGTTCACGCGGTGCGGGGGCAGCTCGTGATGCTCGCCGTGCCGGGCCATGAATGCCACCGGCGTGCCCTCGATCTCGCCCAGCCGCAGCGGCGATGACGGCGCCCCGAATGGCGTGTCGATCCTGACCTCCTCGACCTCGTCGAGGAAGGAGTAGAAGCCCGACCCGCCGAAGACCCCGACCGGTTCCCGGCTCACGTGCCGGGCGGCGTCCAGATCTTCGACCGAGCCTTCTCCCGCTCGGCGTCAGAACCCTCACCCTGGGGACCGGGGGCTGGGGGCTGGGGACCGGCTGACGTCTCGCGCACATAAGCCATCTGAAGCTGACTCAAGGCCTCCTTCACCGGTGTCGTCTGCTCCTCTGGCAGCAGCTCGACCAGGGCGCGCGTCGCGTCGATCGCGAGCTTGGCCTGTCCGAGGTCCTTCTCGTCGTCCGAGCCCGCCAGCCCGAGCCTCCGCCCCGCCAGGTTCACGAGCGTGACGACGGTCTGCAGCAGCACGTCCGTGACGCTGATCCGCTTGAGCTGCTCCTCGAGCGCCGCGCGGAGCTCCTCCTCGGTCGGTTCGCGTGCCTCCTCGTTCAAGTCGTCACCCCCTCGGCCGCGTAGGTGCGCTGCGTCTCCTCGACCTCAGCCGTGTACACCTCTTCAATGGTCGCACCCGCCTCGAGCGCGGCGCGCTGCCGTGCGGCCCCGTCCGCCGCGGGTAGTGACGGCTCAAGCCCGAGCGCCGCGCGCACGGGAGCGGTCCAGGCGAGCAGCCGGTCGGGGAGCGCGGCCGCCGGGAACTCCTCGGCGCGCTCGAGCTCGATCATCCTCCCCTCGAGGCCGTAGCGGATCGCCCGCCAGAAGTTCTCCTCGATCAGCCGGCCGGCATGGTCGACCGCGGGCACGCCCTCGTCGTGGTCGAGCGCTGCCTGCGCCACGCACGCGACGATCAGCCCCGCGAGGGCGGTGGAGTCCTCGGCGCTCGTCTGCGCGTCGCAGATCCGGACCTCGACCGTCCCGAAGCTCGGATGCGGGCGCACGCTCCACCAGAGCTGCGTGTACTCGACTATCGACCTCGTGCGGACCAGGAACTCGACGTAGTCCCACAGCATGGCGAAGGAGTGAAAGGGCTCCGGGATCCCGCAGCGCGGGAAGCTCTTCGTGAAGATCTGCGAGCGCGCGGAGTGCAGGCCGGAGTCGCGCCCGTCGAGGAACGGCGAGTTCGCCGAGATCGCGAGCAGCTCGGGCAGCACCGGGCGCAGCCGGTCGCAGACCGCGACCGCCCGGTCGGCGCCCCGGATTCCGACGTGCACGTGGAGGCTGAACGTGTTGTTGCGCCAGGCGACGTACTTGAGCTCCTCCTCGACGCGCCGGTAGTGCTCGGTGTCGATGATCCGCTGCTCCTGCCACGGGCTCCACGGGTGGGTGCCCGTCGCGGCGAGCAGGGCCCCGCGCTCCGCCGCAAGGCGAAGCAGCCGCGAGCGCGCCTCCCGCTGGCGGACCACCGCCTCCGCGAAGCTCTCGCCGCGGCCCGAGCGGATCTCGATCTCAGAGGAGATCAGCTCGCCCGCCACGGACTCCGCTAGCACGTCGTCCGCCTGGGCGGCGTCGCGCAGCTCGTCGAAGCGCTGCGCGAGCGACAGCGTGCCGGGGTCGAGGATCGCGAACTCCTCCTCGAGGCCGACCGTGAAGTCCTGCGAGGCCTCGAAGACCTCTCGAGCGCTGTGCCGGTCGACCATTCAGCCTGTGCTCAGGTGAGGTAGAAGTAGAGCGCGTAGAGCAGGTCCACGGCGGGGCTCGAAGTGTGGACCGTGACGTCCGGGGGCACCTGCAGGAGCGCCTCCGAATAGTTGAAGAGGATCTTCACCCCGGCGTCGACCAGGTCGTCGGCCACCTGTTGCGCGGCCTCGTTCGGCACGGCGAGCACCCCAACGACGATGTCCTCGTCCTCCACGACCTTCTCGAGGTCCTCGTAGGGCCGGACGGTGAGAGGCGGCGTCCTGCCCTCGGTTCCGACCTGCTCGCCGATCTTCGCGGGATCCGTGTCGAACAGGGCGACTACGCGGAAGCCGTGGTCGGCGAAGATGTCGGAGCTCGCGATCGCGGTTCCCAGGTGGCCGGCTCCGAACAGCGCGATGTTGTGCTGGCCGCTCGTGCGGAGGATCTTGCGGATCTGCGAGACGAGCGAATCGACGTTGTAGCCGACCCCGCGCTTGCCGAACTTGCCGAAGCCGGAGAGGTCGCGGCGGATCTGCGTCGAGTTGACGTGCGTGTAGTCCGCGAGCTCCTGCGAGGAGATCGTCTCCTTGCCCATCTTCTTCGCCTGGGTGAGGACCTGGAGGTAGCGAGAGAGCCTCGCCGCGACGCCGAGCGAGAGGCGGTCGGACCCCCTGTCCGCGACCCCGGCGCCGCCGTAAAGGTGGTCGTCGAAGCTCACGCGCCCACTCTATCGAGACACTCACGAAGGGCCCGAGCGTCCACCCCGAGCTCGAACTCCTCACTGCCGTCGATCGCGACCACGGGGATTCGCTCGCCGTAATCCCGGTAGAGCCTCGGGTCCAGCGTCACGTCCACCTCCTCGAGCTCGAACGCGCGCTCGGCCCTGACGGCAGCAATCGCCTCCCGAGCCTCGTCGCATAGGCAGCAGCCCGGCTTGCCGTAGAGCGTGACGCGGGCCACTCTAGGCCGCTGCGCGGGCGGTCGCGTCGAGCGCCAGGTAGTCGGGGTAGGGCAGCGGCTCGAGGAAGCGCGCGGCCGCCGCGATCATCGCGGCGTTGTCGGTGCAGAGCGAGGCCTCGGGTACCCACAGCCGCACTCCGAGCTCCTCCGACAGCGCCGCCATTCGCGCCCGCAGCTCGGCGTTGGCCGCGACCCCGCCGCCGATCGCGAGCCTGGCGATTCCCTCGCCCTCGAGCGCCTGCCTCGTTCGAGCCGCCAGGGCATCGACGATCGCGCGCTGGTACGACGCGGCGAGGTCGGCGCGGCGGCGCTCGGCCTCGGCCTCCCCGAGGTCGCGCACCCGATAGAGCAACGACGTCTTGAGGCCGCTGAAGCTGAAGTCGAGCCCGTCGCCCGGGAACGAACGGGGGAAGTCGAAGGCCGCCGGATCGCCCTCGCGAGCGAGGCGGTCGATGGCCGGTCCGCCCGGGTAGCCAAGACCCAGGAGCCGCGCGCCCTTGTCGAACGCCTCACCGGCAGCGTCGTCGAGGGTCCGGCCGAGCACGGAGTAGGACGAGGGCTCGTCGACCCTGGCCAGGAACGTGTGGCCACCGCTCGCCACGAGACAGAGGTAGGGAGCCTTCACAGGGTCCGGGCCGAGCGTGCTGGCCACCACGTGGCCATGGAGATGGTCGACGGGCACGAGCGCGAGCCGCCGTGCAGCGGCCAGCGCCTTCGCCGCGGAGACCCCGACGAGCAACGCGCCGATCAGGCCGGGCCCACGGGTCACGGCGACCGTCTCGACGCCGGCGAGGTCGGTCGAGGCCGTCTCGAGCGCCTCCTCGACGACCTCGTCCACCAGCTCCAGATGGCGGCGCGAGGCGATCTCCGGCACGACGCCGCCATAGCGCTGGTGCAGACGGCTCTGCGAGGCGATCACGTTCGAGCGGATCTCGCCAGCGCCCGTGACGACCGCGGCGCAGGTGTCGTCGCAGCTCGTCTCGACGGCGAGGATCACGCGGTGGCGGAGCGGCCCGCGCGGCGGACGCCGAGCGGTCCGTCCTGCTCGACCGTCCTCCACATGATCACGGCGTCCTCCTTGTTGTCGTGGTAGTAGCCCCGGCGGAAGCCCGCGGACCGGAAGCCGAAGCCCTCGTAGAGGGCGATCGCGCCGCCGTTGGACTGGCGCACCTCGAGCGTGTACTGCTCGCCCGCGCGGTCGACGGACGCGAACAGGTGGTTGAGGAGGCGGGTCGCGATGCCCTGACGACGGTGCGCCTCGTGGACGGCCACGTTCATCAGATGCCAGACGTCGTCGTAGCGCGAGCAGACCAGGTACCCGACGAGCCGCTCTTCCCTCAGGGCGGCGAGGCAGATCCCCGACGGCTTCGAGAGCTCGAGCACGAACATCGCGAGCGACCACGGCGTTGGGAACGCGCGCCGCTCGATCGCGATCACGTTGGGCAGGTCGGCGTAGGTAAGGCGCCGGATCTGGAGGTCTTCGCTCACGTTGCTGGCTCTGCGTCCGGGGGTCGGAGGTAGTGGGGTAGGACCGCATCCGGCGGCCGCGCTTCGGTGGAGCTCGCGAGCAAGCACAGGTTCAGCGCTCGAACGACGTGTATCCGCGAATCGTCGGGTGCAACCTCGACGCCCGCAGCCCGCAGCTCTGCGCTGAATCGTAGCGACCCGTCACCGGCCGAAAGCACGCCTGGGTGCGCCCCTTGCAGGCGCTTTGCGAGCTCGTCCGGCCTCGCTACGAAAGGGGGCCATAGCTCACGGCGGCCCTCGTAGAGGGCGCCGAACAGCTGTCCCCGCTTGGCGTCGATCAGGGGCAGCGCCCGCGGCGCGTCGATGCCGGCGGCCAGCGCCGCGAGCGACGAAACCGGCCGCAGCTCGATTCCACCGGCATGCGCGAGGGCCCGCGCGGTGGCGATGCCGATTCGCAGCCCGGTGAAGGTGCCCGGGCCCTCCCCCACGGCGATGGCTCCGAGCTCCGGCCAGTCCACTCCGCCCTCGTCCATCACGCGAGCGACAGCGGGCATCAGCTGCCGGGCGTGTGCGGGGGGCGCGAGCAGCTCGGCCGGGGACGGGTTGACCTCGAACGCGGCGCCGTCCGCCCGCAGCAGGCAAGCGCTCGTGGCCGCAGTCGAGGTGTCGAAGCCGAGGACGTTCAAGCGGCGATCTCGATCCGGCGCCGGTCACCGCCGGCGTGCTCGATCGTCACGCGCGCGGCAGCCCGGTCGAGGAGCGCCTCCGCGATCCCCGGCCATTCGAGGAACGCGATTCGCTGCGGCGTCAGGTAGTCGTCGAGCAGGCCGCGGTCCTCGCCCTCCAAGGCGCTGAGCCGGTAGAGGTCCACGTGAGCGACCTCGACACGGCCCTCGTAGAGCTGCCCGATCGTGAACGTCGGGCTCGTAATGGCGTCGGTGACGCCGAGCGCTCGCGCCGCGCCGCGCACGAACGTCGTCTTGCCGGTGCCGAGCTCGCCGCTCACGAGCACGACGTCACCAGGCTCGAGCCGCGCGGCCAGCTCCGCGCCCGCCGCCTCGGTCTCCTCGGGCGACGAGGTCTCCACCCTCACCTGCTAGCCGAACAGGTCGAGCTGCGGGACCTTCGCGACGGCGGTCTGCTCCTCCGGCTGCTGCTCGGCCAGAAGCTCCGGCAGCCGGCGGAAGTCGTCGCGGAGCTGCTGGAGGACGGGCGGGCTGCGCAGCGCCGCCGCCGGGTGGAAGAGCGGGTAGAGCGTCACGTCAAGGCCTCCGACGCGCCGCTCCTGTGGCCGCCCGTGCACGCGAGTGATGCCCTGAGAGCTGCCGCTCAGCAGCTTCGTCGAGAAGTTCCCGAGTGTGCAGATCACCTTCGGCTGGATCAGCTCCACCTGCCTCAGGAGGTAGGGCTTGCACGCGTCGATCTCGTCGGGCAGCGGGTCGCGGTTGCCCGGCGGGCGGCTTTTCAGGACGTTCGCGACAAACGTGTCGCGCCTGCGCTCCAGCCCGATCTCCTCGAGCAGCTGGTCGAGGAGCTTGCCGGCGCGCCCGACAAAGGGAAGGCCCTGCTGGTCCTCGTGGAAGCCGGGCGCCTCGCCCACGAACATCAGGTCCGCGTCGGCGTTCCCCATGCCGAAGACCACGTTGGTCCGATGCTCCGCCAGCGGGCAGCGGTGGCAGTCCTTGACCTCGTTGTAGAGAGCTACGAGCTCCTCTCTACGCTCGGCTGCCGGCCGCTCCGCCATCGCCTGAAGGGTATGACCCCGACCGGCGGCGGGTATCCTTCATCTCGGCCGCTACCTGACCGGAGCGGACCAGCCGGAGCTCTTCCTTCATCAGGTCGACCGGTATCTCATGCGAGAACTGGAGCGGCGAGAAGCCGACATCCCATCAACCCCCGCGCGAGTCGGGGTGGTCGGCCGTGGGCGCCTGGGCACCGCCCTGGCCGCGGCTCTCCGCCGGACTGGCGTCGAGGTCGACGGTCCCGTCGCCCGTGCCGAGATTCCGGTGGGCGACGCGATCGTGCTCTGCGTTCCCGATGGAGAGATCGCGGCCGCCGCCGCGGCCGTGGCCGGGGCCGCTCCGCTCGTCGGCCACACGAGCGGCGCCACGCCGCTGTCGGCACTCGAGCCGGCGGGCGCCGACGCCTTCGCCCTGCATCCGCTCCAGACGTTCGCCGGGCAGGAGGGAGATGCCGCGCGCTTCGCGGGCGCCGGCTGCGCGATCGCCGGCTCGACCACGACGGCGCTCGAGGCTGCGCGCTCGCTGGCCCTGCGGCTGGGCATGCTGCCGTTCGAGCTCCCCGACGAGCGCCGTGCCGCCTACCACGCCGCCGCCTCGATCGCCTCGAACTTCCTGATCACCGTCGAGCACGCGGCCGAGTCCGTCGCACGGCGTGCCGGCCTCGAGCCGGAGGAAGCGCGCCGCCTGCTCGCGCCGCTCGTGCGCGCGACGGTGGAGAACTGGGCCGAGCTCGGCCCGAGCCGCGCCCTGACGGGGCCGGTCGCCCGCGGGGACGAGTTGACCGTCGCGACGCAGCGCGCCGCCGTGCGGGCGGCGGAGCCGCGGCTCGTGCCGCTGTTCGATGCCCTCGTCGAGGAGACCCGGACCCTGGCGGGCGCCCAGGGACGGAGGGAGAGCGCGTGAGAACGCTCCGCACGGTCGCCGATGTGCGCGCCGAGCTGCGAGCCGCCGAGCGGCCGATCGGCCTCGTCCCCACGATGGGGGCCTTCCACGAGGGCCACCTTTCGCTCATCCGCCGCGCCCGCGAGCAATCGGCGACCGTCGTCGTCTCGCTGTTCGTGAACCCCGCTCAGTTCGGCGAGCAGGACGACCTCGACGCCTACCCGCGCGACGAGGCCCGCGACGCCCGGCTGGCCGAGCGCGAAGGCGTCGACTTTCTGTTCGCGCCGTCCGGCGAGGAGGTCTACCCGCCGGGGTTCGACACCACGGTCGAGGTCGGCGGTCTGACCGAGACGCTCGAGGGTGATCCGGCACAGCGCGGGCCCGAGCATTTCAGCGGCGTGACGACCGTCGTGGCCAAGCTCTTCAACATGGTCGGGCCGGACGCTGCGTACTTCGGGCAGAAGGACGCCCAGCAGGCGCTCGTGATCAGCAAGCTAGTCCGCGACCTCGACTTCCCGGTGCGAATCGAGGTCTGCCCGACGGTGCGGGAGCCCGACGGCCTGGCGCTCAGCTCCCGTAACGCGTACCTGGCGCCGGCGGAGCGCGAGCGAGCGGCGGCGCTGAGCCGGGCGCTGCGGGCCGCCGAGTGCGCGGTGAGCAGTGGGCAGACCGATGCGGCGTCGGTGCTGGCCGCCGCGCGCGCCGAGCTGGACGAAGCTCAGATCGACCCCGACTACCTGGAGCTCCGCTCGACAACCGACCTATCCCCCGTCGAGCGGGTCAACGGAACCACGCTTCTCGCCGTGGCTGCCCGAGTGGGCAGGGCACGGCTCATCGACAACACCGTCCTGGGAGGCGCCCCCTCCCAAGAGGGAGGCCAATGAACCGCACGATGCTGAAGTCGAAGATCCACCGCGCCCGGGTGACCGGCAGCGACCTCCACTACGTGGGCTCGATCACGATCGACGCCGACCTGCTGGAGGCGGCCGACATCCTCGAGCACGAGCTCGTCCACGTACTCGACATCGACAACGGGGCCCGCTTCGAGACCTACACGATCGCGGGCCGGCGCGGCGGCGGTGAGCTGACGGTAAACGGAGCAGCCGCACGGCTGGTCCACGAGGGGGACACGGTGATCGTCGTCTCCTACGCGAGCTACGACGAGGCGGAGCTCGAGTCCTACGTACCGAAGGTGGTCCACGTGAACCAGCAGAACGAGATCGTCCGGGTGGACGACGCCGTCGCGGAGCTCCTGTCATGAGCAGCCGCCCGCGCGCATCCGCCCCGCCGGCCAAGCGCCAGGCGGTCACGCTGTCCAAGCTCGCCGAGAAGAAGGCGCTCGGCGAGCCGATCGTGATGGTCACGGCCTACGACTATCCGAGCGCCAGGGTCGCCGAGGAGGCCGGAGTGGACATGGTGCTGGTCGGAGACTCGGGCGCGATGACCGTGCTCGGCTATCCGAGCACCGTGCCGGTGTCGCTCGACGAGATGCTCATGCTCGCCGCGGCCGCCCGGCGCGGGTTGTCGACTCCCTTCCTCATCGGAGACCTGCCGTTCGGGTCCTACGAGAGCTCGAACGAGCAGGCGATCGCAACCTCGCAGCGCTTCGTCAAGGAGGCGGGCTGCGATGCGGTCAAGCTCGAGCGCGGCGGGACGTCGGTCGAGCGCGCGAAGGCGATCGCCGACGCGGGAATCCCCGTCATGGGACACGTCGGGCTGACGCCGCAGACGGCCACCGCGCTCGGTGGGTACCGCTCCCAGGGCCGCACAGCGGAACGTGCGATGCGGGTCTACCACGACGCGATGGCGCTCGAGCAGGCCGGCTGCTTCGCGATCGTCTTCGAGGCGATCCCGAGCGAGGTGACGGAGGCCATCGCGCCCGAGTTCGAGATCCCGATCATCGGCATCGGTGCGGGTCCGGCGAGCCACGGCCAGGTGCTCGTCTTCCACGACCTGCTCGGCATCCACGACGGCCATGTCGGCCGGTTCGTGAAGCGCTACGGCGAGGTGCGCAAGGCGATGGTGGACGGAGTCGCCGAGTTCGCCCGCGAGGTACGCGAGCGCCGCTATCCCGAGGCCGAGCACGGCTACACGATGGCTCCCGACGAGGCCGAGCGCCTGCACGAGCTGCTCGCGGGCGAGCACGACCGGGCGCCCTTCTCAGGCGACTGGGGCGTGTGAGCGTCCACAGCGGGAGGCTGCGCTTCTCGACGCGGGGCGACGGCGACGTGATCGACCTCACGGAGGGGGTCGAGAGCGTCGTGCGCTCGTCCGGCGTCGAGACGGGCGTGGCCTCTGTCTTCGTCCCGGGCTCGACCGCCGCCGTCACGACCATGGAGTTCGAGCCCGGCGGCGTCCAGGACCTGCGTGCGGCGCTCGAGCGGCTGATCCCGCGCGAGGGCGAGTACGAGCACAACCGCCTGAACCGGGACACCAACTCTCACGCGCACATGCGGGCCGCGATCGTCGGGCCGTCGGAGACCGTGCCGATCGAGGGCGGCCGTGTGGCGGCGGGGACCTGGCAGCAGGTCGTGCTGATCGACTTCGACGACCGACCGCGAGAGCGGACGGTGACGGTCACCGTCGTGTCCTGAACTCAGCCCGCGGGCGGAGGCTCGCCGGCGCGCTCGGGCGCCTCGAGCGCCTCCTTGATCGCCGCTTCCGGGGGCTTCCCAGGAGCCACGAGCTCGATCTCCTTGACCACGCGCGCGGGCGCACCGGCGGCGATCGAGTGCGCGGGGATGTCCCGGGTGACCACCGAGTTCGCCCCGATTACGCAGCGTTCGCCCACCGTCACCCCGCTCGTGACGACGCAGTTGACCCCAAACCAGCAGTTGGAGCCGATCCTGACGGGTCCCTTGGAAGTGAAGCCCTGCCAGGTGATCGGCAGGTCCGGGTTGTCGAAGCGGTGGGCGGCGTCGCCGACGAAGCAGTGGTTGGCGAACATGACGTGGTCGCCGATCTCGACGCCGTCGACCGAGGCGATCATCGTGTTCAGGTTGAGGAAGCAGCCCTCCCCGATTCGCACGCGGCCTTCCTCGCCGATCGTGATCCAGCACCCCGGCTCGAGCAGCGTCTGGGCTCCGATCTCGAGCCGCCCGTCGCGGAGGCACTCGAGCACGTTGCCCTGGACTGGAACGCGCACGAAGAACTCGCCCCGCATGGCTTCGCGGTGGATGCGAAGACGGTTCCAGGGCAGGGCGTTGCGCTCGTACCAGCGCCACTTCTGCGCCCAGAGCCTCGCCTTCCGGTAGCCGTCGACCATCCGCGGAGCTTGCCACGGGCGGCGAGCCTGCGGGCTCAGGCAGGCTCAGGCTGCCGCGGGGACCTTTTCGCGCTTTGCCGGGCGCCGCCGGGGAGGCTTGGGCTCGACGACCTTCGCGAGGAAGCGCCCCGTGTACGACTCCGGCACGGCGGCTACGTCCTCGGGCGTGCCCGACGCCACGATCAACCCGCCCTCCTCGCCGCCCTCGGGCCCGAGGTCGATGATCCTGTCCGCCGTCTTGATCACGTCGAGGTTGTGCTCGATCACGACCACGGTGTTGCCCTGGTCGACGAGTCGCCCGAGCATCTCGAGCAGCCGCTGAACGTCGGCGAAGTGCAGTCCGGTGGTCGGCTCGTCGAGGATGTAGAGCGTCCGCCCCGTGGCCACCTTGCAGAGCTCGGTGGCGAGCTTGACGCGCTGCGCCTCACCGCCCGACAGCGTCGTGGCCGGCTGGCCCAGCCGGATGTAGTCGAGCCCCACGTCGTGCAGCGCCTGGAGGCGGCGCTTGATCTTCGGGATGTGCCTGAAGAACTCGAGCGCCTCCTCGACCGGCATCTCGAGCACGTCCGCGATCGTCTTGCCCTTGAATCGCACGTCGAGCGTCTCGCGGTTGTAGCGCTTGCCGTTGCACTGCTCGCACGGCACATAGACGTCCGGCAGGAAGTGCATCTCGATCTTGATCTGCCCATCGCCCCGGCAGACCTCGCACCGCCCGCCCTTGACGTTGAACGAGAAGCGGCCGGGCTTGTACCCGCGCGCGCGAGCCTCCTGCGTGCGGGAGAACAGCTCGCGGATCGAGTCGAACACGCCCGTATACGTGGCCGGGTTGGAGCGGGGCGTGCGCCCGATGGGGGACTGGTCGATGCTGATGATCTTGTCGACCTGATCGAGCCCGCGGATCCTCCGGTGGGCGCCGGGCCGCATCTTCGCGCGATGCAGCCGGTTGGCGACCGCCTTGTAGAGCACCTCGTTGACAAGAGTGGACTTTCCGGAGCCCGAGACGCCCGTGACGCAGCAGAAGACGCCGAGCGGCACCTTGGCGTCGATCCCGCGCAGGTTGTGCTGGCTCGCCCCCTCGATCTCTATGTAGCCGCTCGGCCGGCGGCGCTTGCGCGGCACCTCGATCTCGCGCTTGCCCGCGAGGAACTGGCCGGTGAGCGACTCCGGCACGTCCATGATGGCCTCGGGGCGGCCCTCGGCGATCACGTGGCCGCCGTGCTCGCCCGCGCCGGGGCCGAGGTCGACGATGTGGTCGGCCGCGCGCATAGTCCCCTCGTCGTGCTCCACGACGATCACCGTGTTGCCCAGATCGCGCAGCCGCTTGAGCGTCGTGATCAGACGCGAGTTGTCGCGCTGGTGCAGGCCGATGGAGGGCTCGTCGAGGATGTAGAGGACGCCGACCAGGCTCGACCCGATCTGGGTCGCCAGCCTGATCCGCTGCGCCTCGCCGCCGGACAGCGTCGCGGCCGCGCGCTCGAGCTGTAGATAGCCGACGCCGACGTTGTCGAGGAACCGCAGCCGCTCGTCGATCTCTCGCAGTACCAGCCGCGCGATCTGGCGCTCGGTGTCTGACAGCTCGAGCCCGTCGAACCACTCGATCGCCCGCCGGGCCGACATGGCCGTGAGCTCATTGATGCCAAGGCCGCCGACCTTCACGGCGAGGCTCTCCGGCCGCAGCCGCGCCCCGCCGCACTCGGGGCAGGGCCGCACCGACATGTACTCCTCGATCTTCTCCCGGATGTACTCCGAGTCGGTCTCGCGATAGCGGCGCTCCAGATTCGGCACGATGCCCTCGAAGCTCGTGGTGTACGAGCGCCGGCGGCCGTAGCGGTTGTGGTAGGAGATGTAGATGCGGTCGCCGTTGGTCCCGAAGAGGAAGCAGTTCCGGACCTCCTCGTCGAGCTCCTCCCAGGACGTCTCCATGTCGACCTCGTAGCGGTCGGCGATCGCCTGCGTCATCTGCTCGTAGTAGTTCGACTGGGTTGTGGACCAGGGCAGGATCGCCCCCTCGGCCAGCGACAAGCTCGGATCGGGGACGACCAGCTCGGGATCGATCTCCATCTGCGAGCCGAGCCCGGTGCACCGCGGGCAGGCGCCGTGCGGCGAGTTGAACGAGAACATCCGCGGCTCGAGCTCGGGCATCGACGTGCCGCAGTGCAGGCAGGCGAAGCTCTCGGAATAGGTCTCGACCTGCCCGCCGTCCACCCGCTCGACCTCGACGATGCCCTCCGCGAGCGCGACAGCGGTCTCGATCGAGTCGGCGAGCCGCTTGCGCAGGTCCGGGCGCATCACGAGGCGATCGACCACGACCGAGAGGTCGTGCTTGAACTTCTTGTCGAGCACGATCTCCTCCTCGAGCCGCCGGAGCTCGCCGTCGACCTTCACCCGCGTGAAGCCTTCCGCGCGCAGCTCCTCGAGCAGCTTGCCGTACTCGCCCTTGCGACCCCGGACGACCGGCGCGAGCACCATGAAGCGGGTGCCCTCCTCCATCGTCATGACCTGGTCGACGATCTGCTCGGCCGACTGAGCCGCGATCGGGCGGCCGCAGTTGTAGCAGTGCGGATGCCCGATGCGGGCCCATAGCAGGCGCAGGTAGTCGTAGATCTCGGTGACGGTGCCCACCGTGGAGCGCGGATTGCGCGAGGTGGTCTTCTGGTCGATCGAGATCGCCGGCGAGAGACCCTCGATGGAGTCCACGTCGGGCTTGTCCATCTGCCCGAGGAACTGGCGCGCGTAGGCCGACAGCGACTCGACGTAGCGGCGCTGCCCCTCGGCGTAGATCGTGTCGAAGGCGAGGCTCGACTTGCCGGACCCGGAGAGCCCGGTGATGACGATCAGCGCGTTGCGCGGGAGCTCGACATGGATGTCCCTGAGGTTGTGCTCGCGGGCGCCCGCGACGACGATCTGGCCCTGCTGGCTCATAAGAGCCAGTCTAGGGACCGGACCGGGCGACTCGATGCGAACAGAGGTTCGGGGCCAATCCGACTCAAACCTCCAGCCTCGACTCCTCCAGATCGATCTCCCGCTCGACCCGGTGCATCACGTCGTTGCTGATCGATCCGCCGTTCCGCAGCTCGACGACGGCCCGGCGCTGAACCGCGTAGATATCGTGCATGAGGCGCTGGTAGACGAGCGACCGGTCCTCGATGCCGTCCTCGTCCTCGAGCAGGCCGGCGCGCGCCTTGAAGCGACGTTGGCGGAACTCGTAGAGGGCGCGTACCCGCTCGATCGTGTCGTCGCGGGTCCAGTCCTCGACCGACAGCTCATCGAGCCGCTGCAGGGCGGCGCGCGACGCGACGAGACGCGCCTTCACCTCCTCCGCCTCCTCGGCGGAGGCATCCTCCTGCACGCCGAGGCCGCGGAGCAGGGCCGGCAGCGTCAGCCCCTGAACGACGACGGTGACCACGATCACGACGAAGGTGATGAACTGGATCAGGCTGCGATCCGGGAGCGGCGCCCCGGCGTCGGTCTCGAGCGGCAGCGCCAGGGCGGCTGCGAGCGAGACCGCGCCGCGCAGCCCAGACCATGCGCCGACGACGCGTTCCCGCGCGCTCGACCTTCGCTCGCGCTGCGACGGGCGGCGGTCGAGTGCCCGGATGACATAAGGCACCGTGAACATCCAAACGAAGCGGGTGCCGATTACCGCGGCGCAAACCAACAGCGAGTAGCCGATCGCCTCTCCGGCGCCGCTGGCCTCGACGCCGTCAACGATCACCGGCAGCTGCAGCCCGATCAGGATGAAGAGTGTGGCGTTGAGGATGAAGACGAGGATCTGCCACACGGCGAATCCCTGAAGCCGCATGTCCGGAGAGGCGATCTCCGGTGCTCGAAAGCCGAGGTAAATGCCCGCCGTCACGGCCGCAAGGACCCCCGACAGTCCGAGCTGGTCGGCGGGGATGTAGGCGGCGTAGGCGGTGAGCAGCGAGATCGTGATCTCGGTCGGCGTGTCGTCGACCCGCCGCCGGATCTCCGCGACGACGTATCCCACGACCAGTCCCACGGCGATGCCCCCGAGCGCCGCGCCGACGAACTCGAGGCTTGCGTCCAGCAGGGAGAAGCTCCCGCCCACGGCCGCCGCGACAGCGACCCGGTAGGCGACGAGCGCAGACGCGTCGTTGACGAGGCTCTCGCCCTCGATCACGTTGACCATCCGCCGTGGCGCGCCCAGGCGGCGCATGATGGCCGTGGCGGCCACCGGATCCGTCGGCGAGACGATCGCGCCTAACGCGAAGGCCAGCGGCCACGACAAGCCGATCGCTTCGTGTCCGAGCACGGCGACCGCCCCGGTCGTCGCGAGGACCAGGCCGATCGCCAGCAGCGAGATCGGCCGCAGATTGGCGCGCAGCGTCCGCAGGTCCGCGAAGAAGGCGGCCGCGTAGAGCAGCGGCGGCAGGAAGATCACCAGGACCAGGTCGGGCTCGAGCTCGATCTCGGGCATCCCCGGGGCGAGGCCGAGCAACAGGCCGCCAAGCACTAACGGGATCGGATAGGGCACCGAGACCCAGTGAGCGAGCGCGTTCAGTCCCGCGACCGAGGCGAACAGCACGAGGATGAAGGTCTCGAAGTCCTGCACCGCCGCATTGTTACCCGCCGGCGGTGGCGGTTGCGGGCGTTAGCCTGGATACCGGGACTGGCGAGCGTTTCCGAGTCGGAGGCCGAGCCAGGCGCCGACGGCGAGCGGAGCGAGGGTGAACCCTCGCGAGTGGGCCGGTGGCGCTTGGCGACGGCATTCCGCGAGGAAACGCCGTCAGGATCGGTGATCCAGGCTTAGCCCACGCGCGCGTATACCTCGTCGAGCAGCGCGTCTGGGTCGGCGAGGTCGAAGTTCTCCGCCAGGTAGCGCGCCGTCTCGTCACGGGACGTGCCGTTCAGCGCCATGTTGAGGGCGACCACGCGGGCGGCCTCGGTGCCGTCACCCGCGGCCGCTGGCGCAGGAGTGGGCTCGATGGGCAGCCCCGCGTCGGCCAGCGCCGCGGCCGCCTCCGCCTCCTCCTCGGATCCAGGCTCAGGCTCAGCCGGCGGCTCCGGTTCGGCCGGCGGCTCCGGCTCGGCCGGCGGCCCCGCCGGCGCGCTCGCCTGCACGAGCGTCGCGCGCGTGGCCTCGAGCTCGGACTCGAGTGAGGCCGCACCGGCGCGGAGCATCTCGAGCAGCCGGTCGACCTCGCCCTCGACCTCCGCGGCGCGCTCGAGCAGGCGCGCCTTGGCCTGCTCGACGAGCTCGAGCCGGCGCTCGGCCTCTGCCGTCGCCTCGTCGCGCGTCGTGTTGGCGTCCTTCTCGGCCCGCGCCGCGATTTCGGCGGCGCTTCGCTCGGCGGCCTCGACGATCGTCCTCACCTGGTCCGCGGCCGCGCCTGCAAGCCGAGCCGCGTCCGGCCCCGGTCCGCGCTTCAGCTCCTCGACCGCGTCAGCCAGCCGCCGCAGGTGGGAGTCGACCGCCTCGCGGTCGTACCCCTTCCGCGTGGCCGGAAAGTCCGCGCGCTGGATGGAGTCCCGATCGAGCTGCATCCAATTCCAGACTAGTACAGGCGTCCTCGATTCCAGCCGGTTTCGGTCGCCTGTACTAGCGGTCGATCTCGAACCACACGCGCGTACTGCCGTCGCCGTCCACGCCCCAGCGATCGGCCAGCCGGTCGACGAGGTAGAGGCCCCACCCGGTGGTCCTCTGCGGGTGCGGGGCCGGATGGCCGGGCTCGAACGGAGGGCCAGGATTGACGACCTCGGCCCGGACCCCGCCGGACGTCGCGTCCACGTGGAGCTTGACCGTGTCCTCGGGCTCGAGGCCGGCGTGCCGGAGGCTGTTGGTCACGAGCTCGTTGACCAGCAGCCGGACGCACTCGAACAGCCCGCGGCCGAGGTCGACGGCAAGGGGCTCGAGAGAGCGCCGCGCCGCCGCTGCGGCGCCCGCGCTTGCGGTGAGGCTGACGTCAACCGTGGGCGGCGCGGCGACGGCGGCCGTGTCGGCCGGTGTTCCGATCGACAGGGAGAGGATCGCGATGTCGTCCCGTGGCACACCATCGCGACCGCCCAGCGCGATCTCCTCCACGCAGCGGGCGACGCTCGACGAGTCGCGGCTGCCGCAGTTCCGGATCGCGTCCGCGAGCTCGCGGGCGCCGATCATCCGCTGCGGCGCCTGCGCCTCGGTCACGCCGTCGGTGTAGAAGACGACGTTGTCGCCCTCGCGCAAATCCACCACCTCGTCGACGAGGATCGGGTCTGGCATCACCCCGAGCACCGTTCCGGTGCGGCCGATCTGCTCGGCGCTGCCGTCGGCGTGGATCAGCAGGGGCAGCGGGTGCCCACCGCTCGCGACCTCGAGGCGCGGCGCGCCCTCCACGACCGAAAGCCGGGCGAAGGTCACCGTGCAGAAGCGGTCTTCGGGCGCCTGACGGAGCAGGGCCTCGTTCAGCAGCGCGAGCATCCGGCTCGGGCGGTTCTCGTGGAGCGCCGTGGCGCGCAGCGTGTAGCGCGCCAGCGCGGTCACGCCCGCGGCCGCCGCGCCCTTGCCGCAGACGTCGCCGATCACGACCGCCCAGCTCGCGCTGCCCGTCTCGAACAGGTCGTAGAAGTCGCCCCCGATCTCGTTGCCCTCACCGAGCGGCCGGAAGCGCGCCGCCGCCTCCACGCCCGGGATCTCCGGCAGGTTCGGCGGGAGCAGGCTGTGCTGGAGCGTCTCGGCAATCGCGTGCTCGTGCTCGTACAGGCGTGCGTTCTCGATCGCCACCGCCGCCATCTGCGCGAGCTGAATCAGCATCGCCTCGTCGTTCTCGCTGAAGTCGCCCTCGTACTTGTCCGAGAGCTGGATCAGGCCCAGCTCCTTGCCGGCGCTGTCGATCAGCGGCGCGGCGAGCCAGCCCCGCAGCGGCAGCTCGCCCTCGCCGGCGC
The DNA here is from genome assembly GCA_046729975.1 of Actinomycetota bacterium. Lineage (GTDB taxonomy): Bacteria > Actinomycetota > Thermoleophilia > Solirubrobacterales > Thermoleophilaceae > JBKPHS01. Next base: position 18,746 of record JBKPHS010000061.1, read on the forward strand.
CCGCCGCGGCCGCGCGTGACCTGAGCTCAGCCTCAGTCAGCCGAACAGCCTTTCCGGCCCCCCGGAGGAGCTCGTACAGACCGGCGCGATCGTCGAGCGCATCGCCATCTCCCCGCGTCGCGTACTTCGGGGAGACCGAGACCTCGTCGAGCGCCTCGCCGCCGTCGCCCGGCGCTACGGTCACCGCCGACTGGTGCGCGCCGATGATCTCGCGGGCTCCCTCCGTGATCAGGTGGAGCCTCTGGTGCAGCGCGAGGGTCGAGTTGACGGCGAGCGACGCGTCGGCGAGTCCCCGCAACTGTGCCGAGTGTTCCTGCTCGAGCCGGACGGTCTCCTGGGCCTCGCGAAAGCCGCGCTGGGTCATCTCGAACGTCGACAGGCTCTCCATGAAGAAGTCGGCGGCGGCATGGGCCAGCCGTTCCGTCTCCTCGGGAGTCGAGGCGCCCTCGAGCGCCTCGCCCAGGCACGCGTGATGAACGCTCGCAATGTCGAGCACGCTCAGGCCGTCGCTCACGGCTCGGCGCCCGAGCTCGTAGGCGCGCTCGAGCCCGATCTCCCCCGCGCGGGCGATGTAGGCCCGGAAGGTCGAGGCGTAGTCCGCTCGGAACTGCTCGAGGGCGTCGCTCATACGGCCGGGTCGAAGCGGGCGACCAGCACCAGCGCGTCGTCGCTCTCCTTGCCGTGGCGCGAGAGCACGCGGTCCGCCAGCTGCTTCGGATCGTCGACCGTGTTCAGCTCGGCGCGGAAGCCGCTGCCGATGCCGTCGGTGGCGAGCACGAGCACGTCACCGGGGTCGAGCGCAAGCTCGGTCGGCCGCAGCTTCGGAAGCTGGTGACCGACGACCCCGCCGAGCATCAATAGCGACTCGCTCCCCGGCCTGTTCCCAGCGTCCGCGTGCAGCACCACGCCGTCGATGTTGCCGATGGCCGCCCACGACAGGCGGCGATCCGCCACGTCGATCGAGGCGAGGCTCATCACCACGCCGCGCGTACGGGCGAGCGCCCGGTGACAGCGGGCGAAGCAGGAGTCGAGGTCGCGCCCGGAGTACGAGCCGAGCGCCCCGATCGCCAGCCGCGCGGCGTGCGCGGCCTCAGGCCCGTGGCCGAGCCCGTCCACGACCCCGAGGAGCACCTCGTCGCCCTCCTGGCGAACGTAGTGGAGGTCGCCGGACTCTGTCTCTCCGGGGAGCGCCAGGGCGGCCACGGCCCAGTCCAGCGGCGGCTTCGCCGGCGGCTCCTCAGACATCGGGCGCCCACTTCCTCATGGTCACCGTCGTTCCCTTGCTGACCTCCGAATCGATATGAAACTCGTCCATGAGCCGCCGCGCACCGGGCAGCCCCAGCCCCAGCCCGTTGCCGGTCGAGTAGGCGTCGCGCATCGCCAGGTCCACGTCGGCGATCCCGGGCCCGGAGTCGCGCGCGACCACCTGGATCCCGGTCTGTCCGTCGTCGCGCAGCTGCCTCATGATGATCTCGCCGTGGTCCGCGTACACGACGATGTTGCGAGCCACCTCCGAGATCGCGGTGACGATCAGCGTCAGGTCGGTGGTGGAGAATCCGAGCCCGGCGGCAAGCTCGCGACCCCGCTGTCGCGCCTCGACCACGTCGGCGTCCGAGCTGACGGAGACGCGTACCTCATCGCTCACCGTCTGCGGGCTCCTTCATCCAGGAGTCGAGGAACGCCAGGCCCTCCTCGAGGTCGAGCGCCGTTTGCACGTCCTCCAGCGTCATGCCGAGCTGCACCATCGCGAACGCGACCTCGGGCTGGATGCCCACTATGACCGTCTGCGCCCCGCGCAGCCTCGTCATGCGGGCGATCTCGCGAAGGGCGCGCGAGGCGAACGAGTCCATCACGTCCAGCGAGGTGACGTCGACGATGATCCCGCGCGAGCGGAAGGCGCCGACCTGCTCCACCAGGTCGTCCTGAAGCCGCAGGACCTCGCTGTCGCTCAGCGCCGCCTGGATCTGGGCGATCAGGAAGGGCCCTTGCTTGAGGATCGGGACTGCCATCGGCTAGCTCCCCTGTTCCCTACCGCATCTCGACGGCTTCTTCCTCACCCTTCGTGACCTCGTAGCCGAGCAGCCGCTCGGCCTCCTCGATGCCGCCCTGCAGGTCGCCGACCGCGTTGACCTTGCTCAGGTCCACGCCGATCGTGACGAGGGTTTGCGCGATCTCCGACGAGAGCCCCGTGATGATCACGCTCGCACCCATCAGCCTCGAGGCTTCGACGGTCTGGACGAGGTTGTTCGCGACGGTCGAGTCGATCGTCGGGACGCCAGTGATGTCGATTACGACAACCTTCGCGCGGTTGGTGCGGATGCCGCGCAGGAGCTGCTCGGTGACCTGGCGCGCGCGCTGGGAGTCGAGCACCCCGATGATCGGGAGGATCAGCAGCCGCTCGCGCACCTGGAGCACCGGTGTCGAGAGCTCGCGGATCGCCTCCTGCTGCTGGCGGATGATGCGCTCGCGCTCCTGTACGAAGCTGACCGCCACGGTGTTGGCGATCCGGTTGGCGGCCGGCTCGTAGGCGTCGAGGACGCGGTTCAGCAGGTCGAAGTCGGCCTGGTACTTCTCGAACAGCGAGCGCGCGAGCACGTCGCGCAGCAGCAGCACGATGCCGACGACCTCGTCCGTCTCCACCCCGCGCGGGATGATCCGCTCGGAGAGGTTGCGTGCGTAGTCCTGGAGCGCTTCGACGCTGCCGGTCTCGAGCACCTCCACGTAGCTGTCGTACACCGTCGTGGCCTCGGAGAAGATCTCCTCCTGGCTCATCGCCGTAAGCAGTTCGGCCTCGCCGATTCGCCGCGCCCACTCCTCGCGCAGCTGGGTCCGGTTCTGTCGCAGGTGCGCGACGAGCTCGCGCAGCAGGTCGGCGCTCGATTCGGGCGCCCCGTTCTTCCCGCCCTTTTGTGCCATCCGCTCCCCCAGGAGTCCGTTAGAGGTCAGTGAGTCCGGGCGGCACAGTATCGAGCGACCGGCTCCGAGGCTAGGGCGGGGTCAGGATCCGGCCTGCGCCTCGGTCTCGTCGAGCTCTCGACGGAGCGCCTTGATCTCGTCGCGCAGCTTGGCCGCGTACTCGAAGCGGAGCTCGTCGGCGGCGAGCAGCATCTCCTCCTCGAGCTCGACGATCGTCCGGGCGATCTCCTCGGGCGACATCGCCTCCTCGGTCTTGGAGCGGGTCCGCCGGCCGCGCGTGGGCACCTTCGACTCGATCGCGAGGAAGTCCGTGATGTCGGAGATGCCCTTCTGGACGGTCTCCGGCGTGATCCCGCGCTCCTCGTTGTAGGCGACCTGGATCGCGCGGCGGCGGTCGGTCTCCTCGATCGCCCTGCGCATGGCCGCGGATTCCTTGTCCGCGTACATGATCACGCGGCCCCGAACGTTCCGCGCCGCGCGCCCGATCGTCTGGATCAGGGAGGTCTCTCCGCGCAGGAAGCCCTCCTTGTCCGCGTCGATGATCGCCACGAGCGAGACCTCGGGCAGGTCGAGGCCCTCGCGCAGCAGGTTGACGCCGACGAGCACGTCGAACTCGCCGAGCCGCAGGTCGCGGATGATCTGGATCCGCTCGAGCGTGTCGATCTCGGAGTGCAGGTAGCGGACCCGGAAGCCGTACTCCATCAGGTAGTCGGTCAGGTCCTCGGCCATCTTCTTGGTGAGAGTCGTCACGAGCGTGCGCTCGCCGGCCTCCGCGCGTCCCTTGACCTCGTTCATCAGGTCGTCGATCTGGTTCTTGGTCTCGCGCACCTCCACCTCCGGGTCGACGATCCCGGTGGGCCGGACGATCTGCTCGACCACGCGCGAGGAGTGGTTCACCTCGAACTCGCCCGGCGTCGCCGAGACCATCACGATCTGGCGCGTGCGGGTCAGGAACTCGTCGAACGTCTGTGGACGGTTGTCGAGCGCGCTCGGCAGCCGGAAGCCGTAGTCCACGAGCGTCTGCTTGCGCGAGCGGTCGCCCTCGTACAT
>JBKPHS010000062.1:0-7114 GCA_046729975.1 Actinomycetota bacterium
CACGAAGCGCGCCTCCGCGTGCTCATCGTCGAGCTCGTGGATCTGCACCGGATCCCCCTGGCCGACGTCGGTCCAGAGCGCCTTGGCCTTGCGCGCCTTGTTGTGGCTCACCACCGCGTTGGCGGCCGAGAGGATCGTCTGAGTCGAGCGGTAGTTCTGCTCGAGCTTGACCACGGTGGCGTCCGGGAAGTCGTCCTCGAAGTCGAGGATGTTCCTGATGTCGGCGCCGCGGAAGCGGTAGATCGACTGGTCGTCGTCGCCGACGACCGCCAGGTTTCGGTGCTTCTCCGCGAGCAGCTGGAGCCAGCGGTACTGCGCGCGGTTGGTGTCCTGGTACTCGTCGACCAGCACATGCGCGAACGTGCCCTGGTAGCGGGCCAGCACCTCCGGGAATAGCTCGAACAGGTTCACGCAGCGAAACAGCAGGTCGTCGAAGTCCATCGCATTCATCGAGTGGATCCGCTGCTCGTAGAGCTCGTAGACGTCCGCGGCCGTCTGCTCGAAGAACGAGCTGACCTTGATGCGGTACGCCTGCGCGTCGAGCAGGGCGTTCTTCGCGTCCGAGATCTGGCGCTTGATCGCCCGTGGCGTGAAGCGCTTGGGGTCGATGTCGAGCTCCTCGATGCAGCGCTTGACGAGCCGGAGCGAGTCGGCCTCGTCGTAGATCGTGAAGCCGCGCGTATAGCCGAGCTTGTCGCCCTCGGCTCTCAGGATCCGGGCGCAGGCGGAGTGGAAGGTCATCACCCACATGGCGCGCGTGCGACGGCCCACGAGCGCTTCCACTCGCTCGCGCTTCTCCTGCGCGGCCTTGTTGGTGAACGTGTTCGCGAGGATCTCGCCGGGCCGCGCGCGCTCTGTGTGGACCAGCCACGCGATCCGCCGCGTGAGCACGGCCGTCTTGCCCGAGCCGGCGCCCGCGAGTATCAGCAGCGGGCCCTCGCCGTGCACCACGGCCTCGCGCTGGGGCTCGTTGAGGCCCTCGAGGAGGCGGTCGGTGGCAGTAGCGGTGCTCACGCGACCGAGGATAGAGGCGGGGGCGGCCGCTCAGTAGCCAGTAACCCGGTAGCCGGTAGCCAGTGCCTAGGGTTCGGGCGTGGGGCTTTGTGATGACGTGCGCTCGCACTGCGCCGAGGTTGCCGCTGGGGCGCGCTGGGTGTCGATCGACCTCGATTCGCTCGGGGCGATCGAGCCCGGGCCGCCGCCTGTGCTCGATCCCGAGCGGCACTACCTCGAGGGGTCGCGGGAGGCCGTGGCCGCCTTCATGCTCACCCTCGACGCGATCAACTTCGGGTCCGGCTGGTTTCCGACGCTTCGCAAGCGACCTGGGTCATCCGGCTACTACACGGTCGCGTGGGGGCTCGCGGAGCGCTTTCGCGAGCTCGGGCCGTGGCCGGCGAGCGAGCTGCGGCGGCTGGGCGCCGAGGAGGTCGCTCAGGTGCTGGGCCAGGATCCGCGGCACGAGCTGATGGCTCTCTACGCCGACGCCTTGCGCGACCTCGGCCGTTTTCTCGAAGACCGCGCTCCGATCGACGTGGTGGAGTCGGCGCAAGGTTCGGCTGAGCGGCTGGCCGAGGCGCTGGTGGGTGGGATGCCGTTCTTCGACGACCGCGGCTTCCACAAGCGCGCCCAGATCGCGGCGAACGACCTAGAGCTGGCCGGCGTCGCCGAGTTCGCCGACATCGACCGCCTGACCGCCTTCGCGGACAACCTGGTGCCGCACGTGCTGCGCGTGGACGGCGTCCTCCGCTACGAGCCCGGGCTGGCCACTCACATCGACGCGGGCAAGCTACTCCCGCCCGGCGAGCAGGAGCGCGAGATCCGTGCCTGCGCCGTGCACGCGTGCGAGCTGATCGCGGCCGAGCTGGATGTCCCGCCGCGCGTGCTCGACGTCTGGCTCTGGGACCGCGGGCAGGAGCCGCGCTACAAGACGCTCCCGCGACACCGCACGCGCACAGTCTTCTACTAAGGACCTATCCCGCTTTGGATAGGCCCTATCTCGTCTCCCCCTGCGCCAGCTCGGTCCAGCGTCGCCGCTTGACCGATGCCGTCCTGCCGACGGCGTCATCGCCCACCGCGTCCAGGTAGCGAAGCGCGTCCTCGTATTCGCCCCAGCTCGCGTGCAGGTCGGCCAGCGCGAGGGCGAGCTCGACCCCGTCCCCCTGCTTCTTCGGTCCTTCGAGCGTCGACCGTTCCATACCTCGCACCTCCCTCGTCCGACCGCGAAGCCTGACGAGGCCGCCGAGCTGTGATCAGCGCGCGCGAGTTACTGCACAGCTTTTGTCGCTAGGAGGCTTCCGCCCGCCGCAGGATCGTCACGCCGTCGCGCACGGTCAGCATCACCGCCACGACGCGCGGGTCCCCGGCGATGCGGTCGTTCAGCGCCTTCATCGTCTCGGTGCTCTCGGAGCCGTCGCTCCGCCCCTCGACCACGCGGCCGCTCCAGAGCGTGTTGTCGATCACGATCAGACCGCGCTCCCCGAGCAGCTCGAGCGCCGCCTCGTAGTAGCGCGGGTAGTTCGCCTTGTCCGCGTCGATGAAGATCAGCTCGAACGGACCCTCGAGGTCTTGGAGCGTTTCGAGCGCGGGGCCGACGCGGATCTCGATCCGGTCCCCGTACGGGCTTTCGTCCATGTGCCGGCGCGCGAACTCGGCGCGCTCGGGATCGACCTCGAGCGTGATGACCTTGCCGCCCTCTGGCAGCGCGGAGGCCATCGACAGCGCGGCGTAGCCGGAGTAGGTGCCGAGCTCGAGCACCCGCTGGGCGCCGGCCGCGTGCACGAGCATTTCGAGCAGGCGGCCCTCGACCGGCCCGCTCAGCATCTGCGGCGACTCGAGCTCGGAGCGCGTCTCGTCAGCGAGCTCGCGCATGTTCTCGGGGTGTGGCGTGGTGTGCGCCTCGACGTAGGCCGCGACGGCGGGATCGACGATCTCGCTCATCCGCTCGCCGGATCCTGGCCGCGCCCGCGCAGCGGCCGCACCTCGGCGCTCGGCTGCGGCTCGCGTCCCGTCGCCTCGGCGACCTCGCGCTCGAGCTCCTTCACCCGCGCGGCGAGCGCGGTCAGCGCGTCGGCGACCGGGTCGGGCAGGTGCGCCCAATCCGCGTCGGGGCCGTCGGGCCGCCGTCCCTCCACGCGCACAGGGTGTCCCGGGTTGCCCACCACAGTCGAGCTGGCTGGGACATCGTGGATCACGACCGAGTTGGCCCCGATCTTCGAGCCGCGGCCGACGCGGATCGGGCCGAGCAGCTTCGCCCCGGAGCCGATCACGACGTCGTCCTCGACGGTGGGGTGGCGCTTCCCGCGGGCGAACCCCGTGCCGCCGAGCGTGACCCCCTGGTAGAGAGTGACGTTGTCTCCGATCTCGGCCGTCTCGCCGATCACGACGCCCGTGCCGTGGTCGATGAACAGCGCCTCGCCGATCCGCGCGGCAGGGTGGATCTCGATCCCGGTCAACACGCGGCTCGCGTTGGCCAGCGCCCGCGGAACGAGCGGCAGTCCCGCCTCGTGCAGGGCGTGGGCGACGCGATGTGTCAGCAGCGCGTGTACGCCCGCGTAGGTGGCGAGGATCTCGACCCGTCCGATGCCGCGCGCGGCCGGATCGCGGTCCTGTGCCGCTGTGAGATCGGCGCGCAACTCCTGCGCCACGCGGGCCAGTGTTCCAAGGCCGAGCACTTTCAGTAATCGGTCATCGGTAGTCGGTAGTCAGAGTTTCGCGCAAGCGGGACAGTCCGGCCTACGTCGGGTCTTGACGAGAGTCTGTTGCATGGTCGTGCCGTCGAGCTGGAGGATGCGGTTCAGCAGTGGATCGCCGACCCCCGTGAGCAGCTTCAGGGCCTCCAGCGCCTGGATCGAGCCCACGATCCCCGCCATCGCGCCGAGCACGCCCGCCTCGCGGCAGGACGGAACGCTGCCGGCGGGGGGCGGCGTCGGAAACGCGCAGCGGTAGCAGGCCGACTCGCCCGGCCTGATCGACATGACAAGCCCGTCGAACGCCAGGACTCCCGCCTCCACCAGCGCCACGCGCTGCGCGCAGCAGGCGTCGTTGACCAGGTAGCGGGTCTCGAAGGAATCCGAGCAGTCGACGACCACGTCGGCTCCGGTCACGATCGCCTCGGCGTTCTGATCGTCGAGCCTCACGGGATAGGTCTCGGCCAGCACCTCGGGGTTCAGGACGCGCAGCTTCATCGCAGCGCTCTCGGCCTTGTTGGCCCCGAGGTCGGGGGTGAAGTGGAGCGGCTGGCGGCCGAGGTTCGAGAGCTCGACGTCGTCGGAGTCGACGAGACCGATGCGCCCCACGCCGGCCGCCGCCAGGTACGAGGCGACGGGCGAGCCGAGCGCTCCGGCCCCGACGACGACCGCGCTCGCGAGCCCTAGGCGCTCCTGCGCCTCCCCGCTCCACTCGCGCAGCACGAGCTGCCGGGAGTAGCGCTCGAGCTCGGCCTCGGTCAGGCTCATCGCCGCACGATGCGGACGGTCATGCCCTCGACCTCAACGTCGTGTCCCTCCTCGCGGGCGGAGCGCGGCACGCTGTCGATCGCTTCGCCCGGGTCGAGCAGGAGCGTCAGCTCCTCGCCCGGAGCCATCCGCTCGAGCGCGAGCCGGGCCCTGACCCAGTTGAGCGGGCAGACGACTCCCGTCAGGTCGAGGGTCTCGGTCACGGGGCGAAGAAGGGAGTACTCACGTAGCGCTCGCCCGAGTCCGGCATGACAATGACCACGCGCCCCCGCTCGAACTCGGGGCGGCTGCCCACCTGAATCGCGGCCCAGACCGCCGCGCCGCACGAGATCCCGGCGAGGACACCCTCCTCGCGCGAGACGAGGCGCGCAGTCTCAATCGCTTCCTCGTCGTCGACGGCGACGATCTCGTCGAGCACCTCGCGGTTCAGCACGTCGGGGACGAAGCCGGCCCCGATCCCCTGGATCTTGTGCGGACCCGGCCTGCCGCCCGAGAGCACGGCCGACGCCTTGGGCTCGACCGCGACCACGTGGAGGTCCGGGTTCAGCTCCTTGAGGCGCTCGCCCGCCCCCGTGATGGTGCCCCCCGTTCCGACTCCGGCCACCAGCGCATCCACCTTGCCGCCGGTGTCCCGCCAGATCTCCTCGGCGGTGGTTCGGCGGTGGATCTCGGGATTGGCGGGGTTCGAGAACTGGTCGGGAATGAAGCAGTCGCCGCGCTCCTCGGCGATTCGCCGCGCCGCCTCGACGGCCTCGTCCATCCCCCCCATCGACTCGGTGATCTCGACCTCGGCCCCGTACAGGCGCAGCAGGCTCTCGCGCTCGCGGCTCATGCCCTGCGGCATCGAGAGGACGAGGTCGTACCCGCGCGCGGCGCAGACGAAGGCGAGCGCGATTCCCGTATTGCCCGAGGTGGCCTCCACGATCGTGGTGCGACCGGGATCGATGCGACCTTCGCGCTCCGCCGCGTCGATCATCGCCACGCCGATCCTGTCCTTCACGCTGCCGGCAGGGTTGTAGACCTCGAGCTTGCCGATCAGCTCCGCCTTGCAGTCCGGCGCGATGCGGGTCAGCCGCACCATCGGCGTGTCGCCGACCATGTCGGCCAGGTTGGCCGGGATCGCGCCGTTCACGCGAGCGCTGGTCACGGTGAGGACAGTAGCTTCCTCAGCGGGCGTCGCCCGCCTCGCTCAGCCGCTTCCGGGCCAGCCGGTAGGCCGCGGCGAGCGGGATGACGCCGGCCCCCTCAGCCTCCTCGAGCACCCGCTCCATCGTCTGCTCGATCCCGAGCACGCGGCCGTGCACGCGTTTCGCGTCGTAGCCCTCCACCTCGGACGCGACGTTGATCAGACCACCCGCATTCGCGATGAAGTCGGGCGCGTAGAGGATGCCGAGGGCCGCCAGGTCCTCGGCGAGCCCCTCGTGGGCGAGCTGGTTGTTCGCGGAGCCGCAGACGATCTGGCACCGGATTCGATTGACGGTCACCTCGTCGATCGTGCCGCCGAGCGCGCACGGCGCCAGCACCTCGACGTCCGCAAGCAACGCGGTGCTCGGGTCGGCCCAGCGCGCGTTCTCGAGCTTCTCGACCTGCTCCCGCTTCGACTCGTCGATGTCCGCCACGATCAGGTTCGCGCCCGCCCTGCTGAGGTGGTTGGCAAGCGCGAAGCCCACGCGGCCGGCACCGACGATCGAGACGGTGCGGCCCCTCAGGTCGCGCGACCCGAAGCGCTCCTCGAGGCACGCTCGCATGGCGGCCTCGACGCCCATCGCGGTGAACGGGCTCGGGTCGCCGCTGCCCCCCTTCGAACGCGCGAGCCCGGTCACGTACTTCGTCTCGCGGGCGATCACGGCCATGTCGCGGGCGCTCGTCCCGACGTCCTCGGCGGTGATGTAGCGGCCCTCCAGCGCGCCGACGGTGTCGCCGAAGTCGAGCAGCATGTCGCTGCGGAAGCGGCCCTTCGCCGCCATACCCGCCTCGAGGCCGATGACGCCCTTCCCGCCGCCGAGGTTCACCCCCGCCACCGAGGCCTTGTAGGTCATCGCCCTCGAGAGGCGGAGCGCGTCGCGCGCGGCGTCCGCGGAGCTCGCGTAGCGCCACATGCGGCAGCCACCGAGCGCCGGGCCGAGCGTGGTCGAGTGGACCGCGACGATCGTGTAGACGCCCGTCCGCCGCCCCTTGCGGATCACGAGCTCCTCGTGGTCGAGGCTGATGAGGGGCGTATCGGGCATCCGGTACGCCCGAGGACTCTAGGACAGCAAGCGCCCTGCCCAGCCTACGCCGACCGCGAGCCGAGCACTTCCGCCTTCAGCCGCTGGAACTCGTCCTCGGAGATCGCGCCCTTCTCCTTCAGCTCGTTGAGCCTGTGCAACTCGTCGACCGGTGACGTGCCGGCTGTCTCGCGGATGTAGCTGTCGACGTGGCGCTTGGTCTCGGCCTGCTCCTTGATCGCGCGATCCCGCATGCCGGCGCCCCGGGCGATGATGTAGACCAGCGAGGTGAGGAACGGGATGAAGATCAGAAACAGCACCCAGATTGCCTTGGCCCATCCGGACAGCGCGTGGTCGCGGAAGAGGTCGGAGAGGATCACGTACAGAAGCAGGATCCACGCGACGAATACGAAGACCCAGAGGACGGTTAGGAACGCATCGCCCAACGAATAG
>JBKPHS010000063.1:0-23911 GCA_046729975.1 Actinomycetota bacterium
GCTCGAGCGTGGGCGCGGCGTCCGCGTGGACGCGCGCGGCCTATCGAAGCGCGTGGCGGACGACCGCCAGGTGTTGCACGACGTCAGCCTCTCGATCGAGCCCGGGCGGCTGGTGGCGATCGTCGGCGGCAGCGGCGCCGGGAAGTCCACCCTGCTCGACGCTCTCGCCGGCGTGCGGCCGGCGGATCAGGGAACCGTGCTCTACGACGGGCGGGATCCCAAGCTGGACCTCGCCGCCTGGCGCTTTTCGCTCGGCTATGTGCCGCAGGACGACATCATTCACACCGAGCTGCCGGTCGAGGCGACGCTCCGCTACGCGGCCATGCTGAGGCTGCCCGCCGCGGCCACGGAGGCGGACCGCGAGCGGGCAGTCGCGGAAACGCTCGATGCGCTCGACCTGAGCGAGCGCGCCGACGTGCGCGTGGCCGCGCTCTCTGGCGGGCAGCGCAAGCGCGTCAGCATCGGGGTCGAGCTGCTGACCGGTCCGCGGCTGTTCTTCCTCGACGAGCCGACTTCGGGGCTCGACCCGGCCACCTCAGCCGACCTGCTGCGCCTGCTGCGCCGCCTGGCCGACTCGGGTCGCACCATCGTCCTGACCACGCATGCCATGCAGGACATCGACATCTGCGACGAGGTGATCGTGCTGGCGCGCGACGGGCACCTGGCCTTCGCCGGCTCGGCGGAGCAGGCGAGGGAGCACTTCCAGGTCGCGACGCCCGAGGAGATCTACGAGCGACTCGCCGGCGAGGCCACGCCGGCCGAATGGGCACACCGTTTTCGTCCCGCGCCGGGGACCGCGGCGAGCGCCGGCGCGGCCACCGCCGGGCCTCCTCGCGCCGACCGCATCGGCGCCTTGAGGCAGTGGGCGGTGCTCACGCGCCGCAACGCGGAGATCCTGGTGCGCAATAGGCTGACGCTGGCGATCCTGCTCGGATCACCGCTGCTGATCGTGGCGATGTTCGTGATCCTGTTCCAGCCGGGGGCCTTCGCGTTCGCGGACCCGAGCCCGAACGCGATGATCATGATCATCTACTGGGTCGCCTTCGGCGGCTTCTTCTTCGGGCTCACCTACGGGCTGCTCCAGATCTGCACGGAGCTCCCCATCCTCCGACGGGAACGGCTCATCGGGCTGCGCGTCGGTCCGTATGTCCTGTCCAAGGTCGCGGTGCTACTGCCGGTGCTCGTGGCCATGTCGGTGCTGATGCTCGGCGTGCTGCGGCTGTTCGACCGGCTGCCAGACGCCGGGGTCGCCACCTATGCGGCGCTGTTGCTGACGCTGGTCCTCGACGCCGTCGCCGCGCTCGCGCTCGGCCTGCTCACGTCGGCCGCGGTCACCGGTCCGGCACAGGCCACGATCGCGCTGCCGATGCTCTGCTTCCCGCAGGTGCTCTTCTCGGGCGCCATCCTCCCGGTGCCGATCATGGCGAGCGCGGGCCAGGTCATCAGCTACGCCATGGGAGACCGCTGGGCCTTCGAGGGCATGGGGCACGAGCTGGAACTGGAGCGCGTGCTGGGCGAAGGCGGCTCGAACCTGGGACCGCCATTGCTGGCCCAGTACGGCGATACTTTCTCGAACGGGATCTGGGTGAACTGGCTGATCCTGGGCGGCATGACCGTCGTCTTCCTGGTCGCCGCCGGCGTCGTCTGCGCCCGCAAATAGCGGCGTGAAGTGCCAGCGCCTCGGCCGGCGGAGCGCGCGTGGGTGAGCTTCCACATATCCTCGTGACGGCCATGGCCAAGGACACCGAGAAGCTGATCCGCCAGCTCTCGCTGATCTCGTTCCTGATGGCGGAGCGCCGGCCCGTGACGGCGCTCGAGATCAAGCGCGAGGTGGAGGGGTACTCCGGCATGAACGACGACGCCTTTGCCCGTCGCTTCTACGCCGACCGCGCGGAGCTCGAGTCGCTCGGCATCGAGCTGAAGGTGGACAAGCCGGCCGAGGGCTACTACGAGGCCGAGAACTACACCCTGCCGCCGGAGAACTTCTACCTGCGCGCGATCGAGTTCACCGACGCGGAGCTCGGCGCGCTGCGCACGGCCCTATCGCTGCTCGACGGCGAGTTCGCCTATGCAGAGCCGCTGCGGCTCGCGCTCCAGCAGCTCTCGTGGGGCAAGCCGTCGCCGCTGAACGCGCCGGAGAACCGCTCCGTTGCTCTCGGCGTGACCGCCGGCGCCGGCGGGCGCGAGCTCTCGCAGCGGCTGTCGAAGGTCGAGACGGCGATCTTCCGCCGCAAGACGATCGTCTTCGACTACTACACGATGGGCCGGGACGCGCAGGAGTCGCGCAAGGTAGACCCCTACCACCTGCTGTTTCGCGGCGGGCAGTTCTACGTCGTCGGCTACTCGCACGAGCGCGACGACGTCCGCGTCTTCCGGCTCTCGCGCATCCGCGGCAAGGTCGGCTACTCCTCCAAGGCCGAGCACGACTTCCCGCCGCCCGACGAGTTCGACCCGCGCGTGTACGCGACCCGCACGGACTGGCAGCTCGGCGAGCCGGTCGGCACCGCCGACGTCTGGCTATCGAGCCGCGTCGACTGGCTCGTGATGCGCCACTTCGGCCACGCGGGCGAGGTGGTCCCCGCATCGGAGGTCGAGGACGCGCCCGACGAGGGCGTCGTCTTCCGTACCGAGTACTCCGACCCGCGCCAGATCGTCTCGTGGGTCCTGGGTCTCGGCGAGCGGGCCCGCGTCGTCGGCCCCCCCGAGCTGGTCCGCGAGGCCGAGGAGCGAATCGACCTGGTCGCACGACGACACTCCTCGCCGCCCGACCTCGCTCCCGTGTCGGCGCGCCCGCGTGCGGTGGTCGAGAGCGATTCGAACGGCAAGCGCGAGACGCCGATCCGGCCCGAGCGCTTCGCGCGGCTCGTCACGCTCGCGGGAATCCTGATCGCGGCCGCGCGCGATGCCGACGCGCTCGACACCCGGCAGCTCTGCGAGAGCCTCCAGATCACGGAGACCGAGCTGCGCGAGGACATCGACGTGCTGAACGTCGTGAACTTCGGCGGCGGGAGCTACGTGCTGTACGCGGAAGTGCAGGGCGACCGGATCGAGGTCGATCCGGAGCCGTACGGCGACAACTTCGCGAAGCCGGCGCGGCTGCTGCCGCTCGAGGCGAAGGCGCTCGTGGCGGCCATCGACCTGCTCGGCGACCATGTGCCGGAGGGCTCGCTCGCCTCGGCACGCGAGAAGATCGTGCAGGCGCTCGGGAAGGACCCCGCCGAGGACGGCCTCCAGATCACGAGCGCGAAGGGCGACGACTCCGAGATCGCGCGCGTCGTGAGCCGCGCGATCGCGGACCGGCGCGTGCTCGAGATCGACTACTACAAGGAGAACGAGGACGAGCTGACGGCGGGTCGGCGCATCGAGCCGCTCCACCTCCTGAACGGGCACGAGGGCTGGTACGTCCACTCGTGGGATCCGCAGAAGGACGAGCCGCGCTCCTTCCGGCTCGACCGGATCAAGGAGGCGCGGATCACGCGCGAGCGCTTCGAGCCGCGCGCGGGAATCGAGCCGGCCGTCCCGGAGTGGGCGCGCACCGGCGAGGTCAGCGGGTCGGGCGTCGCCCGGGTGTGGATCGCGCCCGAGCGGGCCCGCTGGGCACGCGAGGACCGCAACGTGGTCGAGGAGCTCGAGGACGGCGCCGTGATCGTCGAGCTGCACTACGCCGGCGAGGAGTGGCTTGCACGCGAGGTCCTCAAGGAGGCCGGCGACGCCGCGGTACTCGAACCCGAGGACGCCCGCGCCGCAGTGCTGGACGCCGCAGAGGCGCTCGCGGGCGCCGCGCGCCGCTAGTACACGCGACCGTAAGGACGGTCCGGATCGGACGAGTGACTGGGCGTGGCTAGCTCAGGCCGCTACCAGCTGCCGCTGCGGCAGGCGCCGTCGTCGTTCGATGGACCTGCGGTGCAGGTCCGGGTCTGAGTTCCGTCGACCGACTTGTGGATCTTGAAGACGTGGTTGGCGCCGTCGCTCTCCGACTCGGAGACGGCGGTGACCTCGAACCAGGTCGTCGCCGCGCCGGTCACGCGCACCTCGCCGGGGCCGCCGCCGAGAGCGAACCCGAGGTCCGCGGGAAGCTCGTCGTCGGCGCCGGCGCCGTCGCACTTCGTGTAGTCCTCGGGCGGAACGTGGCAGGCCTCGACCTGGGAGACGAGGTTCCGCGCGTTCGACTTCGCGACCGCGTCGTCGCCCTTCTGCTGCTGGTCGAGGAACACCGGCAGCGCCAGGGCCGCCAGGACGCCGATCAGCAGGATGACAACGAGGAGCTCGGTCAGCGTGAAGCCCGCCTGGTCACGGGCCGGCCGGGAGAGCTGACGGATGGTCGCCATGATCGACAAGGCCGCTCGTGGGAGCAGCCGGTTGACTTATCGACCCGGCTCCGGGCGGTCTTTAGGGCCGGTCTCGGGTCCGAAGGGACCACTAGCGCGACGCTGAGATCAGCGACTCGACCCGCTCGAGGCTCGCCTGCACGCGGGCGATCATCGAGTCCAGCGCCTCGCGCGCGCCCTGCACGCTGTTCGAGGCGCCGGTGAGCGACTGGCGGATGCGCTGCGCGTCCCGCAGGGCGGACATCGCCTCCTCGGCCGCGGCGCGGACTCCGGCGGCGTCGACCTCGAGGCCGCGCTCGGCGCTCATCAGGCTGCGGCAGCGCGCGTAACGGTAGGCGAGCTCGAGCGCACGGGCGTCGAAGGTCTCCTTGTCGAGCGCGACGATCATCTTGTTGCCCTCGTACTCGTGCAGCGGCTCGCGCCCCGAGGGCACCTTCTCGTCGGACGCCACGAGCAGGATCGCGAAGCTCGCGTCGCGCTCCGCGAGCGAGGCGTTCAGGACCTTCCAAGCCTCGTTCTTCGACAGCCGCTCGTCCTTGGCATCGATCGCGATGCGTCCCTTCGCCGAGGCCGAGGCGGCCTCGACCTCGATCACGATGTCGCCGGCCTTGCCGCCGCTGGCCGAGCGCTCGTCGCCGACGTGGTGCGCGGCGTCGCCGCGCGCCGAGGCCATCTCCTCGACCAGGTCGAACACGCGCTGCTCGAAGTCGCGGCCCTTTCCGGCGCCGCGCTCGCGCTCGGCGGCGAGCTCCTCCTCGCCCTTTCGGGCCGCGTGCAGCATGTTGATCTCGCCCTCGAGCTTGGCCAGCCGCTCGATCAGCGTGTCGTCCTTCTCACGCGAGGCCTTGAGCTCGCGCACTACGGCGCCTTTGAAGTCCGCGAGCGGATTGTGCCCGTCCTCCGCCGAGAACTGGCGCAGCAGCTCCTGGCGCTGCTCCTGAAGCGCCTTCGCCATCGTCTCGCGCAGCTGGTGCTGGACGGCAGTCGAGCGCTCGCGGCCGAAGTTGGCGGCGATCAGCTCGCCGAGCTCGTCCGCGTGCGAGTCGAGCGTCTTCGCCACCGCCCCGTCCTCCTCGCCCAGGAAGCCCTCGAGTCGCTCCTCGAGCTCTTCGGTGATCTTCAGAGCCCGCTCGGAGAACGAGCGGTCGAGGTCGCTGAACGCGCGTTCGAGCTCCCGCTTCACGAAGTCCACTTCGGCCGCCGTGGCCTCGCGGTCGAGCACCCGAGCGCCGATCTCGAGGGCGTCGGTAACGGTCTGCTCGGGCTCGATCTCCTGCTCGAGCCGGCGCTGCACGAGCTCGACGAGCGTCCGGTCGGAGACGGCGAGGCCCTCGATGTGGACGGCGCCGTCGCGGACCTCAACGATGTGCTGGGTGAGCTGGAGGGAGCGTGCGGCTTCCATATCAGATGGCCGGCTCCTGGCCGGCGTGCCTGCGGGGACGCGAAAACCGAGCTGACCAAGGACGCAGGCCGACGTCCATGCAGGGAATGCATGGACGAGGCCGAGGACGGAGGTCAGCGAAGGTTTGCAGCGTCATCGGTGGGTGCGGCGGTCGGGGGCCGGTCATCTGCCAGTCGCAGGCTAGGCCGGGTTCCTGACGGAATGGCACAATCCCCGCGTGGCAGCCCGCACCCGCTCTGCATTCGGCGCGCTGGCCGCCGCGGGGATCGGCTCGCTCGGGCTCTGGTACCAGCTCTTCAGGCGCCCGCTGCCGCGTACCCGCGGGGCCACACGGGTCTCCGGCCTCGACGCTCCCGTCGACATCGGCCGGGATCGCTTCGGCGTGCCGCGGATCGAGGCGCACAGCCTTCCGGACGCCGCCTTCGGCCACGGCTTCGTACACGGCCAGGACCGGCTGTGGCAGATGGAGTTCTACCGTCGGGTTGCGGCCGGCCGGCTCTCGGAGGTGACCGGGCCGGACGGACTCCTGGTCGACCGGATGATGCGCACCTTCGGGCTCCACCGAGCCGCCGAGCGGGAGGTCGCGGAGCTTCCGGCGGGCGACCGCGAGCTGCTCGAGGCCTATTCCGAGGGCGTCAACGCCGCCATCGATCAGCTCCCCGCGCTGCCACTCGAGCTCCAGATCCTGCGGCTGCGGCCTGAGCGCTGGGCGCCCTCCGACAGCCTGGCGATGGGCAAGGTCCTCGCGCTCGGGCTCTCGACCAACATGGAGCAGGAGCTGTTTCGCGCCGACCTGGTTCGGCTCGTCGGGCCGGAGAAGGCCGCCCGCCTAGAGCCGAACTACCCCGCCGGCAACTCCGTCGTCGTGACCCCGGGAGAGCCGTGGAGCGGGCACGGCGCGGCGATCGGCGAGCAGGTGGAGGCGGTCCGGGAGATGATCGGGCTCTCGCCGCAGCCGGCCGGCTCGAACAACTGGGCGGTCTCGGGCGAGCGCTCGGCCACGGGCAGCCCGCTGCTGGCCGGCGATCCTCACCTCTCCCCGACGATGCCATGCATCTGGCACGCGGTGGAGCTCTCCGCGCCCGAGATCGAGCTGAGGGGCGCCTCCACCCCCGGCATCCCGGGCGTGGGCTTCGGCCAGTCGCGGCACGTGGCCTGGGCGTTCACGAACGTCATGCCCGACGTTCAGGACCTCTTCGTCGAGCACATCCGCGAGCCCGTCGACGGCGGCGTGCCCGAGTACGAGTTCCAGGGCGAGTGGCTGCCGGTCACGCTGCACCGGGAGGAGATCGGCGTCAGCGGCCGCTCGGAGCCCGAGGTCCTGGAGGTGCGCGAGACCCACCACGGGCCGATCGTCAACGGTCCTCTGGGGGCGCGGGATGCCGAGCCGCTGGCGCTCGCCTGGACCGGGCTGCGGCATCCCTGGTTCGTCGGGCTCGCGCTCGACGGCGGCGACGTCCAGAGCGGCGCCGAGCTCGTGGAGCGGATGCGCGAGTACCGGGTCCACTGCCTGAACCTCGTCTGGGCGGACTCGGGCGGGAACATCGGCTACAAGCTCGTCGGGAGCCTGCCGAAGCGCCGCGGCAACTGCCCGGACGTTCCCAAGCCCGGCTGGACCGGCGAATACGAATGGGAGGGCTACGTTCCCTACGAGGAGCTGCCCGAGATCGTCAATCCCGAGGGCGGCGTGCTCGTGACCGCCAACAACCAGGTCGCTCCCGACGACTACCCGTACCACATCACGAGCGAGTATCTGGACGGCTTCCGCGCGGCCCGCGTCGAGCAGCTGCTCGCCGATCGAGAGAAGCTGACGCTCGACGACTTCGAGCGCATCCAGGTCGACGTCTACTCGATCCCCGGTGAGCGCACCGCGCACCGCCTGGCGAGGCTCCGGCCACCCGGCCAGCGCGAGGTGCGCGCCATCGAGCGGCTGAAGAGCTGGGACCACTGCCTAGACCCGCGGACGATCGCCGGGACGATCTACCAGGCGTTCACCGTCCACTTCGCGCGCAACTTCGCCGAGGCCGCCATCGGCGACACCGACGAGGCGAAGCGGTGGCTGTCGAAGTCCCTGCTCGGCTTCTCGCCGATGATGTCGTCCTTCTGGCGCTGGCACGCGCGGCTGCTCGACCTCTGGGACGAGGGTGACCCGGACCTGATCGGAGGCCGCTCGTGGGACGAGCTGGCCGTGAGCGCGCTCTCCGACGCGCTCGACGAGCTCGAGCGCAGCTTCGGGCACGACCCGGCCGGATGGGAGTGGGGCCGCGTTCACAACGTCCGCTTCGGACACGCTCTCGGCGGCGGCGACTCGACGGCATCGAGACTGCTCGAACGCCTGCTCTCGCGACGCGCGCCCGCCGGCGGCGGCCAGGAGACCGTGGCGCAGATGAGCTTCCTCGCCCACGATGGCGACTACACGGCGATCGTGGTCCCCTCGTACCGCATGCTCGCGGACCTCGGGGACCCCGACAGCTCGCGCTGGGTCCACACCACCGGCCAGTCCGGGCACCCGGGCAGCCCGCACTACGACGATCTGCTGCGGGACTGGCTGGCGGGGCGCACTCACCCCGTCGGCCAGCCCGCGGAGGACACGCTCAGGCTGGTCCCCGCTTAGCGCATGGCCTCGCGCCGGGACCAGATCAAGATGTCCGACGAGGAGGTCCGGGCCTTCCTCGACGAGCAGATGATCGTCAGCGTGGCGACAGTCGGGCCGAGGGGCCGTCCACATCTGGTGTCGCTCTGGTACGTGCCCGACGGGACCGTCCTGCGCGGCTGGACCTACGCCAAGTCGCAGAAGGCGAGGAACCTGGAGCGCGATCCGCGTGCGACGCTCCTGGTGGATGCCGGAGTCCAATACCAGGAGCTGCGCGGCGTGATGCTCGAATGCGACGTCGGGCTCCAGCGTGAGACCGATGACGTGGAGCGCTTCGGGCTCGCGCTGTTCAGCCGCTACGGGGGCGGCTCGGAGCCCAGCGAGGAGGTGCGCCAGATGGTCGCCGCGCAGGCGCCCAAGCGCGTCGCCCTCACCTTCAGGCCCACGCGCGTCGTGACCTGGGACCACCGCAAGCTCGGCGGCGTCTACTGATGGAGCAGCTCAAGGGCCTGATCCTCTCCGGCGGCAAGGGCACGCGGCTGCGCCCGATCACGCATACGAGCGCCAAGCAGCTCATCCCGGTCGCCAACAAGCCCGTGCTCTTCTACGGGCTCGAGGCGATGGCCACGGCGGGCATCCGCGACGTGGGGATCATCATCGCCCCCGAGACCGGTGACGAAATCCGAGCGGCCGCCGGCGACGGCTCGCGCTTCGGCGTCTCGATCAGCTACATCGAGCAGGAGGCGCCGCTCGGCCTGGCCCACGCCGTGCTGACCGCGGAGGAGTTCCTGGCGGGGACCCCGTTCGTCATGTATCTCGGCGACAACCTGCTGCGCGACGGGATCAACGAGCTGGTCGCGCAGTTCCGCGAGGAGGAGCCCGACGCGCTGATCCTGCTCACGCCGGTTCCGGATCCGCACAACTACGGCGTCGCCGAGCTGAACGGCGACAAGGTGGCGCGGCTCGTGGAGAAGCCGAGCGAGCCGGACACGGACCTCGCGCTCGTCGGCGTCTACATGTTCACTCCGCCGATCTTCGAGGCGGCACGCGCGATCCGGCCCTCCGGGCGCGGCGAGCTCGAGATCACGGACGCGATCCAGCATCTCGTGGACAGCGGGCTGCGGGTCGACCCGCACATCGTGCACGGCTGGTGGAAGGACACCGGCCGCGTGGAGGACATGCTCGAGGCGAACCGCCTGATCCTCGACGACCTCACGGAGCGGCTCGACGGCGAGCTCGTCGACTCGCGGGTCGAGGGCCGGGTGGTCGTGGAGACTGGGGCGCGGCTCGAGCGGGCGACGGTGAGGGGCCCGGCGATCGTCGGCGCCGGCTCCGAGATCACGGACGCCTACATCGGGCCCTACACGGCGATCGGGGAGGACGTCCGCATCTCCCACGCGGAGATCGAGCACTCGATCGTGCTGTCCGGCTCTTCCCTGAACGACCTCCAGGGCCGCGTGGAGGCCAGCCTGATCGGCAGGAACGTCGCGATCTCCCGCAGCCCGGCGCTGCCGAAGGCCTACCGCTTCGTGGTGGGCGACAACGCCGAGATCGCGATTCTGTAGCAGCGAGCCGGCCGCGGCTGATATCCATGTCGGCGTGAAGATCCTCGTTACCGGCGGCGGGGGGATGCTCGGCAGCGACGTGGTGCGTGCGGCCGGGTTCGTGAACCACGAGACCGTCGCCCCCACGAGCTCCGAGATGGACGTGCGCGACGCCGCGGCGGTCTCCCGCGTGATACGGGAGGAAAGGCCCGACGCGGTCGTCGGCTGCGCCGGCTACACCGACGTCGACGGCGCCGAGGACGACCTCCGGAGCGCGATGGAGGTCAACGGCGATGGCAGCGCGAACGTCGCCGCCGCGGCCAACGAGGTCGGCGCGCGCGTCGTGTACGTCTCGACCGACTACGTCTTCGACGGCTCCAAGGGCGAGCCCTATGTGGAGTCGGATCCACCGCACCCGCGCTCGATCTACGGGCAGACGAAGCTGGCGGGCGAGCACGAGACGGCCACGCTCAACCCACGCCACTTCATCGTCCGGTCGTCCTGGCTATTCGGCACGCACGGCCGCAACTTCGTCGAGACGATGCTCGCGCTCGCGAGCGATCACGGGGAGGTCCTGGTGGTCCGCGACCAGGTCGGCTGTCCCACGTACACGGCTCACCTCGCGGACGCGCTCGTCCGGCTCGTCGACACCGAGGCGTACGGCATCCACCACATCGCCGGCGCGGGCGAGTGCTCCTGGTACGACTTCGCGCTCGAGATCTTCAGGCAGGCGGGGGTTGACTCCCGGGTGATGTCGCTCACCACCGACGAGCTCGCGCGCCCCGCGCCGCGGCCTCCCTACTCGGTGCTCGCTACCGAGCGGCGTGAGGCGATCCACCTTCCGGACTGGCGGGAGGGGCTCGCGAGCTACCTCGCCGAGCGCACCGTGAGCGCGTGAGGCTGCTGGTCCCCGGAGCTGCCGGCTTCATCGGCTCGGCGTACGTGCGCCTCGTCCTCGACGAGCGTCCGGGCGATGAGCTGGTCGTCCTCGACAAGCTCACCTACGCGGGCCGCCGCGAGAACCTCGCCGACGTCGAGGACCGGATCGCGTTCGTCCACGGTGCGATCGAGGACAAGGACCTCGTGCTCGAGGTGATGGCGGGCTGCGACGCCGTCGTCAACTTCGCGGCCGAGTCCCACGTGGACCGCTCTATCGCCGACCAGGACGCGTTCGCCCGCACGCACGTGATCGGCACCTCCGTGCTGCTCGACGCCGCGCGGGAGCTGGGCGTCGCGCGCTTCGTCCAGGTCTCCACCGATGAGGTGTACGGCTCGATCGAGGACGGCTCGTTCACCGAGTCCTCGCCGCTCAACCCCTCCTCGCCGTACAGCGCCACCAAGGCGGCCGGGGACCTGCTCGTCTCGGCGCACGTGCACACCTACGGCATCGAGGCGCTTGTCTGCCGCGGCTCGAACAACTACGGCCCGCGCCAGCACCCGGAGAAGCTGATCCCGCTCTGCGTGCTGAACGCGCTGGCGGGCGATCCCCTGCCCGTGTACGGCGACGGGCGCCAGGTGCGCAACTGGCTGTACATGGAGGACTTCGTGCGCGCGATCGATCTCGTCCTGCGTCAGGGGGCGCCCGGCGAGGCCTACAACGTCGGCGGGCCGGACGAGTGCGAGAACATCGACGTCGTCCGGAGCATCGTGGAGCTGACGGGCGCGGAGGAGTCGCTGATCGAGCACGTGACCGACCGCCCGGGTCACGACCGCCGCTACCCGCTCGCGTCGGACAAGGTGCGGGCGCTCGGTTGGGAGCCGCGCACGCGGTTCGGCGAGGGGCTCGAGCGGACGGTCGACTGGTACCGGGCGAACGAGTGGTGGTGGGCGCCGATCCGCAGCGGCGAGTATCGCGAGTACTACGAGCGCCAGTACGGCCGCAGGCTAGGTCGTTGACTCCGAATTAGCGACCTCTCGGACTACTCTCTAGGCCGCCCGAGCGCGACCGTCCGCCGCGTAGGCGCGGATTATCTGGATCGCGTTCTCGAGCGCAGAAGGCGACCGGAGTCGCGCCAACGGTCACGGATCCGGACGAGCAGGGTGTTCTGGAAGCTCGGGCTCCCCCCGCCGCCGCCCCGCGAGCGGCCACGAGTTTCCGCTTGACGACCCGGCTTCGGACCGAGACCCTGAGCCGCGTGCGAGCGGTAGCGGCGTCGTTCCGGTGGTTATTGCCCGTGCTGGTCCTCGCGCTGGGGATGCCTGCCTGCGGCGGCGGGTCCGAGAAGTCGGCTTCGAGCGATGTAGCCGGCAGGGAAACGACGGCGACCGACGGTGATGGTGCCTCGGGGCGTGCCGAGGGCGGAGCCAGCACCGGGACCGTCGAGGCGCCCGACGCAACCGACGACGCCCGTCCGCCCCGGGCTTCGATCGCGCCGCTGCCACGGCGACTTCAGGCGCGACTCGAGGCGGGCGGCTTCTGGCAGCGTGGGTGTCCGGTCGCTCGCTCCGACCTGCGGCTGCTCACTGTTCCCTACCGGGGCTTCGACCGGCGGGCTCACACCGGGCAGCTGATCGTGAACGAAAGCGCCGCTCGCCCGCTCGCCCGCGTGTTCAGACAGCTCTACCGGCTGCATTTCCCGATCCGCCACATGACCATCGCCGACGTCTACGGTCCACCGCGTACCAGACCCCGCGACGGCGACCTCACCGGCTCGTTCGAGTGCCGGCAAGCAGTCCCGTCTCCATGCACTGGCGGCCGGGCGACCGGCTCTTGGTCAATGCACGCGTATGGGCTCGCGGTCGACCTGAACCCAGTCGAAAACCCCTATGTCGGCTGCGGTCAGAGTCGCGATCCCACGGCTAGGCGCTATCGCGACCGCTCCCGGCACCGACCCGGAATGGTGACCCCGCAGGTCGTCGAAGCCTTCCGCTCGATCGGCTGGGGCTGGGGCGGCTCGTGGAGCGGGAACACGAAGGACTACATGCACTTCTCTGCGACGGGGCACTAGCCGCACCACGCTGGCCCTCGCGGCGCCACCCTAGAGGGCACCGGGCGATTGCCCTCTAGCCGCGCACGCTACGTGCTGACGGCCTTTGCCTCCGGCAGGCCCACAGCCTGCTCGGTGTTGATCTCGTAGTAGGTCTGCTCGCTTGCGTCGCCCAAGGCCTGGTCGACGAGCTCGCGAACGGTGTCGACGGAGTCTGCTTCCCAGATACAGGTGGCCGCGCTGAAGTCCTGGCTCGGGCAGAACTGGAGCAGTCGCACTCCTTCGTGGGGCTCGAAGAGCGATTGGCCTCTCGACTGGGCCGACTCGGGGTCGGAACGCGATGGATGACGCCGCCGGCAGCCGAGACAAGCCGCGGGTGCCCCGATTACTCATCCCGGCGCCCTTCGCGGACGCAATCCCGCCTAGTAGGCTGACGCCGCACGGGGCACATGCCGGTCGACCTGGTCATCGACATCGAGAACGCCCCCGGGGCGCTCGCGGAGGTCGCAGCCGCGATAAGCGATGCCGGCGTGAACATCGCAGCGGCCACATGCATCGGGTCAGGGGAGCGGGCCGAGCTGCACATCCTCGTCCCTCATGCTGAGCCCGCGAAGCGTGCGCTGGCGATTTCCCATCTCGGCATCACCCGTGAGCGCGAGGTCGTCGTCGTCGATGTCGAGGATCGTCCCGGCGTGCTGGCGGACCTGACTCGCAAGATCGCCCGCGCTGGAGTCAACCTCGATCTCGTGTATGTCGCCACCCAGAATCGCATCGTCTTCGGGGCGCCCGACGTGGGTGCTCTCAAAACTGCGCTCGACGCCGGGAGCTGACGGCGGCGTCGTCGGGAGCCCGAGTACGCCTTAGACCCGCAGGTCCAATGGGCCCAGTCCTCGGTGGCCATCGAATCACGCAGGCGCGGAATGCGGGCGGCTGGTTTCGAACCAGTCTTCTCGGAGGGCGATCCGGGCGGGTGGCGCGTCATCCGCGGGTGCGGGAATGGGGAATCAACCGTCTAGCCTGAGGCGAGTGCTCCAGAAAGCCCCAGCGCTCGAACTCAGAGGCCTCACCAAGCGCTACGACGACGGCACGCTCGCGCTCGAGGACTTCGACCTCACGATCCCCGACGGCGCGTTCTTCGGTCTGCTCGGACCGAACGGCGCCGGCAAGACCACGCTGATCAGCGCGGTCTGCAACCTGATCCGGATCACCTCCGGCGAGGTGTTCGTGTTCGGGGAGTCGGCGGACACGCTCGAGGCGCGCCGCAACGTCGGGCTAGCGGAGCAGGACATCAACCTCGACCGGTTCCTGACCGTCGAGGAGACGCTCGTCTACCACGGCGGCTACTTCGGCATGACGGGCGGCGAGGCTCGGGAGCGCGCACGAGAGATGATCGACGTGTTCGACCTCGGCGCGAAGAGCGACGTGCGCACACCCAAGCTCTCCGGCGGGATGCGCCGCCGCCTGCTGCTGGCCCGCGCGCTGATGCACCGCCCGCGGCTCGTGATCCTCGACGAGCCGACCGCCGGCGTGGACTTCGAGCTGCGGATGGAGCTCTGGCGCTACATCCGCCGGCTGCACGAGAGGGGGACGACGATCCTGCTGACCACGCACTACCTCGAGGAGGCGGAGACGCTCTGCGAGGAGATCGCGCTCATCCGCGGCGGCCGCCTGATCGCGCGCGACAGCGCCGAGGGGTTGCGCAGCCACTACGAAGCGCGCTCTCTGGCCGATGTCTACGTGAAGGCGATGGGACGCCCCTTCGTCATCGGCGAGTGAGGGCGACGGCGCTGGTGGCCGCCGCGACGATCCTCCTGCCGCTCGCAGGCTGTGGCTCGGATGACCAGGAGCCACCGGCTACGCGCGAGCCGGAGCTCGGTGCAGAACGCGCGCCGTCGGAGACGAAGCAGCCGGACACGTCGGCTGCGGAGGCGCCGGTCACCGCACAGGAGCAGCCGGCTCCGCCTGCCGACTCCACGGTGCTCGAGGGGACGTATACGGTCGATCTACCCGAGCTGCCGGCACCGCGAGGCGGCGGCTCCTACCAGCTCCGCTTTGCCGGCCGGGACGCCTTCTTGACGCCCGCAGCAGCGCAGACCGCCCCGCTCGGAAACCCGATAGCGGTGTCGGGCGATCGCGTGACCTTCGGAATCGATGAGGCCTGCGCAGGCCCGCCATCCAAGGGCTCATACCGATTCGTCCTACGGGGCGACCGCCTGGCGCTGACGAAGATCCGCGACAGCTGCGACGAGCGTGCGCTGGTACTGACCAGCGCCCCCTGGAGGCGGCGATGACCGGCTATCGCCCGCTCGGCTGGCTGATCAAGCGTGAGACGCTGCGCGTCTGGAAGCTCTGGACGCAGACGGTCTTCGCGCCCGTCATCTCGTCGCTCCTGTTCATCGTCGTGTTCGGGCTCTCGCTCGGCAACCGCATCCGCGAGGTGGAGGGCTTCGACTACCAGGTCTTCATCGTGCCGGGGCTGATCGTGATGGCGATGGTCCAGGCGGCGTACTCGAACAACTCCTCGTCGATCTTCCAGGCGCGCTCGGACCGCTACATCCACGACGTGCTGTCGGCGCCGATGCGGGCGTGGCAGGTGAACCTGGGCGTGAACATCGGCGGCGTCGTGCGCGCCCTCGCCATAGGCGCGCTGCTGCTCGCCGCCGCCGCGCCGCTCACCGGCGTGCCCGTCGAGCACCCGCTCGTCGCGCTGGTCGCCGTGCTTCTCGGCCTCGTGCTGTTCAGCGCGCTCGGCACCGTCGTCGGCATCTTCGCCGAGACGTTCGACCACCACACGTTCGTGAACAACATCGTGATCCTGCCGCTGGCGTTCGTGGGCGGCGTCTTCTACTCGGTCGACTCGCTGGCGTCGCCGTGGCACCAGCTGTCGCACTTCAACCCGGTCTTCTACCTGGTCAACGGCGTGCGCTACGGCTTCCTGGGCACGAGCGACGTGAGCATCTGGCTCTGCCTCGGCGTGACCGCGGGGCTCGCCATCCCCACCTACATCTGGTCGCAGTGGCTCTTCACGAGCGGGCGGAAGCTGAAGGCCTGACGGCGCTCGAGCGGCGCGTCACGGAATGCCGCCGCTGTCCACGGCTCGTCGAGTGGCGCGAGCGGGTGTCGCGCGAGAAACGCGCCGCCTTTGCTGACGAGGAGTACTGGGGGCGGCCTGTGCCTGGCTTCGGCGATCCCGAAGCGCACGTCTACGTGCTGGGGCTCGCACCGGCGGCGCACGGCGGCAATCGCACCGGCCGCGTGTTCACGGGCGACCGCTCCGGCGACTGGCTGTTCGCGTCTCTGTATCGCATGGGCTTCGCGAACCAGCCCACCTCGCGCCGGCGTGACGACGGCCTGGAGCTTCGCGGCGCCTTCGTCGCCGCCGCCGTGCGCTGTGCGCCTCCGGCGAACAGGCCGCTGCCGTCCGAGCGCGAGAACTGCCTGCCCTACGCCGCCGAGGAGCTCGAGCTTCTGCCAGTGCGGGTGATCGTCTGCCTCGGCGCGTATGCCTGGGACTCCGCCGCGCGCCTGCTCGGCGTCAGGCCGAAGCCGCGCTTCTCCCACGGCGCCGAGCACACGCTGCCCGACGGGCGCGTCCTGCTCGCGACCTACCACCCGAGCCAGCAGAACACCTTCACCGGCAAGCTGACCGAGCCGATGCTCGACGCGGTCTTCCTGCGCGCGCGCGCGCTAGCCGGGTATCAGGCGGCGAAAACCGAGTCCGGCAAGGAAGCAGGAAGCGACGCCTGCTAACGCAGGCGAGCGACCGATGACGCGGCCGGGCGACGGCTTGCAGCCGCCTGGTTACTCGTAGGCGAGCGCCTTGAGCACGTCGAGCCGGGAGGCCCTGCGCGCCGGGCCTATCGCGGCGATCACGCCGGCGACGGCGGCAAGCACCATCAGCGCGATCAGGGTTCCGACCGGGATCGACAGCGTGAAGCCCTCGTCGGCGAGCGGCCGGCTGATCACGAGGGCGAAGATCACGCCGAGGATCGCGCCGAGCGTGGCGCCGATAAGGGCGGTGATCACCGACTCCCAGCGCACCACCCGGCGCACCTGGCGGCGGGACATGCCGACCGCCCGCAGCAGCCCGAGCTCCCGCGTCCGCTCGTGGATCGAGAGCGCCAGCGTGTTGACGATGCCGAACAGCGACACGATTACCGAGAGGAAGAGCAGCGCGTAGACCACGGCGAGGATCTGGTCGAGCTGGTCGGCGATGAAGCCCTTGAACTCGTCCTGGTTCTTGACCTGGGCGGCCGGGTACTGCGTCTCGACCAGCTTCTCCACCGCGGGCCGGACCTGAGCCTCGGTCGCACCAGGCGCCAGCTCGAGCAGGATGTTCTGCGCGACGTCCGCCTGGTTGAACGCGGGTGCGTTCACGTCGGAGGCGACGTAGTCGCCGTTGAAGTCGGCGTTGTCCACGAAGTCGCCACGGACGGTGAAGTTGAGGCGCTTGCCGCTCGGTGTGAGAGCGCTGAACGTTTCGCCGATGTCGATGTCCTTGCCGCGCGCCCACTTCTCGTCGACCACCGCGTCGCGCGGTCCGAGCTCGGACAGCTGCCGCACATCGCCGTCCTTCCAGTCGAGCGTCATGACCTTGTCGATGGTCTTGGTGTCCACGAGCGTGGCGTAGCCATCGTCGCCCTTTACCCGGTCCTGGGCGTATCGCGTCGGGGAAGCGACCTCCACGCCCTTGATCTCGGACAGCGGCTTCTGGGCCCCGACGGGCATGCTCTGGAAGCCCTCGGTGTCGCCCACGACGAGGTCGGCGACGATCGTCTTGTCGAAGGCGTCGTTGATGGAGCCCTTTAGGCCGGCGGCGAAAATCGCGACGAACGAGACGAGCGCCAGGCCGATCATCAGCGCAGCCGCTGTGGACGCGGTACGGCCCGGGTTGCGCATCGAGTTCTCGCGCGCGAGCTTCCCGGAGATCCCGGCCAACCGCTCGATCGGCCGACCGAAGACCGCGGCAAGAGGCTTTACGAGCCGCGGGCTGAGCAGCGCCACGCCGATGAAGACGGCGAAGGCGCCCACGCCCACCCAGAGCTCGCCCGGGTCGAGCGCGCCGAACACGCCGAGGAGCATCGAGAGAGCGCCGAGGGCCGTCAGGCCCGCGGCGATCGCCGTGCGGACCCGGTGCGAGCGCGGCGTCTCGAGGCTCGCGCCCTCTCGCAGTCCCTGCACCGGATCGACGCGGGTGGCGCGCAGGGCCGGTACGAGCGCGGCGACCACGGTGATGCTGGTGCCGACGAGGAGAGACACGACGACCGTACGGGTGGCGATGATCGTGCCCGAGTTGGGTAGGTCGATGCCCACGCTCTCGAACAGGGCGTTGACCGCCGGCGCGAAGCCGATCCCGGCGAGCAGGCCGAGGCCCGAGCCGATCAGGCCGATCACGAGCGACTCGAGGATCACCGAGGTCATGATCTGACGACGGCTCGCCCCTACCGTGCGCAGCATCGCGAACTCGCGCGTGCGCTGGGCGATCGTGATCGAGAAGGTGTTGAAGATCAGGAACGCGCCGACGAGCAGCGCGACGCCCGAGAAGACCAGCAGGATCGTCCTGAAGAAGCCGGTGAACTCGCTGATGTCGTCCCGCTGGGACTGGATGTTCTCCTCGTTGGTCTCTACCTGGAGGGAGTTCGGCAGGGCAGCCTGGAGGCGCTGCTTCAACTGCTCGTCGGAGAGCCCCGGGTCGGCCGCGACGCTGATCGAGTCGAAGCGGTCCTGCTTGCCCATGAGGCGCTGCACCTCGGGCAGGGTCATCATCGCCACCCCGGCGCCGCCGAACGACGAGACGTCGCCGAGCTTCGCGATGCCGACGAGCACGTATCTCTTCGCCGGCGCCTTGCCGGCCACCTCGACCCGATCGCCCAGCTTGAAGTGGCCGTTCTCGGCGGTCTGCTTGTCGAGCACGACCTCGTTGGCGCCCTGCGGCTTGCGCCCTTCGACGTAGGTGAACGGGTCGAAGCGCTCGGGCAGCACCGACGAGGCGAAAGTCGGAGCGCCGCCGCCGCCGAGCCGGTCGCCGTCCTTGTCGAAGATCGCGGCGGTGCCGTCGAAGACGCCGCCCGCCGCGGCCGCAACGCCGTCCACGCGCTCGACGGTCCGGAGCTCAGAGGCCCTGAACGACGGCGTCGAGTTGTCGTCGATCTCGATCGTCTCCTTCGGAGCGACGACGGCGTTCGTGCCCTTGCTCGACTCGGTGAAGATCTTGTCGAACGACGAGTCGATCGTGTCCGTGAGGATGTACGTCCCGGCGATCATCATCACGCCGAGGACGATCGCGAAGGCGGTCAGCCCCGCCCGGAGCTTGCGAGTCGCGAGGTCGCGAAGGGCTATGGCGCCCATCAGGCCACGTTCTTCATCAGGTCATGGACCTGCTCCGCGCTATGCGCGTCGGCGTCCTCGACGATCTTGCCGTCGACCAGCACGACCACGCGATCGGCGACAGCGGCCGCGGCGGCGTCGTGAGTGACCATCACGACTGTCTGCCCCATCTCGTCGACCGCCTGCCGGAGGAGAGCGAGGACCTCCTCGCTCGACTTCGAGTCGAGGTTGCCCGTCGGCTCGTCGGCGAACACCACCGCCGGCCGCGAGACGAGCGCGCGGGCGATCGCCACGCGCTGCTGCTGACCGCCGGAGAGCTCGGACGGCCGGTGCGTAAGCCGGTCGCCGAGGTTCACGGAGGTGATGAGCTGCGCGAGGCGCTCGGGGTCGGGCTTGCGGCCCGCGAGCGAGAGCGGGAGGCGGATGTTCTCCTCCGCCGTCAGCACCGGCAGCAGGTTGAAGAACTGGAAGACGAAGCCGACCTTGTCGCGGCGCAGCTGCGTGAGGCGCTTGTCGTCGAGCTCGGTGATCTCAACCCCGTCGATCACGACCGAGCCGGACGTCGGGCGGTCGAGGCCGGCCAGGATGTGCATGAGCGTGGACTTGCCGGAGCCCGAGGGGCCCATGATCGCCGTGAAGCGGCCCTTGGGGAAGCCGAGGGTGACGCCGTCGAGCGCGTCGACGGCGGTGTCCCCCTCGCCGAAGCGACGGTGCACGTCGACAGCGGAGACGATCAGCGAGTCATTCACGCGAGCCCTTTCGTCGGATGTCATCGAGACTAGAAGGCCGCCCGGCGCACCAGCAATGGGGTTAACCGAACTTCAACCCGTACGGGTCTTCGCTCAGCTGGCGCCGCGCATGTAGGTGAGGACCGCGAGCACGCGCCGGTGGTCCTCGGCGGCCGGCTGCAACCGGAGCTTTCCGAAGATGCTCGTCACGTGCTTCTCGACGGCGCGCTCGGTCACCACGAGCTGCTCGGCGATCGCGTGGTTCGAGCGGCCCTCCGCCATTAGCCCGAGCACCTCGCGCTCCCGCGGAGTCAACTCCGCGAGCGGATCCTCCTGACGGCGGCGGCCGAGCAGCGCGGCCACGACCTCGGGGTCGAGCGCGGAGCCACCCTGCCCGACGCGACGGACGCTGTCGGTGAAGCGGTCCAGGTCGGCGACGCGGTCCTTGAGCAGGTAGCCGACGCCCTCGGCGCTCTCCGACAGCAGCTCCATCGCGTACGCCTCCTCGACGTACTGCGACAGGACCAGCACACCCGTTTCGGGGTGCTCTTCGCGGATCTTCTGCGCGGCGCGCAGGCCGTCATCGGTGTTCGTGGGCGGCATGCGCACGTCCACCACGGCCACGTCGGGCTTGTGGGCGGCGACCTTGCGGATCAGGTCGTCGGCGTCACCTGCCTGGCCCACGACCTCGAAGCCCGCCTCCTCCAGCAGGCGCACCACTCCCTCGCGCAGAAGTATGGAGTCGTCTGCGATGACTACGCGCACGGGATCTCGGCCCTGATGATGGTCCCCTCGCCGGGCGGACTCAAGAGCCGCAGCTTGCCGTCGAGGGCGGCCACGCGGTCCTGGAGGCCCCGCAGGCCCGTGCCGGCGGCCGGATCGGCGCCTCCCACGCCGTCGTCGGCCACCTCGACGACCGCTGCGCCGTTGCGCCGCGACACCTCAACGGTCGCCCTGCTCGCCTTCGAGTACTTGGCGATGTTCGCCAGTGCCTCCGCGACGACGTGGTATGCCGCGGCCTCGACCGCTGCCGGCAAGCGCTTGCCTCCGCATGTGTGCAGCTCCACGGGCACCGGGGAGCGCTCGGTCAGCGTCTCGAGCGCCGGGTCCAGCCCCCGGTCGGACAGGACGGCGGGATGTATCCCGCGGGCCAGCTCACGCAGGTCGTCCAGCGCGCGGCCGAGCTCGTCGCCGGCGGCGTCGAGCAGGCGACCGGCGCCCTCGGGGTCCGACTCGAGCCGGCCACGGGCCATCTTCAGCGCGAGGTTGAGCGAGACGAGCCTCTGCTGAGCCCCGTCGTGCAGGTTGCGCTCGAGGCGCCTCCTGGCGTCGTCGGCGGCCTCGACGATGCGCGCGCGCGACGCTCGGACCTCCTCGATGCGGGCCCGCAGCTCCGCCTCGAGGCGCTCGTTCTCGAGCGCGAGCGCAGCGGCTCCCCCCGCAGCGGCCACGAGCTCGGGCTGGTCGGCGAGGCTCGCGTCGTGAACGATCGCCGCGACGGGGCGGCCCTCACGGGTCACGGCGGTCCACGCCCTGCGGCGGGAGCGGCGGCCGGGAAGTTCGACGGGACGGCCGTCAGAGTCCACGTAGGTCTGAGAGTCCGGGAGCCAGTAGGCGAGCTCGAGCGTCGGATCGCTGAGGGCCTCCGCGAGCACGTCCCGGATGGGGCCGGGCGCGGCCGCCTCCCCGAGGCGGCGGATCTGCGCAGCGACGGCGCCGGCGCGCGCGACGCGGCCGCGGAAGAGGCCGAACAGGAACGCGAAGGGAACAGTGGCGAACGAGGCCAGCGCGGCGATCCAGACGGGATCCTGCCCCCCGCTCGGCACCCCGGCGACGGACAGGACGAGCCCGACCGTGACCAGCGCCATGGTGAGTCCGCCCGTGGCGAACACGGGCGCGAGCGTCCGGCGCATGGGCGGAGTCGCGCCGCGCCAGCGGCGCGCGACCAGCACGACGAACGTCGCCACGACCAGAACGCCGAGCGCGTTCTGGACGTTGCTGAGCACGACAGCGAGGTCGTGGTCGTCCGTCACGAGGATCGGGTTCGACGGACAGCTCCCGTCGCACCAGTCGTAGACCTTGTTGAAGTCGGTGAACAGGAGGTAGGGGATGCCGCCGGCCAGGACCAGGACGTAGGCCGTCGCGGTGAGAAGACGCTCAGCCTGCGACCGCAGCCGCCCGAACGGGAAGCCCAGCACCATGTGCGCGAGGAGCACGACGTAGAGCGGACCGATGGCCTGGCTGACCACGAACAGAAGAGGCACGTCGGTCTCCATCAGCGCCGCTACGAGCCAGGCGAACCCGACGGCCGTCATGAACGCGCCGAAGCGGTTCTCCGGCCGGCGCCACCATGCGTAGAGGCCCGTGCCGATGAAGGACCAGGCGATCAGAGGAGCGGCCACCGCCCAGAACGGGGATGAGCGGTCGCTCGAGATGACCAGCGCCCCGGCGGCAAGGCCCGCGAGGAGTCCGGCCAGGCCGAGCGCGAGCAGGGCACGCCGGAGCCCGGTCATGGCATCAAGGCCGCGAGCGCGTCCGCGGAGAGGTCGGACTTCGCGACGAAGCCGCGTGCCCCGCTGCGGCGCACGAGCGGCCCGAAGTCGGCGCCCTCGCGCGTGGAGGTGAGGACGACTGCGGGCGCCGCGTCGTCGCCGCTGAGCCGGGCCGCCACGTCGAAGCCGTCGATGTCGGGCAGCTGGACGTCGAGCAGCACGAGCTCGGGATGGAGCTCGCGAGCCGCGCGCAGGCCGGAGATCCCGGAGTCGGCCTCCCCGACGACCTCGTACCCCTCCGACTCGAGCACCATCCTGGCCGTGGCTCTGAAGCTTGGATGATCGTCGACGATCAGAACCCTGATTGCCATGCAGGGCAAATTGTGCCCAGGTTGTTAACGAGCGCCCGTACGGATACCCCCACTCTTGTTCGGGGGTGCCCCGCGAGTTCCGTCCCCGGTTGGGGTCCCGCTACCGCATCCAGGCGATGACCGAGCGGCTCGATACGCTGGTCGGTTCGGTGACTTCAGACCCTCTCGCATCGTTCACCCCGCAGGTCCGTGATTGGTTCGCCCGCGCGTTCGCGGAGCCAACCAAGGCGCAGGAACAGGCTTGGCCGGCGATCGCCCGCGGCGAGAACGTGCTGCTGTCCGCGCCCACCGGGTCGGGCAAGACGCTGGCGGCCTTCCTGTGGGGGCTCGACCGGCTGGTCGCCGATCCCGCGCCGGACGGGGAGCGGCGCACGCGCCTCGTCTACGTCTCGCCCCTGAAGGCGCTCTCCTACGACATCGAGCGCAACCTGCGCGCGCCGCTCAAGGGGATCGGCGGCGACATCGAGGTCGCCATCCGGACCGGCGACACGCCGCAGCGAGAACGCCAGTCGATGATCCGCAACCCGCCGGACGTGCTGATCACCACCCCCGAGTCGCTCTCCCTCATGCTCACCTCGGGAGCGCGCGAGATCCTGCGCGACGCGGAGTGGGTGATCGTCGACGAGATACATGCGGTGGCGCAAACCAAGCGCGGCGCCCACCTCGCGCTGACTCTCGAACGCCTCGAGGCCCTGGCGGGGCGCCGCGTGCAGCGGATCGGCCTGTCGGCCACGCAGCGCCCGCTCGAGGAGGTCGGCCGCTTCCTCGCGGGACCGGGACGCGAGTGCACGATCGTGGACACCGGCATCCGCAAGCCGCTCGACCTGAAGATCCACGTCCCGGTGGAGGAGATGCGCGAGCCCGACGCCGAGCCGCTCGAGGGCCTCTCCGAGGGCGACGCGTCCACCCGCCGCTCGATCTGGCCCTCGATCTACCCGGCGCTCCTCGAGCTCGTCGAGGGTCACCGGTCGACGATCCTCTTCGTCAACAACCGCCGCCTCGCGGAATGGCTCGCGGTGAGGCTGAACGAGCTGGCGGAGCGTCCGATTGCCCGAGCCCACCACGGCTCGCTCGCGCGCGAGCAACGGATCGAGATCGAGGAGCTCCTGAAGAAGGGGGAGATCCCCTGCCTCGTGGCGACGTCCTCGCTCGAGCTCGGCGTCGACATGGGCGCCGTCGACCTCGTCATCCAGGTGGAG
>JBKPHS010000064.1:0-3007 GCA_046729975.1 Actinomycetota bacterium
TGCTGCTCAACGTGCTCCCAGCCGAGATCGCGCAGCGGCTGCAGTCCGATCCCAATTCGATCGCCGACCATTTCGACGACGCGAGCATCCTGTTCGCGGACGTCGTCGACTTCACTCCGCTCGCGGGCGAGCTCGACGCGCGTGAGCTCGTAGGGCTCCTCGATCGCCTCTTCACGAGCTTCGACGAGCTCGTCGACCGCTACGACGTCGAGAAGATCAAGACGATCGGCGACTGCTACATGGTCGCGGCGGGCGTCCCCACGCAGCGGTCGGATCACGCGCAGGCGCTGGCAGAGCTCGCCCTGGAGATGCGCGAGTGCGCGAAGAGGTGCCTACCCGACGAAACCGACCTGCGGCTGCGCATCGGCATCAGCTCCGGGCCGGTCGTCGCGGGAGTCATCGGCCGTCGCCGCTTCCTCTACGACCTCTGGGGCGACACCGTGAACATGGCAAGCCGCATGGAGTCGCACGGGACACCGGACGAGATCCAGATCACGCGCTCCACCTGGCAGCTCCTGCGCGACGACTTCGTCACCGAGCCGATCGGGCTGGTCGAGGTGAAGGGCAAGGGCGAGGTCGAGACCTGGCGGCTCGTCGGCACGCGCGCCCGGACTACGCGGCCGCTTTCGCCGTCGATCGGAGCGTGAACCACACGGTCTTGCCGTGCGGTGAGTCCTCGGTGCCCCATGCGCGCGAGAGCGCCTCGACGATGAGCAGCCCTCGGCCCGATGGCTCGATCGGCCTCGGGGACCGGAGCACGGGCTGACCCCGACCCGTGTCGCGCACCTCGACGCGGATCTCGCCTCTCAAGTCGTTGATCGTGACCTCGAAGCCGCTATGCGCGTGCTTGATGGAGTTGGTCGCGAGCTCGGAGACCATCAGCTCGACCGCGTCGACATGTGCAGCCGGATGACGGCGCAGCGCATTTCTCGCGTAGCGCCGCGCGGCGCCCACCGATCGGGCCTCGGCGGTGAACGCGCGGCTGCTTCTCACGACTCGCTCGCCATGTGCAGAACGGTTGAGAGGCCCGTCGCCTCGATGACTGACCGCACGATCGGCGACGGGTTGCACACGCTCACGGTGGTCGTCGCCGCAGCCGTGAGCAACACGGCGATCCCGGCACTGTCGATGAAGCGCAGGCCCGGGAGGTCGAAGGTCCTTCGCGTCGGGTGCGCGGCGGTGATCGGCGCCACCGCCGCGCTCAGGGAGCCCGCGTTCGATGTCGATGTCCTGACCGAGGACCGCCCCCGAGAAGGCCGGTGTGTCGTCGTCGTGGCCGTCGGCGGGCCCGCCGGCGAAGAAGTGCGAGCCGCCGCCCAGCGTCGCGCCCTGTGCGAGCGTCGGGAATCCGGGCGCGCCGTAGTCCACGACGGTGGAGAGCTTCGACCCGATCAGGTCCTCGCGCGTCCAGCCGGGGATCGACGTCACGACCCCTCCCTGGCCGGAGCTGCCGAGCTCCGCGCCGGGGTTCACGACCAGGTTGGGCGTGAGCGTCCTCATCTCGGCGCCGGCGGAGCCCGCCGCGACGAGGCACGCGGCCAACGCGATGGCGAGGGTCTGGACGACGGTGCGGATCGGGCGCATCGCTTGCTCCTCTTCGATGTCGTCGCGGTCAACGCTTCGCGCCGAACGTGAAGGTCGTCGTCTGCACGCCGATCCTGGCCGTGGCCGTGATCTTCAGCCGGGCCAGCCGCCGAGCGGAGAGGCGAGCGAGCGCGCGCCGCGCCTTCGTGCCCAGCCTGACCTTGATCGTCGCGGTCCTGCCGACGGCGATCGCGAACTTCGCCGACCCCAGCTTCGCGATCGCGCTGTTGAGCGTCAGCGTGCCGCCGCAGGCCTCGTCGCGGGCGGCGCAGCGGAGCTTGACGAGCGCGTAGCGCTTGGTGAGCGAGATGCGCCTGGCGGCTTGCGTCAGCGGCACCGCGGTGTTCGAGCCGCTCGCGCTGAGAGCGGCGCCGGTCGGGTTGGCGTTCGCCGTGCCGCTCGGAGCGACCACGGTCCCGCCCGGAGGCCGCGGCGCCGTGCAGTTCGGCGCCGGCGGAGTGCTGCCCAGCTCGCTGAGCCGCGCCTCGATCTTGTCGGCATAGGCGTCGTTGTAGGTGCCCTGGCCGCTGGTCCGATGGAAGTGCACGACGATCGTGTAGGCGGATGCGCCCGGCGGCAGCGGCGCGGTGCGCGAGACCGGGAGGAGCTTGGTCTGGAAGTCGCGCTCGGCGGCCCTCGGCCCGCTCATGGACACATCGCTCGGCAGCCGATCCTCGCCGAACCCGTGCGCGCCTCCGTCGATCGACACGTAGTCGTCCTGGTTGGCGTAGCCGCCCAGGCAGGCGCTGAGCGTGATCTGCACCTCGCCGGCCGCGATGTACGGCTGCGCCTCGGCGGGAATGATGACCGGGTGCCAGATCAGCGGGTCCGAGAAGGCGGGACCTGTATCCGCGGCCGTGCTCGGGCCGCCCGCGAAGAACATCTTCCCCGCGCCCATCTCGGCCGCCTGCGCAGTGGTCGGGAACCCGGGCACGCCGTAGAGCACCCTCGTCACCGACGAGTTGCTGGGGACCCTCGCCCAGGTCTGGAGAGGACTGGCGACGAGATACCCGTCCGGGCTCACGACGTTGGCCTCGTCCCCGTTGCGCACGAGGTTGCCGGTGGGCAGCGGCGCCAGCGCGCTGGCCGGAGCGGCGACGGCGAGCACCGCGGCCGCGGCGAGCGCGAGGGTATGCAAGATGGTGCGGGTCTGACGCATGGTCCTCTCCTCCTCGATGGCGTCGGTTGCGCCGAGGAGGATCGGGCCGAGCGGTAAACGTCAGGGGTGCGGCGCGGTAGACGTCAGCGCGTCTCGGTCTCGGCGCGCAGCATGGGCGCGAAGGACGCCGAGTGATCGTGCCCGCACGCGCAGGCCTGTTGCGTCTCGGCGAGGAACACCCGCGGCGAGACGCCGGTGAGCCGGACGCACTCGCGCGTGAGGTGGGACTGGTCCGCGTAGCCGGCGCGGAGGGCGAGCAGCGCG
>JBKPHS010000065.1:0-4724 GCA_046729975.1 Actinomycetota bacterium
CGTCAGAGCCGCGGCCGCGGCGGCCGCGGCGGCTAGCACGCGTCTCCGCACCGCTCCCGCGGGAGCCGCCACGAGCGCCGGCAGTATCGCCAGCGCCGCCCACTGCTTGGTGGCTATGGCGCAGCCGAGCGCGATCCCGGCCGGCAGTCCGCGACCGCGCCCGGCGAGCAGCACGGCCGCCACGCACAGCGCGCCGCCGAGGATCTCCTCCGGGTGGCCGTACTCGAGAGCCGCGTACGTCAGCGGGTTGACCACCAGGGCGGCCGGCACGAGCGCCCACGCGATCCATGGCCGCCCGCGGTGGCCCATCGTCCCGGCGAGCCACGCGGCGAGCGCCGCCGCGAAGAGCAGGCAGGCGAATGCGCCGGCTCGGTACACGGCCAGCTCGTGCCCGCCGAGCGCCTCGGCCGCTCGCCCGGCGGGCGCCCGCAGCAACAGCGAGAAGCTGCCCATCGGCGGCTGGTCGACGAGGTACTGGCCGAGATCGGCCCACATGAGGGCGTGGATCGCAGGCGCCGCGTCGTCGCAGATCTCGGGATCGCACGGCGGCGCCATGTAGTCGAGGCCCAGGGGGGACCAGTAGGCGGCGAGCGCGCTGAGCGCTACGCCCACGACTGCCATGATCAATGCCGGTCGGTGCTTCACACACCTTGGATCGGCACCGGGGCCGTGGGTCTGAAGGCCCGCAGGATCCGCGTATGGACCCGTGGCCGCGTGCGAGCTAGGCTGACCTCGAGGAGGTGAGCGAGGTGCAGTTCAAGGTCGGAGATCGCGTGGTCGCCGAGTCCGAGACGACCGAGCGGCCGCACCGCGCGGGAGTGGTCGAGGAAGTGGTTCGCGAGGAGCCATCGCCCCGCTACCGGATTCGCTGGGACGACGGACACACGACGGTCTACACGCCGGCGGCCGGCGCCCTACAGCCGGAGCGGCACGCGTCGCCGGCGCGCTGAGTCAGGCGCTCGGGCGAGACATCAGGCGGGCGTCTCGGCCTGCTTGCGCTGGCGCTCTGCCTCGCGCAGCTCGATCCGCCTGATCTTGCCCGTCAGCGTCTTAGGCAGGTCGCTCACGAACTCGACCTCGCGCGGGTACGCGTAAGCCGAGTGGCGCTCGCGCACGAAGGCCTTGATCTCCGTACCCAGCTCGTCGCTCGGCTCGTGCCCCTCCGCGAGCACCAGGAACGCCTTGACGATGTCCCCGCGCTTCGGGTCGGGCGAGGCCACGGCGGCCGCCTCCAGCACCGCAGGATGCTCGACGCACGCGGACTCGACCTCGAACGGCCCGATCCGGTACACGGCCGAGATGATCACGTCGTCAGCGCGCCCCGCGTACCAGACGTAGCCGTCCTCGTCGACGGAAGCCGCGTCCTTGGTGTGGAACCATTCGCCGCCGAAGACCTCCTCGGTGTCCTCCGGCCGGTTCCAGTAGCCGAGCGGGTAGTGCGGGTTCGACCGCGCCCGGAGGCAGATCTCGCCGCGGTCTCCCTGGGGCACCGGCCGCTCGTCCTCGTCGAGCACGGCGACGTCCCACCCGGGCAGCGGCCGCCCCATGGACCCCTCGCGTACCGGCTCGGTGGGGAAGTTGCCGCAGAGCGGGTAGCTCTCGGTCAGGCCGTAGTAGTCGAGCACCGTCAAGCCGAACTGCTCGCGGAACCAGCGGATGACCTCGGGATTGAGCGGCTCGCCGGCCGAGCAGGTCACGCGCAGGCGCTCCAGCGGAAACCGCTTGCCGGCATCGCTCACGGCCGTCATCGCCCGGAGCGCGGTGGGCGTTGTGAACATGTTCTCGACGCCGTGCTTTGAGAGCTGCCGCAGCTGCTCCTCCGGGTCGAAGCCGCCCTTGCGCGCGTAGACGAACTGGGCCGCGCCGTAGCGCCAGGGCCCGAGCAGCGGGCAGATGCCGGCGGCCCAGGCCCACTCGCCGGAGCCATGGAACAGCTCCCCGTCGCGGACGTCGTGGCAGAACTCGAACTCCTCGTGCGCCAGCAGGTAGCGGTGGGCGTGAAGGATGCCCTTCGCGTGGCCCGTGGTGCCGGACGAGTAGTAGAGCTGCGCCGGGTCGTCGGCGGCCGTGACGACGGTCTCGAAGCGGTCGGATGCCTTGTCGAGCTCCGCGGCGAGGTCGCCGTCGAGCACGAGCACCTCGTTCACGAGGCCGTCCGGGATGCGGTCGCGATTCTGCGCGTCGGTGACAACCACCTTGGCGCTCGAGTCCTCGAGCCGGTGCGTGATCCCCTCGTCGCCGTAGAGGATGGACAGGGAGAGCAGGATCGCGCCGGCCCGGTAGGTGCCGAGGAACACGGCGGCGGTCTCGGGAAGCGACGGCAGCAACGTCGCGACGCGGTCTCCGCGCTCGACCCCGTGCGCCGTCAGCACGTTGGCGAACCGGTTCGACATCCGGTGCAGCTCCCCGAACGTGACCTCGCGCTCGTTGCCCCGCCAGTCCTCCCAGACCATCGCGAGCTTGTCGCGTGGGTGCTTGTCGCAGACGTCGCGGGCGATGTTGTAGCGCTCGGGCACGTCCCAGCGATGCTGCGCGCACATATCCTCGTAGCTCCCGAGGCTGTACCTGCGGTAGGCCATCGCTCCTCCTCTCGCTACTCGCCCGCAGCGTAGTCGATGATCGACCTGTCGACCAGCCACTCCACAGGCGCTCGATCGTCGGTGTACACCTCGCCACCCCGCAGCGGCGGAGCCAGGCGCGCGGCGGATGCCCGCGCGAGCTGGCGGAGCTGCGCCGGCAGGCCGGACGTCGCACGCCGCAGGCGCGCAGAGGACAGGGGAGCCTCGCTCGCGACCAGCATGGTGTTGGTCGCCTCGACCGGGTCGCGCGCCACGCTCGCAAACGCGGCGCCCATGGTCTTGGCGAGCACCTTCTCGAGGTCGTCCTGGCCCTCCGGATGGCCGACGTTGACCACCACGACGCCACCTGGCGCGAGCCGGTCGCGGGCGAGCTCGAAGAACTCGCGCGTGGTCACGTAGAACGGGATGTACGGCTGCCGGTAGACGTCCACGGCGATCATGTCGTAGCGCGCATCCGCCTTCCGGAGCCAGGGTCGCGCGTCCTCGTGGTAGAGGTGCAGGCGAGGACCTCGCATGTCGAACCAGCGGCGGCCGATCTCCGACAGCTCCGCGTCGATCTCGACACCATCGACGCGCGTGCCCGGGAAGAGCCGTCCGTAGGCGCGCGCGGTGGTGCCCGCGGCGTTGCCCAGAATCGCGATGCGCCGCGGAGGCGACTCGAGTGAAGCGAACGGCAACACCAGGAACTCGTCCCAGTAGTCGCCCGTCAGCACAGTGCCGGGCCGGTAGAGCGAGTGCTCGGCCAGTCCCTCGTTCAGCTCGAGCACGCGCGACCCGTCGGGCCGCTCGACCACGCGCGCGTACTGGTACTCGGTCTCGGCCTCGTGGACCACGCGTCCCTCGTCGCTTGCCTTCAGCGTCCCGACGGGCAGCGCGATCAGCACCGCGATCGCGGCCGGCGCCAGCGCGTAGCGGCGGATCGGGCGCAGCCCGACCACCGCCGTGACGGCGATGGCGAGCGCGAAGATCAGGAACGTCCGGCGCGTGCCGACGAGCGGGATCAGGACCAGGGCCGAGACGAGCGTTCCGAACAGGCTCCCGGCGGTCGAGAGCGCGTAAAGCCGCCCGGCCACCGTTCCGGCCTCCTCCACGGCCCCCACCGCGAGGCGCAGCGCCCAGGGCGAAACCGCGCCGAGCAGCAGCACGGGCACGGCGATGAGGACGAGCACGGCCAGCAGGGAGCCGACGAATGCGCCGGCCGAGACGTCGTCGAGGGCGTCGACGGCAACGTCGAGCAGCGGATCGGCCGCGAACGGGACGAGTGCGAGCAGGCCGGCGGCAATCAGCGCCAGCAGGCACAGCCCGCGCATGTGCGGATGGCGATCGGCGAAGCGACCGCCGAGCCAGTAGCCGACCGACAGGGCCACGAGCACGACGCCGATCGTGTTGGCCCAGATGATCGTGGACGCTCCGAAGTACGGAGCCAGCAGGCGCACCGCGGCGATCTCCGCCCCCAGCGAGCCCGTCCCCACGACGAAGACGAGAAGAGGAAGCGGCGGCATTCCGACCAGCACCATAGCTAGCGTGCCCAGGCGTGAGCCTTGCCTCGGACGACCGCTCGTTCCTCTGGCATCCGTTCACACAGCAGCGCAGCTGGGAGCGCGAGAAGCCGGTGATCGTCGCGCGCGCGGCGGGCACGCACCTGATCGACGCAGAGGGTCGCCGCTACCTCGACGGCGTCTCGTCGCTCTGGTGCAACGTGCACGGCCACCGCCATCCCCGCATCGACGACGCGCTGCGCGACCAGCTCGACCGCGTGGCTCACTCCACCATGCTCGGGCTCTCGCACCCCGGCGCGATCGAGCTCGCGCGCCGCCTCGTGGAGCTGGCGCCGCCGGGTCTAAGCCGCGTCTTCTACTCGGACGGCGGCTCGACGGCGGCCGAGATCGCCCTGAAGATGGCGTTCCAGTACTGGCAGCAACAGGGAGGCGAGCAGCGGCGCAAGACGCGCTTCGTCTCGCTGCGGGACGCCTACCACGGCGACACGATCGGATCGGTGTCGGTCGGCGGGATCGACCTCTTCCACTCGCTCTACCGGCCGCTCCTGTTCGACACGCTCAAGGCGGAGCCGGGCGACTCGGCGCACATGGAGGAGCTGCTGTCCGCGCAGGCGGGCCGCGTGGCCGCGGTGATCATGGAGCCGCT
>JBKPHS010000066.1:0-5906 GCA_046729975.1 Actinomycetota bacterium
TGAGTCCTCGGACCCGAGTAGTGGCTCGGGCGTCGACAAGGTCGAGCTGTGGGTCAAGACCCCGACCACGGACTACGCCAAGGCGGCCGAATCGACTCCCGACTCCGAGGGCAAGGGCGCGTTCGAGTACCAGGCCGAGCACGGCGACGGCAGCTACCGCTTCTACACGATCGCGATCGACAGGGCCGGCAACGCCGAGCCCGTCCCCACCGCGGCCGACACCGTGACCGTCAAGGAGGACACGAGCACGCTCCTCGACACGCTGAAGCCCACGATCGACGTAACCGCGCCGGAGGCCACGGACTACGCCCGCGGCTCCTCCCTGGACGCGGACTTCGCGTGCGCCGACGAGACCGGCGGCTCGGGCCTCGACAGCTGCGCCGCGACGCTGCAGATCGGCAGCGGGACGCCAGAGCCTGTCGCCGACGGCGACCCACTCGACACCGACACCCTGGGTAGCCACACCTTCGTCGTCAAGGCCAAGGACAACGCCGGAAACGAGGAGACCAAGACCGTCGTCTATCAGGTGGTGGACGAGACGAAGCCGACCATCTCGATCTCGAACCCGGAGGCTAAGGACTACACGAAGAACAGCGGCCTCACCGCGCACTTCGGCTGCGCCGACGAGACCGGCGGCTCGGGCCTCGACACCTGCGACGCGACGCTCCGGATCGGAAGCGGGACGCCACAGACGGTGCACGACGGCGACTCGCTCGACACAAGCGCGGTCGGGCAGCACACGTTCGAGGTCAAGGCCAAGGACAACGCCGGGAACGAGCAGACGCAGGCCGTCACATATCGCGTGATCTATCTCTTCGGCGGCTTCTACTCACCCATCGACAACCTGCCGACGGTCAACGTCGTGAAGGCGGGCAGTGCCGTGCCGATCAAGTTCGGCCTGGCCGGCAACCAGGGCATGAGCATCTTCGAGACCGGCTACCCCCGCAGCCAGACGATGTCCTGCGCCACGGGCGCCCTCACCGACACGGTGGAGGAGACCGTAACGGCGGGCGGCAGCAGCCTCACCTACGACTCGCTCAGCGGCCGCTATCACTACGTCTGGAAGACGCCCTCCAATTGGAGGAGCGGCGAATGCCGACAGCTGATCCTCGAGCTCGTCGACGGCACCTCCCATCGCACGAACTTCAAGGCGAAGTAGCGCTGGACCTTTTTCTCGTCTACTGCCCGCAGACGGACCGGGTCTATGCTCTGTCACCCGATGAGGCCGCCTCATCCAGCGGTTCGCTGCGCATCGACCCGACTGGCAATGGCCAGATGAAGGGGATCCGCTGGGCAGCGGACCACGAGTTGCCCGCCTAGCTCAACTGGCAGAGCGCTTCACTTGTAATGAAGAGGTTCTCGGTTCGAGTCCGAGGGCGGGCTCTTCGCCGAAACTTGCATGCGGCTCAGCGGGGCGTCCAGGTCGCGTAGCCCTTCGCGGCCAGCTCGTTGAACGCCGCGACCCACGCACGGCCCGGCACGCCCATCTGTGCGAGCTGCTGCTGGAACTGGACCGCACCGCCGCGCCCGGAGTCGGCCAGCGAGTCGAGCTGGCCGGCGTACTCCTCCAGGCCGGCAACTAGCCGCCCGTGCGCGGGTGCCGCGTCGGGCGGCGGGACGACGTCGTCGAGCTGGCCGGCCGCCTCGCGCATCTCCCCGGCCAGTTCGCGGAGCGCTGACCCGTCTGTCGGGTTCGAATCGAGCTTGACGTCGGCGAACGTCGTCACGAGGTGCTTGCGGTACTCGTCGGCCGACACCTGGCGTGGCTGATCGCCCCCGCCTCCGCCGCTCGAGAGCAGCAGCACGGCTGCGGCGATCGCGGTGACCGCGAGCATCGCCAGCATGGGTCCGAGATACCGGTACTCGGCCATGCGGCAGCATCGGCGCTACGCCAGCGGAGCTTGACGCCTAAGCCGCTACCGCGGCCGAACCTCAAACGGCTGAGACCTTTGACACGCCAGGGCGTGTCAAATGTCGCAGTCGTCTTCGAGAGGGTCGGCTACCCGGCCGCCGCGGCCGC
This sequence comes from Actinomycetota bacterium, assembly GCA_046729975.1. GTDB lineage: Bacteria > Actinomycetota > Thermoleophilia > Solirubrobacterales > Thermoleophilaceae > JBKPHS01. The sequence goes on from JBKPHS010000066.1 coordinate 2,021, forward strand.
GTACTCGATGTTGCCGTGCCCGTTCGAGGAGACCGGCACGAGCTCCCAGTCGTCCCGGCGGGCGTTCAGCCGGTGCTCGATCACCCCGAGCACCACGCCGAACAGCACATGCCGCCAGGTGGCCTGCGTGAGCGCGCGCCGGTTCCCGATCAAGCGCGGCAGGTCGCCCCTCGCGGGGTGGTGGCGGTCGACGAGCGCACCGAGCGGCCACAGCCCGAAATGCTCGAGCAGCCCGGCGGTGGCGCCGCGCGCCGCGGGCGGCCCCGGAAGGAAGGCTTTGAGCTGCGCGTATGCGGCGCCGAAGGCCGCCCCGTTCGCCGCGTGCACGGCCAGACCGTAGGCGGGCCACTCGGAGCCACGGGTCACGAGCTTGCCGAGCAGCTCGACGTCGTCGTAGTCGGATCCGAAGACCCGCTTGTCGAGCGGCTGCTGGGCCGCCCACACCCCCGCGGCTAGCGCCCCGGCCACCGCTCCATTAAGGCTCTTGCCGAGGTCCACGCAGGGAGCGTAACCGCCCCCGCGCAGGCGTGTAAGTCCCCACACTGCCGCCGCGGGCGGCATTCCGCGTTTCCTCGTAGCAGGCCCCGCTGAACCCTCCCGCCCAACACGCCCTCGACCTCTACCACGCGCGCACCCGCGAGCGCGGAGTGACCCCCTGGGTCTACTGGTCGGTCCGGGCCGTTCTCGAGCCGCTGATCCGGCTCTACTTCTGGGTCGGGGCGGTCGCCCGCGAGCACGTCCCGCGCAGGGGGCCAGTGCTGATCGCGTCCAACCACCGCAGCTTCCTCGACCCGTTCGTGATCGGCGTCTCGATCCGCCGGCCGGTCTACTTCATGGCCAAGCGCGAGCTCTTCGACAAGCGCTGGCAGGGCTGGCTGCTCAACTGCCTCGGCGCCTTCCCGGTCCGGCGCGGCGAGGCCGACGAGGACTCCATGGCGACCGCCCGTGCCCTCCTCGAGCGCGGCGAGGTGGTCGTGATCTTTCCCGAGGGAACCCGCATCCGCACCGGCTCGCTCGGCCGGCCCAAGAGCGGGGTGGGCTGCCTCGCCCTGGAGACTGGCGCGCCAGTCGTCCCGACCGCGGTCATCAACACCGAGCGCGCGCGGCGCGGCTGGCGAGTCAAGCCGACGCGCGTGCGTCTGCGCTTCGGCCGGCCGCTCACGTTCCCGCTCGTCGAGGCGCCCTCGCACCACCTGGCCGCCGAGGCGACCGCGCGCATCTGGCCCTGCGTCGAGCTCCAATGGGAGTGGCTCGGCGGGCTGCCGCCGCTTCGCAAGGCGGCGGTGATCGGGGCCGGGCCGATGGGGATCGGCCTGGCGGTGCTGCTTGAGCGCGCGGGGCTCGACGTTCAGCTCGGCTGCCACACGGCCGCGCAGGCCGATCGGCTCGCGGCTCAGCGAGAGGACAGCGAGCGGCTGCCCGGCCTGGAGCTGCCCGCGGACGTGACTGTCTCGACCGTCGCAGACATCGAGTTCGCCGGCATCGATCTCGTCGTCCTCGCCGTCCCCTCCCGCGCATTGCCCGCAGCGGTGGCCGAGGTCGGCGCCTACGTCGGCTCCCGTAGCGCCGTGCTCGTGGCTTCGAAGGGGCTCGTAGGACCGCTCGGGACGCGCCCGACCCGCTATGTGGCTGAGCGGGTCCGGGCCCGCGCCGTCGCGACGATCGGCGGCCCGACCCACGCGCGCGAAACCGTCACGGGCGGTGCTTGGGTTGTGCTGGCCTCGAGCGACCGCGACTTCCGCGACCAGCTCGCCAAGGTCCTCGCGCGCGCCGACCTGCGCGTCGACCGCACCGACGACGTGGTCGGTACCGAGCTCGCCGGCTGCGCCAAGAACGCCGCGGCCCTCGCGGCCGCCGCCGCGGCGCACGAGGGGATGAACGCCGCGGGCGCCGCAGCCGGCCGGGTGTTCGCCGAGGTCCACACGCTGGCGCGCCGGAGCGGTGCGAGGGGAGAGACCTTCGCGGGCCTCGCCGGGGCCGGCGACCTCGTCGCCACCGTGCTCGCCGAGCACAGCCGCAACCGCCGCGCAGGCGAACTCCTCGGACGCGGGGTGCCGGCGGACCAGATCCCGGCGCGTCTCGGCGCGACGGCCGAGGCGCTCGACACGACGCCGCTGCTCGCCCGCCTGCTGGACGACGCCGGACTGCAGGCGGACGCCACAAGCGATCTCGCGGCGCTGATCGAAGGTCGCATGCCGCCGGAGGAGTGGGCCTCGCACGCGGCATCGGAGACCCACCGAGTCGCCTGAGGGGAGCGGGCGGGGGTTACGCTCAGTGGGTGAACGAGATCGAAACCGCTGCAAAAGCGCAGCTCGACCGGGACTTCAGCGACCTCTACCGCGTTCACCTGCGCGACGTCTACAGCTACTCCTACTACCGGATCGGCAACCATCACGACGCCGAGGACCTCACGGAGCAGACCTTCCTGCAGGCGTACCGGCACTTCGAGCGCGCGCAGCGCGAGGCCAACGGCCGGCCGCTCCGGCCTTGGCTGATCCGCATCGCCCACAACCTCGCGGCCAACTACTACCGCGACCGCTCCCGCAAGCCGCAGACGAACCTGGAGGATGCGGCGGTGGTGTCGGCGCCGCACACGACGGACGAGCTGGTGCAGAGACGAGAGGAGCTGCAGGAGGTGCTCCAGGGAGTATCGAAGCTGCCCGACGACCGCCGCGAGGCGCTCATCATGCGCTTCGCGCTCGGCATGGACAACCGGGAGATCGCGCGCGCTCTCGGTCGGTCCGACGGCGCGACCAAGGTGTTGATACACAGAGCAATCAAGCAGCTCGAGGAAGGTCTGAACGTCGATGAGTGAACTGAGCGACGTCGAAAGGCTGCTGCGGTCGGCGCTCGTGCCGGTCGAGCCCCGCGGCGCGTTCACCGATCGCCTCGAGGTGCGGCTCACTGAGCTGACCGACGCCGCGATCGAGGAGCTGGCCGAGTGGGACGCGGTCGCGATGCGCGACCCGCGCAACTGGGCCAGGCCGGTCGTGGCGGCGACGGTGGTCGGCGTGGCGTCGGCAGGGCTGATCGTCGTTCGCGCCCGCCAGCAGCAGCGCAAGCGCGAGGCGACGGGAATCAAGGCGCTCGAGCGCAGCGTGCGCGAGGTCGCCGGCGACGTGCGCCGGCGCCTCGCACGATAGGAGCTGTACCCCCTAGGCCGACGTCGGCGGCGGCACGGCCGTCGTGGTCGCTGCCGGCTCCGGCGCGGTCGCAAGGCCCGCTCCAACGCCGGCGATGCCGATCAGCAGGTGGAGGAAGTTGTCCTCCGTGTTGACCGGGATGAAGCCGAGCAGCTCACCGTCCGAGCCGAGGATGAACCCGTAGATCGCGAGCACGATGTAGACGGCGCCCAGCCCGAGCGCATAGACGCGGGCGTTGCCGTACGACCCTGCGACCGCCAGACCGATCAGTCCGGTGGCGATGTGGAAGATGTTGTGCCAGGCATTGACGTCGAGGATCCCGAGCACCGCGTCGCGGCTGTCGGCGTCGAACGACGAGTTGTAGAAGAAGCCCAGGATCCCCGCGGCGACCAGCACGATGCCGAAGACGAGGGCGTAGACCTGGGCAGGCGAACTTTGCTGCATTTGGCCACCTCCTATGACGATTACCCCCGATTACGCCTCTCTGGCTGGGCCGGATCATCCCGCCCGGGTGCGCTGATCCAATACGCCGATTCGGACGTAAGGAGGAGCGTGCACTCGGCAGAGAGGACGGCTTGACGATCGCGCAGATGCATCGCCTTGCCGACGAGGAGCTGATGCACCTCGTCCAGGACGGCGACCCGCGGGCGTTCGAGATCGTCTACGACCGTCACGGTGGGGCCGCCTTCTCGCTCGCCTACCGGATGGTCGGCAAGCGCGCGGCCGCGGAGGACATCGTCCAG
>JBKPHS010000067.1:0-13118 GCA_046729975.1 Actinomycetota bacterium
ATCTTCCAGTCACGGCGCTTACGGCACCTGCGTCGTCCTGCCCTGTGCACGCATAGGGGGCACTAGGCAGGACAGCGCCGCGAAACCCGGCTCCGCTTGCTAGAGCCCGAGCTCGTCCTCGTAGCGGTCGCGATATTCCCCGCGGCGCTCGAAGACGGCGCTGACGTAATGGCGCGTCTCGGGGAACGGGATGTGGCGTGCCGAGTCGAAGGCCTCCGGTCCGCCGGCGTCGCGGACCCAGCGGTCGACGTTGGAGAGACCTGCGTTGTAGGCGGCGACGGCGAGCGTCTCGTTGCCGTCGTAGTGGTCGATCAAATAGCGCAGGTACCACGAGCCGTAGGCGATGTTGATCTGCGGCGTTCCGAGGTCGCGCAGCTCGAAGGCCGTGCCGCCCGATCTGCGCGCGATGAAGCGCGCGGTGTCGGGCAGGATCTGCATCAGGCCCTTCGCGCCCGCGGAGGACTCGCGCGAGCGGAACTTCGACTCCTGGTAGATGACGGCGGCGATCAGCGCCGGATCGAGGTCCTTGTCCCGCGCCTGCTGGCGGATGACGTCGTCGTGGCGCAGCGGCAGCGTGAGCTCGCGGACGGCGTCGCCGAGCGGACCGACGCCCGCGGCCACGGCGACGCCTGCGGCGACCGCCGCCAACAAGCCGACCAGCAGCGCCCGGCGGCGCCGGACTGCCCGGCGCGACCGGCGTCGCAGCGCCGAGCGGGCCTTCCCGCGCCGGCGCGAAGAGGGTGCCTGCAGCGTCGGGTAACTCAAGTGCCCATGTTCTCAAGGACGCGGGACAGTTGCTGCTGCAACTCCTCCAGAGTGCCGTCGTTGCGCACGACATAGTCCGCACGCTCCGCCTTTTCCCTTTGGTCGAGCTGGCGCGCGGCGCGGGATTCGAGGCCGGCGTGGCCGCGCGCCGCCGCGCGCTGCTCGCGGGTCGATTCGTCGGCAACCACGGCGATCGTGTGGTCGAAGGCGGCCTCCATGCCGGCCTCGAACAGGAGCGGCACCTCCACCACGGCCGCGCGTGGCGCCGGCGAGCTTTCGTCGAGGCCCTCACGCCAGGCGGCGATCTGCGCGCCCACGCGCGGCCACAGCGTCGCTTCCAGCCAGCTCCGCTCGTCCGGCCGCTCGAAGACCACCCGGGCGACCGCGTCGCGGTCGACCCTGCCGCCGGGCGCGATCCCGGGGCCGAAGCGCTCGACCAACTGCTCGCGGACCCCGTCCGAGGCCAGGAGTTCGTGAACGACGGCGTCGCTCGAAAGGGTCGCGGCCCCCAGGCGCTCGAGGGCGGCGAGCGCCTCCGACTTGCCGGCGCCGATCCCGCCTGTCAGGCCCACGAAGGGAATCCGCTCGCGGCCGGCCGAAGCGGCCACGTCCCTACGGAGACTGCTCTTCGGAGCTCTCGCCCTCGCCCACCGGCTCGGCGGGCGGCTCGTCCGGGGGCGCCTCGTCCTCGATCGGAGCCTCCGGGGCCGCGGGCTCGTCGGCCGACTCGGGCGGCGCGGCGCCCGACGCGTCCGGCTCGCCGTTCGCCTGCGCCTCGGTGAAGACGTCCTCCGAGAGCTCGAGCTCGGGCACGTCGCGGAGCTCGCCCGCGGCGACCTCCTCGTGCTCGGGCTGGTCGCCGGCCGAGCGGAGCGGCAAGACCTGGTCCTCCACGCGCTTGACGCTGAGCGACAGGCGCCGGCGCTCCGAGTCGATCTCGAGGATCTTGACCCGGATCACATCGCCCTGGTTGACGACCTCGCGTGGATTCTCGACGTGGTGCTGGGCCAGCTCCGAGATGTGCACGAGACCCTCGACGCCGTCGAGGATCTCGACGAAGGCGCCAAACGACACCACCTTCGTGACCTTGCCCTCGAGCTCGTCACCGAGGTTGTAGGTGTCCACCACGCGCTGCCAGGGGTCCTCCTGCGTCTGCTTGAGGCCCAGCGATATCCGCTGGCGCTCGCGGTCGATGTCGAGCACCTTCACCGGCACCACGTCGCCGATCGAGAGGATCTCGGACGGGTGGTTGACGTGGCTCCAGGAGAGCTCGGAGATGTGAATCAGGCCGTCGATCCCGTCCAGGTCGACGAACGCGCCGAAGTCCACGATGTTCGAGATGGCGCCCTCCACGACCATGCCGGGCTGGAGCCGGTCGAGGATCTGCTGGCGCTGCTCCTTGCGCTCCTCCTCGAGCACCGCCCGGCGCGAGAGGACGACGTTGTTCCGCGAGCGATTGAGCTCGATGACCTTGCACTCGATCTTCTGACCGAGGAACTCGTCGAGGTTCTGGACACGGCGGATGTCGACGAGTGAGGCGGGCAGGAAGCCGCGCACGCCGAGGTCGATGATCAACCCGCCCTTGACGACCTCGATCACGGTGCCCTCGACGGGCTCGCCCGACTCCGCGGCGGCCTCGATCCGGCGCCAGGCCTTCTCGAAGCGGGCCCGCTTCTTGGACAGGATCAGGCGGCCGTCCTGGTCCTCCTTGGTGAGGACCAGGGCGTCGACCTCCTCGCCGAGCTCGACTTCCTCGGACGCATCGACCGACTTGCGGATCGAGAGCTCGTGCGCGGGGATGACGCCCTCGGACTTGAAGCCGATGTCGACCAGGACCTCGTCCTGGTCGATGCGGACGACCTTGCCCGTGACGACGTCGCCCTCCTCGAAGAGGACGAGCGTGGCGTCGTAGTTCGGGACTATTTGCCCGTCGATCTCGAGCAGAAGTCCGTTCGAGCCGTCGACGGGTTGAGGCTTCGCTTCGGTTTCGGGCACTGGCGGCGTAGGTTAGCGGCCGCGTGGCTCAGCCTGCTTGTAGGCTGGGATTCCTTGCCGAGGCGCTCGACAAAACGCGGCGCGGCCCGCACGCCGCTGTCCGGAGACTACGAGGTGCTGATCTGCGGCGCGAGCTTCGCGGGTCTCGCGGTGGCGCGCGAGCTGGCCGGCTCGGGAGCGCGCGTGCTGGTTCTCGACCGGTACGACGTCGGGGAGCGCCAGACCTCCGCCTGCGCGGCGCCGACCGAGTGGCTGACGGCTCTCGGCCTCGACGACTCCATCCGCCAGACGTTCGGCGAGCTCGTGGTCCACACGCCGTACTCGACGTCGCGATACCGCCTGCCCTGGACCTTCTCGACCTTCGACTACCGCACTCTCTGCCGCCTGCTCGACGACCAGAACGACGCCGAATTCGAGACGGCGAAGGTCGATGGACGCACGGGCGACGTCGTGCACACGGACCGCGGCGACCTGACGGCGTCGCTCGTGGTCGACGCGCTCGGCTGGCGCCGGGTGCTCGCGCGGGGCTCGGGCTACCAGCCGCCGGACGCGCCGCTCTCGCGCGGCCTGGAGGTGCACCCGGGCGGCGAGAGCCCGGACCTCGCGATCTGGATCGACCGCAAGTACGTGCCCGCCGGCTACGGCTGGAGCTTCCCCGCGCGCGACGAGCTTCGGATCGGCGTCGGGTCGTTCGACCCGCGCTTCCACGTCAAGGACACGACCGTCGAGCTGGCCGAGGACCTCGGCCGTGAGCCGGTGCGCTACCAGGGCAACTGGATCCCCCACAAGCTCCGACACGCCACGGACGACGGCGTCTTCTTCGTGGGCGACTCGGCCGGGCACTGCCTGCCGCTCACGGCGGAGGGGATCCGCACGGCCTTCTACTTCGGCATCGCCTGCGGGCGGGAGCTGCGCCACGTGGTGGAGGGGCGGGCGACGCGCGAGGCTGCGCTGCGGCGCTACCAGGACTTCAGCGCCTCGCACGAGTGGAAGTTCCGCTGGATGCTGCGGGCTCAGCGGCTCGTTCCCCGCGTGCCGCCGCGCATCCTCTCACCGGCGATCCGCGTGATGGGCACGAAGCGATTCGTCGACTGGTCGTTCGGCCACTACCTGAACATCGCGCCTCCGTCGTTCGCGGCCGGAGGCGAGCGGCGGCCGGCGCGGGCGCGCGCCGCGGCGGCCGCCTAGCGAGTTCTACGACCTCCGCAGCGCCACACGCGCGAGCCGCGACCGGCCCAGCTGCGTGACCTGGTTGGAACGGGCTGCCTTGCGGATCCTCTCCGGAGCGGGCTCTGTCCTGGCTCCGGGAAGCGCCGACTCGGCCAGTGCGCGGGAGCGTTCGGTCGCGAGGACCAGGGCTATCGGGGCGAGCATTTCGAACCTCCTCTGGTTGTTGCCAGCAAGCCGCCGTTTGGTGGAAACGGCATCTTACCACTAAACTGGCGTTTGGTGGAAACAACCGCGAACAAAATCGAAGAGATGCTGCTGGCCGGCGGTCACCCGGCGCTCGACTTCGTCAACACCCTGGCCGGGCTCCGCTCGACCGGGCCGCTCCCCCGTGACGAGCACCTCCACTCGTATGCCGACCTCCTGACGTTCGGGCTGCGAACCGGCACGCTTTCCGAGGGGGCCGCGGCCCGTCTGGCCCGCGAGGCGCGGCTACGGCCCGCGGATGCGGAGGCCGCCCTCGGAGCCGCGCTGGAGCTGCGCGCGCTGATCGAGGACGCCTTCCGCCCACTCGCGGAGGGCGACCGCCCCGAGGAGCACTTGCTGCGCGAGCTGCGAGACGCGGACGGCATCGCGCTCCGGCACGCCGAGCTCGTGCCGGCCGGTGCGAGCTACGAATGGGAGTGGAGTTCCGACACGCGCGAGCTCGAGGCGCCGCTCTGGCCGCTCGCACATGGCGCCGTGGAGCTGCTGAAAAGCGGGTCGCTCGAGCGGCTCAAGGGCTGCGGGCGCTGCCGCTGGCTCTACCTGGACCTGAGCAAGAACCGCAGCCGCCGCTGGTGCAGCATGGAGGGGTGCGGGACCGACGAGAAGAAGGAGCGCTACATCGAGCGCCGCCGGGCGCGGCGGCGCTGACGGCCGGCCGCGCCGCCTTCACTGCTGGCCGTGCTCGGCGAATGCCTTGCGACCAAGCTCGGGGTCCACTCCGAAGCGCTCGGCGTAGAGCTCGTGGATCTCCGGCCAGGCCTGCAGCGAGTCTGCCTCGCTCATCGGCTCGCCCGCGAGTAGGGCGTCGAAGCGCGCGAAGCAGCGATCCCAGCCGGCCGCGTCCCTTGCAGCCTTTTCGCGATCGGCGAATGTGTGGCTGAAGACGAGCACGCAGCCGTCGCCGTCCGGCCGCAGCTCGAAGCGCAGGCTGTCCCCGTACCACGAGCCGGCCAGAAGGCGCGGCGCTTCGCTCTCGGTTACCTCCAGGCCCTCGCCGGGCGGGAACCAGTGGCGCAGCTCGTCGGGATCGGTGATCGCTCGCCAGACCCGCTCGACCGAGTGGTCCAGGCGGCGCTCGAAGCGAAGCGCGTGGCGGTTGTCGACGGTCTCCAGGCTCCCGTTCATTCTGGGTTCTCCTCCAAGTGGTGTTCGAGGGCATCCAAGCGGCCCGACCAGTACGCGCGGTACGGCTCGAGCCACTCGTCCACCTCGGCGAGCGGCTGGGGTCGCAGGCCGTACCAGCGTTGCCTCCCTTCAGGGCGAACCTCGACGAGTCCGGCCTGACGGAGCACCTTCAGGTGCTTCGAGACGCCGGGCTGGCTGAGCTTCAGCCGCGCGACCAGGTCGTTGACCGAGCGTTCACCGCTGCGCAGGAGGTCGAGGATCTGCCTGCGGTGAGGCTCGGCCAGTGCCGTGTAGGCGGTCATCGGGAGACATATTACTATATGGCTATATATCAGGCGCGGAGCCTACCGCCGGTGAACGGCAGCAGTGAAGGACCGCGTCGTGGTGGAGCGGCCGACCGCCGCGCCCGACTCCTCCGCGAGGAGCAGCAGGAACTCAAACAGCGTGCGCCGTCCTGCCCCGTGCACGCATAGTGGGCATTAGACAGGACAGTGCCCGAAACCCGCCTCCGCTTGCCACCCAAACCTTCTTGCTGCCGTTCGGCACCGGCGCGCTAGCTCGGCGATGCGGCCTCTCCACCGGAAAGCGACGGGAGGCTAGAAGCCGCGCCGCTCGCGGTCGGGCCGGGCGGCGCGGAGGGCCTCCTCGCCCCGCCGGTGCCGGTACCAAAAGCCCGCGAACCACACGACGCCGAGACCGACGGCGACGGCCGTCGCGACGACCGCGTCGCCGAGATCGACAGCGCCGATGGCCGCGAAGAAGATGTAGAGGGCCGCGAGGCCGCCGCAGATGCTGAGCGCGGCGGCAGCCGCCGTACGCCGTGGGTCGTGCGAGTAGAAGAGGCGGTCCGTGCCCCGGCGCAGGTGCTCGCGCCGCTCGGTCGCCGACCAGCGATCGAAGTCCGGACTCGTCCCTTGCGCCACAGCGTTTCCTCCCTGAAGCTCCGCGTTGCGTCGATCTTAACCCGGGCCGGCCGGATCAGCCTGCGATGGCTCCGAGGCGCTCCCGCACGCCGGCCACGATCGCATCGGTGCTTGGGATGAACTCGTCCTCGAGCGTCGGGCTGTAGGGGATCGGCGTCTCATCGGTCGTCAAGGTCCAGGTGTCGTCGAGGTCGTGCAGGGCCTCCTCGGCCACCGCGCCGAGCAGCCCCGCCGCCCAGCCGCCCGTCCGCGGGCCCTCCTCGACGGCGACCAGCCGGTTGGTCTTGCCGACCGACTCGAGCACGGTCTCGACGTCGAGCGGCCGAAGCGTGCGCAGGTCGATCACCTCGATGTCGATGCCATCTTGGGCGAGCTGCTCGGCCGCGGCGATTGCGTCGGGCACCCCCTTCATGACGGACACGAGCGTCAGGTCGGCGCCCTCACGGACGACGGCGGCCCTGCCGAGGGGCACCGTCTCCTCCTCCGGCTCCGGGCCCTTGACCGAGTAGAGGCGCTTGTGTTCGAGGAAGATCACCGGATTGTCGTCCCGGATGGCGGACTTCAGCAGTCCCTTCGCGTCGGCCGGCGAAGAGGGAGCGACGATCTTCAAGCCCGGGATCCCCTGGAACCAGGTGGCGTGGATCTGCGAGTGCATCGCGCCGAAGCGACCGCCGGCGCCCACGGCCGAGCGGACCACCAGCGGGACGCTCGCCTGCTCGTTCGAGATGTACCAGAACTTCGCGGCCTGGTTGACGAGGCTGTCCATCGGCAGCGCCATGAAGTCCCCGAACATGATCTCCACCACCGGCCTGAGCCCCGTGACCGCGGAGCCGAACGCCGCACCCGCGAGCGCGAGCTCCGAGATCGGTGTGTCGAAGACCCGCTCGTCGCCGAAGCGCTCGTGGAGCTCGGGCGTGGCCTTGAACACGCCTCCCGCGACCGCGACGTCCTCGCCGAAGAAGACGACGGACGGGTCGCGCTCGAGCTCCTCGGCGATCGCGTCGCGGATGGCGGCTCGAAACTCGAGCTCGCTCACGGCCGGTACTCCGTGCCCCGCTCGGCCTCGGGCTCCGGGAAGGGCGCGGCGAGAGCGCCCTCGATCGCTGCGTCGATGCGCGCCTTGGTCTCCTCCTCGACGGCGGCTACCTCGTCCTCTGGCACTCCCACTTCGATCAGCCGCGCGCGCGCGAGGGGCAGCGGGTCGCGGGAGAGCCAGCTCTCAACCTCGTCCTTCGGCCGGTACGTGGCGGGATCGGACTTCGAATGCCCGTAGTGCCGGTAGGTCTGGCACTCGAGCAGTGTCGGCCCGGCGCCCGAGCGCGCGCGGGCCACGGCCTCGACGGCGGCGGCCCGAACCGCCCAGACGTCGTTGCCATCGACGACCATCGACGGCACCCCGTAGGCAGCCCCGCGCGGCGCGATCTCGCCGCCCGCCGTGACGCTCGCCATCGCGGTGAACTCGCCGTAGAAGTTGTTCTCGCAGACGAACACGGCGGGCAGCTCGAGCACCTTCGCGAAGTTGAGGCACTCGTGGAAGTAGCCGTGGTTCGTAGCGCCGTCGCCGAAGAACGCGGCGGCCACGCGACCCTGGCGCCCCGCGCTGAGCGCGGCGCCGGTCGCGGCCGCGATGCTGCCTCCGACGATCCCGAAGCAGCCCACGAGCCCGTGCTCGAGATCGACGACGTTCATCGAGCCGGCCCGACCGCCGCAGACACCGGTCGCCCGGCCGAGCATCTCGGCCGCGAGGGCCTCCGGGTCGGTGCCCTTCGCGAGCGCGTGGCCGTGGCCGCGGTAGGTGCCGGCCACGTAATCGTGCGGCTCGAGCGCGGAGCAGACTCCCACCGGGACCGCTTCCTGTCCCGACGACAGGTGCGTCGTGCCGTGAACGTGTCCCGCCAGGAACAGGCGATGCATCTCCTGCTCGAACAGCCGGATGAGGAGCATCCGGCCGAAGCGGTCGAGATACGCGGCCGGCAGCTCGGCCGGGTCGGCCTGAGCAGCACTCGCGGTCTCGGCTCTGGCCAAGTCGGACACTCTAGGCGGGCGAGCGTGCGGCCACCATGTCGACCTCGGCATCGGCAAGGCCGTCCGAGACCGGGACATCCTCCGGCTGAAGGTCGTGGTCGGAGGCGCGCGCCTGGAGCTCGAGCAGCGCGGCGAAGTCGATGTCTCGATAGCCGTGGCCCATCAGTGCCTGCACGACCTGCTGGGCCGCAGCGGCCACCGGCATCGGGACACCGTCCTCACCGGCCGCCTCGAAGCCGAGCTCGAAGTCCTTGAACAGCAGGGCGGGCGTGAACGTGGTCGTGAAGTCGAGGTTCACGAAGGCCGGCGTCTTGTAGCGCGTGAACATCGAGCCCATCACGCTCTTGTTGAGGAACTCCAGGAAGGCGGCGCGCGAGATCCCTCCTTTCTCGGCCAGCACGGTGATCTCGGCCATCGACTGCGCGACCACGCCGAGCATCAGGTTGTGGCAGATCTTCGCGAGCCGGGCCTTGTCGCCCTCGCCGACATACGTCACTCCCGCGCCGAGCCGCTCGATGTAGGGCAGCGCCTCACGGTAGGCGTCCTCGGGGCCCGAGGCCACAAAGGTGAGCTTGCCGGCAGCCACGACGCGCGGATTGCCGCTGACTGGAGCGGCAAGCAGGGCGACGCCCCGTGCCTCCGTCTCGGCGCGCACCTCCGCCGACGCCTCGGGCGAGACCGTCGAGGAGTCGACCACGATCCGGGGCACCGCGCCGTCGTGCGAGAGCAGCCCCCGCTCGCCCAGGACCACCTCCTTGAAGTCCGCCGGGCCGGCGACCATGGTGAAGACGATGTCGCGGTCGGCCAGGTCGGCGGGGCTGTCCACGATCGTGGCGCCGAGCTCGGCGAGCGGCTCGGCCTTCGCGCGCGTGCGGTTGTACACCGCCACGTCGCATCCGGCCTCGAGCAGGCGGCTCACCAGCGCGTATCCCATGCGCCCTACCCCGACCCAACCGAGCCGCATGTCGTTCAGCTTCCCTTCTGGCATGTGGTCTCTCCTCGTGATCCCCCGGGTCTCGTGAACCTGGGAGGCGTCGCCCGCGGACACCACTGCAAACGATTGCAAACACACGCTACCCGATGGGCGAGATACCGTCAAGCGCGGCATCTCCCGCCATTCGGGGCTGGCGGGCGGAGGTCTGGGAAGGTAGTATCTGCAATCGTTTGCAAGCCGAGGCGAGGTGACCGGGATGGGACTGCACACGTTCGGGACGATGGCCGTCGACTGGGAGGAGCGCGTGCGCTTCGATCGCCTCCGCGAGGAGCGTCTGGCGCGGATCTCGAGACTCCTCGCCGAGTCGGAGCTGGGAGCCCTGCTCTGCTTCGACATGACCAATATCCGCTACGTCACGGCGACCCACATCGGCACCTGGGCGCAGGACAAGCTCAACCGCTTCTGCCTCCTGCCGCAGGGCGACCAGCCGATCATGTGGGACTTCGGCTCGGCCGCCCGGCACCACCAGCTCTACAACCCATGGCTCGGCGACGGCCGCTCACGGGCCGGCATCTCGACCCTGCGCGGGGCGATGTCACCCGAGTCGGGGCGCGCGGAGAACGTGGCACAGAAGATCCGCGTCGAGCTCGAGCAGCGTGGCCTCCTCGGCGAGCCCGTCGGAGTGGATGCGGTCGAGCCGGCGGTGCTGTTCGCGCTTCAGTCGGCCGGCGTTCAGGTGGTGGACGGCCAGCAGCTCATGCAGAACGCACGCGTGATCAAGACGGAGGACGAGGTCACGCTGCTGAACACGGCGTGCATGATGGTGGACGCCGCCTACGAGGAGCTCTACCGGGCGATGAAGCCGGGCATGCGTGAGAACGAGTGCGTGGGCCTCGTCAACAAGGTGCTCTACGACATGGGGTCGGAGTTCGTCGAGGGGGTCAACGCGATCTCCGGCGAGCGCTGTAACCCCCACCCCCACGTCTACACCGATCGTGCTCTCCGCCCCGGCGACCCGGCCTACTTCGACATCCTCCACAGCTTCATGGGCTACCGCACGTGCTACTACCGCACGTTCGCGGTGGCGAGCGCGTCGCGCGCTCTGGTGGACGCGTATAAGCGCTGCCGCTACTACCTGGACGCGGCGATCGAGCTGATCCGACCTGGCGTCACGACCGCGGAGGTCGTGGAGGTCTGGCCGCGCGCCGAGGAGTTCGGCTTCTCCGACGAGGAGGCGGCCTTCGCGCTCCAGTTCGGGCACGGCGTGGGACTCGCCATCTGGGAGAAGCCGATCTTCAGCAGGCTCGTGTCACTCGACCACCCCGAGGAGGTCCGGGAGGGAATGGTGTTCGCGCTCGAGACCTTCTGGCCGGCGAGCGACGGCTGGTCGGCGGCTCGGATCGAGGAGCAGCTCGTCGTGACCGCCGACGGCTGCGAGGTGATCACGCGCTTCCCGGCCGAGGACCTCGTGGTTGCCGGCAAGCCGTACTACACGGTGGGCGGCGCGCTGCCGCTCGAGCGCGAACCGCAGTCGAACCTCAACACGCGCCTCGACGCGGACACCCAGGAGGCCACCCCGAGCGACGGGCGCATGCCGGCCGGCGATCCGGTGCGGCTCTGAGTCCCACTTGGCCAAGGCCTTCGTCGCCGGCGGATCGCGCGGGATAGGCGGCGCCACGAGCCGCGCGCTGGCGAAGCGCGGCGCCGACGTCGCGATCGGCTTCCACACACGCGAGCGAGAGGCCCGCGAGACCGCGGCGGCCGTAGAGGCGAGCGGACGGCGGGCGCTGCTCGTCCGGGGCGACGTGCGGGAGGGTGTCGAGGCGCTCGTGGAGGAGGCGGCCGACGGGCTCGGGGGCCTCGACGCCTTCGTCATGTGCGCCGTGGAGCCGATCGCGGTGCCGATCGGCGAGCTGACCTCCGAGGATTTCGAGCAGACCATGCGCGCGAACGCGCAGCCGTTTGTCCTCGGCAGCCTGGCGCGGCGCATGCAGAGCGGGGGCCGCATCGTCGCCGTCTCCTCGACCGGCCCTCACAAGATCCGCAACCTGCGCTACGCGCCCCTCGGCCTGGCGAAGGGCGCGGTGGAGGCGGCGATCCGCTACCTCGCCGTCTCGCTCGCCGCGAGGGGAATCACGGTCAACGCGGTGGCGCCCGGGCCCACCGAGACCGAGGCGTTCGACGAGATGGCGGCAGACCCGAATGCACTCAAGGCGCGGCTCGCGGAGCTCACGCCGATGGGCCGAATGGGCAGGCCCGCGGACGCCGCCAGGCTTATCGCCTTCCTGTGCTCGGAGGACGCCGGCTGGGTCACCGGGCAGCTGATCTTCTCCGACGGCGGCTACTCGCTCGTATGAGCCGCTACCCCCGCTTCAGCGACGGCGAGATGGAACGGCGCCGCGTCTCGCTGGCGGAGGAGATGGCCGCCGGGGGCGTCCAGCACGCGATTCTGTACGGCGCGAACCGCGCCGGCCCAGCGATCGGCTGGCTCACGCGCTGGCCGGTCACGCGAGAGGCCCTCTGCGTGTTCACGCCGGGCGAGCGCGACCTGCTGCTCGTGAACTTCTACAACCACGTGCCGAACGCCGAGCGGATCGCCACCGAGGCGGAGGTACGCTGGGCGGGCCCGAAGCCGATGGTCGCGGCGATCGAGGAGCTGCGGCGCCGCGGGGCGGGCGGCGGACGCGTCGGCGTGATCGGGCCGCTCGGCTACCGGCCGCACGCCGCGCTCGCTGAGCTGGCCGAGGTCGTGCCCATGGACGACGCCTACACGCGCCTGCGGCTCGTGAAGTCGGACGAGGAGCTCGACTGGCTGCGCATCGGCGTGGAGATGACCGACGCGGGCCTGCGCGCGCTGCGCGGGCAGGCTGGGCCCGGCGTCGACGAGCGCGAGCTCGGCAACATCGTCGAGCGGGCGTACGTCGGCCGGGGCGGCACTACCCACATCCACTACTTCGGCATCGCGCCTGGGCAGAGCGTGCCGGCGCAGTGGCCGTCGTCCCGCGTGCTCCAGCCGGGCGACGTGCTCAGCTGCGAGATCAGCGCCTCGTACTGGGACTACACGGGCCAGCTGCTGCGTACGTTCGCGGTTGCGGCCGATCCGCCGCCGCTCCACCGCGAGCTGCACGAGGTGGCCGACGCCGCCTTCGACGCGCTTTTCGAGCGCCTGCGGCCGGGCTCCACCGCCACCGAGCTGGTGGACGCGTCCGGCGTGATCGAGGACGCCGGCTTCACGACCCGCGACGACCTCGTGCACGGGTTCGTCGGCGGCTACCTGCCCCCGGTGCTCGGCTCGAGGAGCCGGGCGCTGGAGGAGGTGCCCGAGTTCACGTTCAAGCCCGGCATGACCGTCGTCATCCAGCCGAATGTCGTGACGACCGACGAGAGCGCGGGCGTCCAGACGGGAGAGCTCGTGGTCGTCACGGAGGGAGGGGCCGAGCGTCTACACGGGTTTGAGCGCGGGCTCCTGCGGGTGGGTTAGCCGGAGCGGGCGCGGCGCGTCTCACGCGGCAAGGCCAACCGCCACGCCGACCGGAAGCCACCGGATGCGCGAGCGGATGTCCTCCCGGCGCATTTCGCGCACCGGCGGACTAGCCCTGACTACCGCGTTCACGCGAAGGCAGCAGCAGACCAAGCGCCCGATGTCGAGAAGCTGTGACGGGCTCCGCTCACCAGGTAAGGGCCGCGACAGACACGGCCCACGACGCCAGGAGGACAACATGATTCAGCGAATGGACAACGTGCTCATCGTCGTCGAGGACCTCGAGGCTGCCAAGGCGTTCTTCGCCGAGCTCGGTATGGAGCTGGAAGGCGAGACGACGGTCGAGGGGCCTTGGGTGGACCAGACCGTCGGGCTCAACGACGTCCGTGCCGACATCACCATGATGCGAACCCCGGACGGCCACGGCCGGGTCGAG
>JBKPHS010000068.1:0-4929 GCA_046729975.1 Actinomycetota bacterium
GCTCGTGCCGGACGCGGCCGGGTCTCCGGACGGCGTCTTCGTGAAGGAGGGCGTGCCGGGCGGCGAGCTCTCGCTGACCTACCGGCCGCGGCGCGGGCTGCCCGAGGCGAGCAGCACCCGGCTCGGGCTGCTCGTGAGCGAATTCCGCGGCGACCTGCTTCCCGAGTACGCCGGCAAGATCGCCGGGCAGGCGACCAGGGTCGAGCGCCTCCGGGTCGCCGGCGAGCGTGCGATCTGGCTCGAGGGCGCGCCGCACTTCTTCTTCTACCGCCCGCCGGGCGCGGAGTTCAGGGAGGAACAACTGCGGATCGCGCAGAACGTGCTGCTGCTCCAGCGCGGGAAGGTGCTCCTCAGGCTCGAGGGGGCGTTCGGCCTCCAGCGCGCGCTCGTGCTGGCGCGCTCGCTGCGCTAGCCGCTGTCGAGCAGGCGCTTGATCGGCCACGCGAACCAGAGGCCGATGAACAGGAGCGCCACCGCTCCCGCGACTATCGCCACCGTGGTCGTCTGGTAGAGAAAGTCCGTGATCAGCATCACCGCCCCGGTCATGGCGGCGGCCAGGAGCGCCAGGCCGACCACCGCCAGCTTGGTGGCGGCGAACACGATGCGCTTCTTGTCATGTGCGCGGAATTCGATCCGGTGATGAGCGGTCGGCGCGATCAGGCACGCGGAGGCGGCCGTCGCGAGCAGGAGCGTTACGAAGTAAACCGTTCGCTGGAAGCTCGTGATGTCGGCGAAGCGCTGGTTGAACGGGACGACGAGCAGGAACGCGAACAGGACCTGAACCCCCGGTAGGGCGACGCGCAGCTCTCCGAGCAGCTCCTGAAGGTTGCGGTCGAGCCGCTCCTTCTCCGTCTCGCCCCGGCCGCCGCCGTTCTCGCCACCGTTCTCGCTGTCGTTCACGGATGCGTCCATGCCGGAAGAGGACGAGCCCGCCCGCCGGCGACACCGGCGAGCGGGCTCGCATGACTACTTGGAACGAGACCTCGAGCTCGTCTTGGAGCGGGTCCCACCGGACCGGGTCGATCCGGACCGCTTCGCACCTGAGCGCGACGAGGTCGCACGCGTGCGTGACGTGGAGCTCCTCGACCCGCGTGACCGCCCGTTCGACGAGCTGCGCGAGCTGGAGCTGCGGCGCCGGGACGTGGAACGCCCGTTGCGACGCTCGGCCGCCGGGATCTCCTCGCGCGCCACGGCCTTCGCGAGTTGCTCGATCTGCTTCTCGAGGAACCTCGCCATCCGCTCCTCCTCGCGCCGGATGCCGCGGGCGAGCTTTGCGGTGTCCTTGTCGCCCACCGTGTCGGCGAGCGACTCGATCCCAGCGTAGAAGCCGATTTCCTCGAACTCGTTGTGGTACTCGGTCCGGGCATTCTTCAGCATCTTCTCGGCCTCGCCCGTGCCGCGAATCGCATGCAGCGGCCCCTGGGCGGCGGCGACGGCCTTGCTCGCCACCGAAGTCAGGCTCGTGGCCGCCTCCGCCACGACGTTCGGGCCGCTCGTGATCGGCCCCGCCTCCGCCTTCCCGCCGAGCTGCTTGATACGACGCTCGACCTCGCGCGCGTGGCCCTTCGTCTCCCTCAGGTGTTCCTGAAGGCGCTTCTTGTACGGCGCCCTCGTCGTCATGGCGATATGAGCCTGGAGCGCGGTCTCGAGCTCCTTCTCCTTGCCATAAGCCTCGTTCAGGTACTGGATCAGCTTTGTGTCCCTGGCGTTCGGATCCGCCATCGTTTGGTTGCCTCCTTCAGGGGGTGTGACTGCTTTGCCTACCCGGTGGATGGCGTCTGCAACCTCTTCGCCCCGGTACCGTCAAGGCATGAGCTCCTGGGACGATGACGACGACTGGACCGGCACGCCGCCTGAGGGCCGCCACGAGGCGTCGCGCGCGAACCCGGGCTTCTGGGCGGAGAACCGCGCGCCGCTCTCGATCACCGGAATCGGGGTCGGGATCGCGCTCATCATCCTGGTGATCGTGTGGATCCTGTGAGCGGCGAGCGTGCCAAGCTGTCTGGCGGCCCGTGCGAATCTGCCTCGTCTACGACTGTCTGTACCCGCATACCGTTGGCGGCGCCGAACGCTGGTACCGAAACCTCGCCGAGCGGCTGGCGGGCGATGGCCACGAAGTCACATATCTGACGCTGCGGCAGTGGGAGCGCGGGACCGACCCTGGGGTGCCGGGTGTGCGCGTCGTCGCCGTCGCCCCACCCATGGCGCTCTACGGGGCGAACGGCAGCCGCCGAATCACGCCACCGCTCGTCTTTGGGGTCGGTGTGCTCGGGCATCTGCTGCTTCGGGGCGGGCGCTATGACGCCGTACACACGGCTTCCTTCCCTTACTTCTCAGTGCTGGCGGCGGCTATCGCTCGTCCTCTGCACCGCTTCCGGCTGGTCCTGGACTGGCACGAGGTCTGGACGCGCGACTACTGGCGCGAGTACCTGGGCCGGCTCGGGGGGTGGGTCGGCTGGACCGTGCAGCGTCTCTGCATCCGCGTCCGTCAGCACGCGTTCTGCTTCTCCCAGCTGAACATGGACCGCCTGCGGGCCCAGGGGCTGAGGGGCGAGGCCGAACGCCTACCGGGTCTGTATGCGGGCTCGCGGCCAGCCGGCGAACCCGCCGCCGCCGAGCCCGTCGTGCTCTTTGCCGGGCGCCACATCCCGGAAAAGCGGGTACCCGCACTCGTGCCGGCGTTGGCCTTGGCGCGCGAGCAGGCGCCCGAGCTGCGCGGAGCGTTCCTCGGCGATGGGCCAGAGCGGACTGCCGTGCTCCGAGCGATCACGAACCATTGTCTTGAAGGCGCGATCTCGGCACCGGGGTTTGTCGAAGCGGCTGAACTCGAGCGAAGCCTGCGGCGGGCACTCTGCCTGGTACTACCGTCTCGACGTGAGGGGTACGGGCAGGTGGTCATCGAGGCGGCGGCAGCCGGGACCCCGAGCATCGTGGCGCGTGCTCCGGAAAGCGCCGCGACCGAGCTCATCGAGGACGGTGAGAACGGTTTCGTCGCCGAGTCGGTAGAACCGGAGGCGCTCGCGGACGCCATCTTGCGCGTACGTGACGAAGGACAGGCGCTGCGTGAGCGGACGGCCGCCTGGTTTCGGCGCAACGCCGACCACCTCTCCCTCGAGCGCTCGCTCGACGCCGTCAGCGCGACCTACCTGGACAGGTAGGCGTTACCCGCGCCGGCGCAGTCCGAGGATGGAGAGCAGGAAGGAGGAGAAAAAAATCTGGATGCCGACGATCGTGAGCGTCGCGCCCACAATGGCGAGCCGCTCCTCGCCCAGGCTCCCGAAGCCACGGTGGATCCAGGTGGCCACGACCACGCCGCCCAGCACCAGGCCCACGACGAGGATTCCGGCACCCAGGAGCAGCCCGTGCTCCAGCCGGAAGCGCGCGCGCATGCGATCGAACCATGGGTCCCGCCCACCCATGAAATAGGTCCCGTAGGCGTGAGCGCAAAGCCCGAGCGCCAGCACCTGCGTTCCGACGACCATCAGAAGGCCGCCGCCGATGATCGCGTGGATGTCCCACTCCCGGCCAAGTACGTCCATCTGTGTGAGCACCGCCAGCGTGATCAGGGTCCCGAGGAGCGCCATCGCCGCTCCCGGGATGAGGAAGAGGTGGGTAGGGCTGTGGACGAGCAGGAAACGGAGGTGGCGCCAGCCGTCGCGGAAGCTCGACAGCTTCGACTCACCCGTCCTCGGGTGGTATTCGATCGGCACCTGACGGATTTCCAGCTCCTCTTTGGCCGCCCTGATGACCATTTCGGAGGCGAACTCCATGCCGGTTGCGCGAACGTCGAGCCGCGGCAACAGGTCCCGTCTCAAGGCGCGCATCCCACAGTGGGCGTCCTTTACGCCGGTGCGAAAGAAGAGGTTGAGGACCCCTGTGAGGAAAGGGTTGCCGACGTAGCGGTGGAGCCACGGCATCGCGCCCGGCTGGATGTTGTCCATCCGGTCGCCGATCACCATGTGAGCGCCCTCCTCGAGTTCCTGCACGAAACGCGGAATGTCGGCGAAGTCGTAGGTGAGGTCGGCGTCCACCATCACGATGTAGCGCCCGCGGGCCGCCTTGAAGCCTGCGATATAGGCGCTCCCGTACCCCAGGCGGCGCTCGCGCGTGACCCGCGCACCGGCCTTGGCGGCAAGTACCCCGCTCCCATCTGTGGACCCGTTGTCGCACACGATGACCTCGCCGTCGAGGCCGTGAGCCTCGAGCGTGCCGCGGGCGAGCGTCACGCAGCGCTCGATACATTCGGCCTCGTTTAGGCAGGGGATTACGACGGAGACCAGCGGCGCGTGCCCGTTCCCGCCGTCCACAGCGACGGGCTGGGAGGGGAACTGGCTCTCGTGAATGCGAGTCGCTGGTCGGTGCATGAAGAACCGCTGTGTGCGGCGAAGTTACCGCGGGACGCCTAGCGAGCGCCGTTAGCTTCAGTTTGGCCCAAGTCGCGGCCGATCGCCACGATCGCTTCGGCTCAGACGGCTGGCTCGGCCACGCGCTTGCGCGCCCGCGACGCCTTCTGGCGCTCGACCGGATCGAGCACGAGCTTGCGCAGCCGCACCGCGCCCGGCGTGACCTCCACGCACTCGTCCTCGCGGATGAACTCGAGCGCCTGGTCGAGCGAGAGCCGGTGGTGGGGGACGAGCTTCACGGTCTCGTCGGAGCCGGCGGCGCGCATGTTGGTGAGCTTCTTCTCGCGCACTGCGTTCACGTCGAGGTCGTCGGAGCGCGCGTTCTCGCCCACGACCATCCCCTCGTAGACCTCCTCGCCCGGGCCGACGAACAGCTGCCCGCGCACCTGCAGCTTCAGCAGCGCGAACGTGGCGGTCGGCCCGCGGCGGTCGGCCACGAGCGAGCCCGTCGGCCGGGTGCGGATCTCTCCCTGCCAGGGCTCGTAGCGCTCGAAGACCGAATGCAGGATGCCCGAGCCGCGCGTCT
>JBKPHS010000069.1:0-25290 GCA_046729975.1 Actinomycetota bacterium
CGCCGACGCCGCCCGGCAGCGGCAGCAGGTTGGCCAGCATGCCGACGAAGTACGCCATCACGATCACCGCGACGGGCGGGGCGGCGCCGAAGGCCGCGAAGCAGGCCCAGAGGACGGCGATGTCCATGAACCACCAGAGCAGGGCGCCGGCCAGGGCAACCCCGTTCCCGACGGCCATCCGCACCGCTCTACGCACGCCGCCCGCGAGCGCGGCCGGAGCGGCGCTCGAGCGGGCGGCTGCGCGTGCGAGGCGTCCACTGCTGCCCGAGGCCCGCTCGAGGCGGCGCTCCAGCGCGCGATCGGCGAGCGGCATGGCGGACACGAGCACGATGACGAGCGCGGCGAGAGCCGCGGGGGCCAGTGTCATCGCGAGCGGGGCGTCGCCGGGCAGGATGCCCGTGGCGAGGCCGACGCCGCCGACCAGGAGGGCAGCCATGTAGACGCTGTAGAGAAGGACCAGGAAGGTGATCATCCGGCTGGCGACGTCGCGCCGCTCCATGCCGGAGCGCCGAAGCGCCCAGGCCGTCAGCGCCACTCCGCCCGCGCCGCCACTGGCGAAGAGTCGCGTGGCCGCGTGGCCGGCGAGCGTGATCTCGTAGCTCTCGCGCATCTGGATGCGCGAGCCGCCGTCGAGGCAGACTGCGCGGAAGAGGAGGATGTGGCCGAGGAACGAGAGCGCCTCGAACCCGAGGGCCAGAGCCAGCCAGGCCGGGTCGCCGCCGGCGATGCGGCCCCAGGTTTCGGGCAGGCCGGCCAGTGCCGGAAGGAGCAGGAGCACGGAGACGAGAATGAGCACGGCCGCCGCGGCTGCAAGCAGGGCGCGGCGGCCGGGCAGAGCCGAGGAGGCCGGGAAGGACTCGACGCTTCCAGAGGCACCGCCGCTCGCGGGCAACGCTGGCGGGGCGGGCCGGCTGGGGGATTGCCGGTGAAGTCGTTCCGCGGGCGCGCCGAGCCTTCGGGGGGAGGATCCAGGGCCATGCAGGCGGGCGGCGTGCCTCTGGAGCGTCCGAGTCATCCTCGCTCGTAGGATCACGCCGCCGGCCAGGCTGGGGTAGGGGAGCCTCCCGGCGTCTTGCGGTTCGGCTAGCCGAACGGCCGCCGGAGGACTACTTGAGACCGTGCCTGCGCAGGAAGGCGTCGGCCACCTTCACTGCGGCCTCACCGCCCAGGACGGCGGCGTTCATCGAGCGCATGTCCTCGGTCGTGAGCCGGGAGCTGACGCCGTTCACCACCCGCGCGAAACCGGCACCCTGCGCGTCGAGCGCCTTCTGGCCGACGATCGGAGCGACGTTCTGGAAGCCGAACAGGTTCTCTGGGTCGCTGAGCACGACCGAGGGCGACGACTCGAGCTCGCCGTCGGTCGTGAACACGTCAACGGCGTCGACGCGTCCGCCCTCGAGCGCCTCGTATCGCTCGGCGATCGGGACCGGCCTGAACCGGATGTTGCGGAGCCCGTAGAGCTCCTCCAGGCCGACGAAGCCCTCGAAGCGCGTGCGGAACTCCGGCGGGGCTCCGATCGTGACGTTGCCGTCGACCTTCCGCAGGTCCCCGATCGACTTGAGGCCGAACCGTCGCGCGTAGCTCGGCTTGACGGCGATGGCGTCGCGGTTCTGGAAGGGAGTGGGGTCGAGGAGCGTGTAACCGCGCTTCTCCTCGTATGCCTTCGCCTCGGCGTAGGCCTGGCGGGCGCTGGCGGGCTTGTCCTGCCGAGCGACTTCGGTGACCAGCACGCCGACGTACTCGGGGTACATATCGAGCGTTCCGCGCTCGAGCGCCCGGTGGATGATCTCGGTAGCGCCGATGTCCTCCTTGAGGACGACCCTGTAGCCGCGCGCCCGGAGCGCCTGCGCGTAGAGCTCGCCGAGCACGAACTGCTCAGGGAAGTTCTTGGTCCCGATCGTGACGGGAGGCCGCGGGCGGGCGGGCGCCTCGGACCCCTCGTCGCCGTTCCCGCCGCAACCGGAGAGCGCCAGCAGACAGAGCGCGGCGGCAACAAGTGGCGTTGACCAGCGAGGTCTCACGTTCAGATCTTCGTGCCTGTCGCCGCCGGCCGCCAGCTAGGCGGTCGGCACCGTGAAGTAGAAGGTGCTTCCGGCTCCAGGTTTTGAGTCGACCCAGATCTGCCCGCCGTGGCGCTCGACGATCTTGTGCACGATCGCCAAGCCGATCCCGGTCCCGTCGTAGTCGCCGCCGCCGACGCGGGCAAACGGCTGGAAGATGCGCTCAGCCTGTGCCGGCTCGATCCCGATCCCGTTGTCAGACACGGAGAAGCGCCACGCCCCGTTCTGGCGCGTCGCGCCGACGTGGACCTGCGGCGCCGCCTGGTCGCTGAACTTGAGCGCGTTCGAGAGCAGGTTCTGGAAGACCTGCGCGAGCTGCTTGGGGTCGCCGTCGACCGTCGGGAGGCGATCGGCGGTGACCGTGGCGTCCTTCTCGCTGATGGTGGCAGCCAGGTTGTCGAGCGCGCGCCCGACGAGCGGATCGGTCTCGACACGCTCGGGCTCGAGCTGCCCATGGCCGAGACGCGAGTACTCGAGCAGATCCCGGATGAGCGTGCGCATGCGCTCGGTGCCGCCGATGATCGTCTGGAGGTAGTGACGGCCGGTCTCGTCGAGATCGCCGCGATGGTGGCGATCGAGGAGGCCGGCGTAGACCGACACCGTCTGGAGCGGCTCCTTGAGGTCGTGAGACGTCACGGCCGCATACTGCTCGAGCTCCCGGTTCGACCGCTCGAGCTCGGCGGTTCGCTCAGCCACCTCGTCGCGGCTCAGCTCGAGCGATCTCGCCATCGAGTTGAACGCACGCCCCAGGTAGCCGATCTCGTCCGGGCCCTGGTCGGGCACGCGCGCGTCGAGGTCGCCCCCGGCGATCTTCTCGGCGCTCACGGCCACGCGCTGGACGGGGCGGACGATGGAGCGGCTCAGGTAGACGGCGAGCAGGAGGGTTAGGCCCATCGTCACGGCGAAACCGCCCACTCCGAGCAGGATCGCCGAGCTCGAGCGTGACTCCGCCCGCTGCTCGCGTGAGGAGGCCAGCGCTCGCTCGCTCGCGAACAGGCGGCGGAAGTCCCTCCTGATGTCGGCGAGGCGGTCACGACCGGTGCCGTTCACGATCACGCTGCGCGCGACGTCGAGATCGTCGCGCGCCAGCTCGATCATCGGGATCGAGTAGAGGTTCACGTAGTCGTCGATCGAGGCGGCGAGCTGCTTGGCGGCCCGCTGCTGTGCCGGATCACCCGACAGGAGCGCGACGAGCCGTCGGGCCTGCCCGGGGTACTCCCTCCGGGCCCCCCGCCAGGGCTCGAGGAAGGTCTCCTTGCCACTTGCGACGTAGCCCCGGACGCCGGTCTCCAGGTCGATCGCGAGCTTCTCCAGGCTCGCGCCGGCCGAGATGGCCTGCTGCGACTTCACCGCCAGGCGCCCCGAGTCGCGCTGTTCGGTGATCGCCAGCACGAGGACCACGAACGCGACGCCCACGAGCAGGCCGAGAGCGCCGCTCGCGACGAGCATGCGCTTGGTGATGCTGCGCCTCAGGGCCAGAGTCATCGATCGATTCCGAAGGCGGGTCGCTACCTGACGCCGGCCCGGATCTCGGGCGTGGCGGCACCGCGCGGCGCGGTTGCGAGCCCGGCCTGATCCGATGGTAGCGGCGAATGGCGCTAGCGCAAGCGCAGGGCGGCGACGGAGGCGCGGTACGCGGCAAGGCCGGGCTTGATCGCGCCGTTGAGTGTGAGAAGTCCGGTGTGCAGGCCCCAGAAGTCCTTCCCGCCCTCGTAGATGGGCGCGTCGCGCCACGCGTAATAGACGACGCCGCGGATCTTCAGCCGCTTCGCGTACCCGGCCAGCAGCGGGAAGGTGCGAGTGATGAGCCTGACCTGGCGCAACGGGCCCGCGTTGAACGGGTTCGACGGGCCGGAGGTTGCCCAGCCGAGCTCGGTCGCCCAGATCCGGATGTTCTTGGCCTTGAAGCGGTCGAGCATCCGGCGCGCCTTCCAGAAGTTCTCATACACACCCTCGGGCGTCGTCGCGTACGGGTTGATGGCGAGCGTGTCGAATGCGCTCCGCGCCCCGCCCCTGATGACTCCCTTGAGAAAGCGCGGCAGAGGCATGCCGCTTCGGCTCTCGGGGATGCCTGCCGTGACGATCTCGGCGCCGGGGTCCGCCTGCTTGATTGCCGCACCGACCGCCTTCAGCATCTGCGCGTACTGGCCGGGATTGACCCCCGACGGCCAGTAGACGAGGAGGTTCGGCTCGTTCCAGACCTGCCAGCTCCGGATCGGTTGGGGCCGGAGATCCGGATGGGCCGCCCAGAAGGTGCCGCCGGGCCCGTAGCGCTGGACGAGCAGCGTCGCGAACTGGGCGAACTCGGCGTTGCTTCGCGGCGCGTAGGTGCCGCGGCGGGCCCCCACCGCGGGCGCGCTCGAGCGGAAGGGGGGCGGGTTGAAGAGGACCGGAAGGACCTCGAGCCCGTGCCTCGCCATCGCCTCCACGAAGCGGTCATGCACCAGGAACTCGTATTCGCCGGGCGTCCGCTCAATCGACGCCCAGTCGAAGGTCTGGCGGATGATGCCGGCGCCCGTGGCGGCGGCGCGCGCCAGCTCGGCGTTGAGAGCGTCGCCCTCGCTGGCCATGACCTCGTTGTGGACGAAGCCGAAGAAGTCCGGTGGGGGCTTCGGCGCGCCCTTCGGCACGCGGGCCTTTCGAGCGACCGCCCACTTGCGGCCGTCGGCGTCTGGATCGATGTCGCGCACGTTCGGCTTGCCGTCGCCATCCATGTCGGCGTCGCGCGGCCAGTTCGGCAGCCGGTCGCCGTCGATGTTCCGATCGCGGCTGTTCTTGACGCCGTCGCCGTCCACGTCGCGGTCCTTCTCGTTCTTACGACCATCGCCGTCGACGTCGCGATCCGTGCCGTTCGGGCGCCCGTCGCCGTCCAGGTCGCCGGCGCTGGGCCGCTTCTTGGAGGCACCGGCGGCGTCAGTCGCCAGTGGCGCCCAGCCGACGAGCGTCAGGCAGGTCAGCGCGGCGGCGAACGCTGGCAGGCGGTGTGTCAGGCAGCGAGAAAGCATCACCGATCGACCCAGGGGGCGGCGTCCCGAGGATCCCCTCCGCGGACACCTTAGCCTGGATTCGGAAGTGCAACGTCAGAACACGTATGGCACGGCCTCGAGCGCGCCGAGCGAGTACCAGGCGCCGAACGCCAGGCTGAGCGCGCCGAGCACGGGCGCGACCGTTGCGAACCGCCGCAGGACGGCCTCGCGCGACAGCGCGAATCCGAAGCTCGTGGACGCGATTCCCATCGACACGGCCGTGAAGAGCGCGAACAGAACGAGCGCCGCGGCACCCTGGACGTGGTCGGGGATCGCCGCCAGCAGCAGCACCCCGACGCCCGCGGAGCCGCCGATCCCGTGCACCAGTCCGATGACGTAGGCCTGGAGCGGTGAGCGCCCGAGGCCGGCGGCGTGCTCGTGACCGTGCGAGGGATTCGACGCATGCCCGTGTAGATGGCGGTGACGCGGCCCGTCGTGCTCGTGCGCGTGGGAGTGGAAGTGACCGCGGCGCCACCGCAGGAGTAGGCGCGACGCCAGCGCGACGATCACGAGGCCGATCGCAACCTCGGCGGTCCGCTGGAGCGACTCCGGGAGGTAGCTGTCGAACAGGACGATCGGGAGTCCCAGCAGCACCAGCGTGGTCGCGTGCCCGGCGCCCCACGAGAGCCCAAGCACGCCCGCGCGGCGCGCGTCCGTGCCGCCGCCCGAGGCGGCGAGCGTCGACACGGCGGTCAGGTGGTCCGGATCCGCCGCGTGCCGGAGCCCGAGCAGGATCGCGACGGCGGCCACGATCAGGAACGTCTCGCCGGATCCGAGCGCCGCGATGTGATCATCGAGCCCGAACACGCGGATCACACGACCTGCGGGATCGCCTGAGCGGTGAGGACGCAGCCGACGCCGACGATCAGGACCGCCGACATAGCTGGCAGAGCCGTCGCGATTCCGCTCGTGAAGCGGATCCGCGCGGTGAGGCGGCGCGCGTAGACGACGGCGAGCCCGAGGGCGGTCAGCGTCGCCGCGAGGCCGACGCTGAAGGCGGTAATCAGAACGAGGCCGAGGCCGACCTCGTGCTGCGAGATCGCCCCCAGTAGCACGACCAGCGCCGACGGGCACGGGATCAGGCCCGCGGAGGCGCCCATCCCGATGAGCCCCATCCAGGTCACCTCGTCGTGCTCGTGACCGTGATGGTTGTGGTGGTGCGCGCGCCTGCCTCGCAAGCGCGACCGCAGTACGCCGAGCCCGACCGTCACCACGAGCAGCCCCGACGCGAGCGTCAGCCAGGGGTAGAGGTCCTCCGGCAGGACGTACTGCGAGAGGAGCAGCGTGACGAGCCCGAGTGCGAAGACGCCTGCGGTGTGGGTGACGGTCACGGTGGCGCCGAGGGCCACCGCGTGCCTCGCGGTTCCACGCGTGCCGACCAGGTAGGCGGCCACCATCGCCTTGCCGTGACCGGGCGAGAGCGCGTGGAACGCGCCCCAGCCGAACGCGGCGAGCAGCAGCAGCAGGAGCACGCCTTCACCGGAGGCGGCGTCGTCGAAGACGCCGGCGAAGCCGTCGCCGCCGCGGCTCCTCGTGGTCACCTGACGGCCGCCCTCGCTATGCGGCGCGACGAGCGTTCCCTCGCCGGGCCGGACGGAGAAGCTCGCTTCGCGGCGGTCGAGCGGGCTCTTCAGCAGGCCCTCCGGATAGCTGCGGAGACCGTTCGTCGGATCACCCGAGGGCGCGCTCGCGCGCACCGCCGTGCCCTCGCCCGGGACTGAGACGATGGCCTTCCAGCCCACACGCCCCGGAAACGTGCCGTCGTGCAGCCGCACGTGGCTCGGCCGCTCGACGCGGGCCACGAACGCCAGCTCCACCCGCGTCGTCTCGAGCCCGCCCTGGCCGTCGAGCCGGTCGATCGTCCCGCCCGGCGCGGGCCGGAGCGCCGTACGGCGGCCGTCCACCGTGAGCGCGAGGCCGCGCAGCGCCTCCGCGCGGTTGCGCCGTAGCAGCTTGGGCAGTGGCGTCCCGCGGTCCCGGAAGCTCGGGATCTCGGCCTGATCCAGGAGATACCGAAGCTCGATCCGGTCCTCCGACACCTTCACGCGCGTGAGGTGGTTGATCGAGAAGTTGCCGAGCGGGTGCGCGAGCGCCCCGGGCGCCGCGAGCGCGAGCAGTCCGATGGCCGTTGCGAGCGCGAGCCGGCCGCGGCGCCTCATCGGAGCGCCTCCAGAGCATGCCGGGCCCGGCGCGCGTGGTAGGGCGAAAGCGCCGTGCCGGGATCGAGGGCGCGGGCGAGGAGCCGCCGCGCCTCTACGGCACGTCCGGCCTCGCTCGCCGTCACGCCCGCGTGGTAGAGCGTCAGCGGATCGCGCCAGCCGGTCGAGAGGGCGCGGCGCGAGAGCCGAAGCGCCTCGTCGGGGCGTCCGGCGCGGGTCAGCGCCCAGGACAGGGCGTCCGCGGAACGAACGCTCGGCGCAGCCCCGTAGGCACGCCGGGCGAGCCGCGTCCCGCGCGACGGGTTGCCGTGGTCGGCCTCGTACAGGGCGAGCTCGGCGTCGGTGTTCACGCCGTTCGCGCGCAGCAACCGCTGCTCGGCCTCGACCAGATCGAGCTCGCGGCGGGCGTCCGCCCGGCGCCCGGCCGCGAGCTCGGCTTCGGCGAGCGCGATCACGTACTCGGGCAGGGGAAGGCGGGCGACAACGCCGCGGTAGAGTTCGATCGCGCTGCCGAGGTCGCCCCGTACCGCGGCCACCCGCGCCAGGCCGGCGGTGGCGGCCGGATAACCGGGCAGCCGAGCCGCGGCCTCGCGGAATGCCAGCGACGCTGCCCGCAGGCGCCCGCGCTGGAGCTCCAGGCCTCCGAGCAGTGTCTGCACGTAGGCCACGTTCTCGGCCGCCTCGCCGCCTGCCGAGGCTGCCAGGCGCATGGCCTGGACTGCCCCCCGCAGGTCACCGCGCAGCTCACGGAAGTAGGAGACGCGCGAGTACGAGGACAGGCTCGGCTTGAGGTCCACCATCCGCTGAAGCGTGCGCGCCGCATCGTCGTAGCGCCCGAGCTCGACCTGAGCGTCGACCAGCGCCCCGTAGGGCTTCACCGAATCGGGCGCGAGAGCGCGCGCCTCGGTCGCGAGGCGAAGGCCCTGGCCGAACTCGTGCCGTGAGAGGGCGAGCGCCGCAAGGCCGGCCGCCGCCCCGGCGTCGCGGGGATCGAGCCGCCGGGCGCGCTCCAGCGATCCCTCGGCGCGCGCATACCAGCCGGGATCGCCGCTCTCCCGCGCCTTCTGGAGATAGGCGTCGCCGAGCAGCCCGTACCCACGCGAATCCCGAGGCTCACGTCGCACGGCGTCCTGAAAGAAGTCGATGCGCGCATCGGTCGACCGACCGGGCACGGCGCCAGGCGCCGAAGGCCGCGGCGAGGAAGACCCGTTGACCAGCGCGAGCAGCGCAACTGCCAGCGAAAGCGCGAGGCCGCCGGCGAGGAGCTTCTGAAGATTGGGGCGGATGAGAGTCATCGGTTGGCAGTTGGCAGAGGAGGGGTCCCGGACGTCCCGGGACCCCTCCGACTGCTTGTTAGGGGGCGGGCATCGGATCGTGCGAGGGCTCCATGCGCTTGAGCTGCGAGTCGAAGCCCGCGAACGGCGACGCGAGGTAGGGGAACTGGCCCAGGAACGGCTTGTCGTTCTGGTCCACCCCGTCGCCCAGCGGCACCTTGTTGCCGACCAGCGATCCCGCGACGACCTGGAGCTCGATGTCCACGACGTCGTCGGTCAGCCGCCGGCCGTTCGGGAACCCGCCGAGGTCGCCCGCCAGCACGCCGAACCGATTGGGCTCGGCGGTGGGCGGCACGCCCAGGTTGATCTTCAGCGTGTCGGCCGGGGCCGGCTTCTTGGAGATCGCCGTCTTCCCTGGCAGGCCGGTGAGGAGCGCCTGGACGATGTCCGTGCGGTTCTTCTCCGGCGCGTTCACCTTGAACAGCGCGTTCATGACGGCCGCGAGCTCCGGGTTGAGCGCGTACTTCCCGAAGTTCTTCAGGTCGTCCTGCGGCTGGGTGCGGTTGAACTTGTCCTTCTGCCCGAGCGGGATCACCACCTCGTTGATGAGCGGGTTGCCGAGCCTCGAGACCTGGACCCAGGGCTCCGCCCCGCGCTCCTTCGACGAGTTACTCACCTCGACGCGGCGGCGCTCCGTCGAGGACCAGACTCCGATCACGGCGTTCGAGTCGCTGGGCCCGGAGACGGACCTTCCGTTCCGCGTCACGTGCGACTCGGGCACCTGCAGGACGATCGAGTGGACGTTGTAGCCCGCCAGGTCATCCTTGCCGCCGCCCTGGTTGCCGGTGCCGGTGCCCGGACGGAAGTCGATCGCATCGAACGTCGTGCCGAGGTCGACGAAGAACGGATCCTCACGCTGGCCGGCGAACACCTTCCCGCCGCCCTTCACGGTGCGGACGGCCTGTCCCGCGACCGCGTCGTAGTTCGGGATCGTCTTCGGCCCGACGTTGTTCGGCGCCACCGGCAGGTTGCGCGCGATCCTCCGCGAGCGGGTCAGCTTGCCGCGCCTGTAGGTCTCGCGCACGACGTCGTACGACTGCTGGACGTTCAGCTTGGGATCGCGGACGCCGCTGACGCCCGGCAGCCCGTACAGGAACGAGTTCCTGTTCAGGATCTTCGTCTTGAACTCGAACCGGTACCTGACGTCGTACGCGCCATCGCCGGTGTTGTCGACGTTGAGGTAGTACCGCGCTTTCGGGTCGAACGAGTAGAAGTTCGGCCCGCCGGCCGGATCCTCGAACGGGATCCAGTTGCTCACGATCGTGAGCGCGCCGGGCGCGTCGTTCGCCGTGAACGCGTACACGTCGGTGTCGTCCCCGGTGGGGTCGATCGACGTGAGCGGTGCCTCGCGGTGGCTCGAGCCGAAGCTGAGCGCCACCACGAGCGCGGATGCGGCGGCTACCGCCGCAAGGATGAGCTTCTTCATGCTCACTCCTTTCGGGAGGGCTTGGGCCAGGCTGCGAGCCGAGGCCGGTTAGCGGTTACTGGCCATCCCTTGCGCGGCCCGAGCCCCGTTGGATCAACGGCTCCCCCGAACGCGGCGGGCCAAAGCCCTAGGGACTGGGGACTAGGGACTAGGGACTAGGGACTGGATGCGACGCATCCGAGAACTCACGAAACAGCCCCGTAACCACGAACGCCGTCTGCTCGCCGATGTCCACGGCGTTGTCGCCGATGCGCTCGAGAGCGCGCGCCGCGAGCAGCATCGACATGGCCCATTCGCGCGAGTCCGGATCGTCGCCGATCTCGATCGCGTCGCGGAAGATCTCACGCTGCAGCCGGTTGATCACCTCGTCCTGCCGGACGAGGTCCTCGGCCATGCCGACGTCCCGCTTCTCGAAGCACTGCTTCGCCTGGACGACCTGGGCGCGCGCCTGCCGGCCCATTTGCTCGAGCTTGCCGAGGAGCTCCTGATTGGTGGGCGGCTCGTGTCCGGCCAGCGGGATCAGCTTCGCGATGTTCACGCACTGGTCGCCCATGCGCTCGACGTGCTTGATCACGTCCAGCAGAGCCGCGACGAGCCGCAGGTCCGTGGCAACCGGCGCCTGGCGCGCGAGCAGCGACAGGATGCCCTGGTGCACCTCGAGGTAGCGGCCGTCGATGCGGTCGTCGTCGGCGATCACCATCGTCGCCAGCTCCACGTCCCGCTCGGACACCGCCTCGAGCGTCCGGTCGACGGTCCACGCGACCATGTCGAGACCGCCGAGCGCCTGCTGCTCGAGCTCCGCAAGCTCCTCCTGGAAGTGGATGCGAGCCTCGGTGGGCATCAACCGACCCGGCCGCTGACGTAGGCCTCCGTCCGCTCGTCGGCCGGCTTCGTGAAGATCGTCTCGGTGTCGTCGTACTCGACGATGCGCCCCACCCGGTGGCGCTCGTCGGCGCCGAGGTCGACTGTCAGGAAGGCGGTCATGTCGGACATGCGCGCGGCCTGCTGCATGTTGTGCGTGACGATGACGATCGAGTAGTTCTCCTTCAGCTCCATCATGAGGTCCTCGATGCGGCCAGTTGAGATCGGGTCGAGGGCGGAGCAGGGCTCGTCCATCAGGATCACGTCGGGCTCGATCGCGAGAGCGCGCGCGATGCACAGGCGCTGCTGCTGCCCACCCGACATGCCGAAGGCGTTGTGCTTCAGGCGGTCCTTCACCTCATCCCAGACCGCGCCGCGGCGTAGTGCCCGCTCGACGATGTGGTCCATGTCGCCGTCCATGCCGAGCACGCGCGGCCCGAAGGCGATGTTGTCGTAGATCGACTTCGGGAACGGGTTCGGCTTCTGGAACACCATCCCGATCCGCTTGCGCACCTGCACCGGATCGACGTGCGGGCCGTACAGGTCCTCGCCGTGGTAGAGGATGCTGCCCTCCACCTCGGCCGAGGGGATCAGGTCGTTCATGCGGTTCAGGCAGCGGATCAGGGTGCTCTTGCCGCAACCGGACGGCCCGATCAGCGCAGTGATCCGGTTGCGGTAGATCGGGAACGAGATGTCCTTCACCGCCGGGTTCCCGCCGTAGCTGACGCCGACGTCCTCGAGGTCGAAGATCGTCTTCCAGCTGGCGCGCTCCTCGGCGCTCGACTCGGTGGCGTGCTCGGTCGCCAGGGCGCCCAGATTACGCTGCTCGGCGTGCTGGGCCGTCGTCTCGTGCTCGCTCTGTCGGATGGGCTCTGTCATCTGCTTGGACTCCGGGTTCACCTACCACTTCCTCTCATACCGGTTGCGGAGCCAGATCGCCACCGCGTTCATTGACAGAAGCAGCGCGAGCAGGACGATGATCGCACCCGCCGCAAGTAGCTTGAACTCGGGCTGCGGCCGCGAGATCCACTCGAAAATCTGGAGCGGCAACGCGGTGTAGCCGGAGTCCAGGCTCGATGGGTTGAAGGCGACGAAGCTCGCCGCGCCCACCAGGATCAGCGGGGCGGTCTCGCCGATCGCTCGTGACAGCGCGAGTATCACCCCGGTCGCAATGCCCGGAATCGACGCCGGCAGCACCTGCTTCCAGATCGTCTGCCACTTCGTCGCCCCGAGCGCGAGCGAGCCCTCGCGAATCGAGGAGGGAACCGCGCGGATCGCCTCACGACCGGCGATGATCACGACCGGCAGCACCAGCAGACCGAGCGTGAGCGCGCCCGCGAGCACCGTGCGCCCAAGCGAGAGCGGGCCGCGGACGAGGAAGGCGAGTCCGAGGATGCCGTAGACGATCGAGGGAACCGCGGCGAGGTTCTGGATGTTCACCTCGATCAGGCGGTTGTACCAGCGAGTGTTGTCGGCGTACTCCTCGAGGTAGACGGCGGTCGCCACGCCCACCGGCAGGATGAACAGGGCGCACAGGCCCATCAGCCAGATCGTGCCCATCAGCGCCGACTCGATGCCGGCCTTTTCCGGGTTGAAGGACGGGAAGCTCGTCAGGAAGTCCCAGCTGACCTTGCCGGCTCCATCGCGCACGACGTCCCAGATGAGCACGCCGAGGAGAACGAGGCCCGAGAGGGTCGCGGCGAGCAACAGCCAGCGGAAGAGCTGGTTCCTGACGCGGGCGCCGGTCGCTGCGGGCGGGATCGCCGAGGGATGCGCGCTCACTCGTACACCTGCCGGAACCTGCGCACGAAGCGGATCGAGATCGCGTTCATGACCAGCGTGATCACGAACAGCGCCGTCCCCACGGCGAAGATCGTCTTGTAGCCGGTCGAGCCTGTAGGCACGTCGCCCTTCGCGGTGGCGGCAATGAAGGTCGTCATCGTCTCCACGGATTCGCGCGGGTCGGCCGTGAGGTTGGGCACCTGGCCCGCGGCGACCAGCACGATCATCGTCTCCCCGATCGCGCGGGAGATGCCGAGTACCACCGCCGCCACGATTCCCGAGAGGGCGGCCGGGAAGACCACGCGCGTCGAGACCTGGAGCTTTGACGCGCCGAGGCCGAAGGCGCCCTCGCGCAGCGACTGCGGCACCGCGGTCATCGCGTCCTCGGACACCGACGCGATCGTCGGGATCACCATGAAGCCCATGACGATCCCGGCCGAGAGCGCGTTGAAGACCTGCACGTCCGCGTGAAGCAGGTCCTGGAGGATGGTCGGCGTGAAGAACGTCAGGGCGAAGTAGCCGAAGACGATCGTCGGGATGCCGGCGAGCACCTCGAGCGCCGGCTTGACGACCTTGCGGACCCGCGGCCGGGCGTACTCGCTGAGGTAGATGGCCGCGCCCAGACCAAGCGGCACGGCTACGAGGAGCGCGATTGCGGTGACGAGCAGCGTGCCGGTCACGAGCGGCAGCACGCCGAACTTCGGCTCGGAGAACAACGGCGACCACTCCGTGCCGGTGATGAAGTCGAAGAAGTCGACGTCGCCGAAGAAGACGATCGCCTCCTCGACGAGGGCGACGACGATGCCGATCGTCGTCAGAACGGACAGGAGCGCCGCCAGGAAGAGGACCACCCTGATGAGGTCCTCCCCCCATCGACGGCGCGCGGCGCCCAGGACAGGTGTCCCGGGCGCCGCGTCGCGGGCCGATGTGGTGGCGGCTTCCACGCTAGCCGGCCGCGGCCTCCGCCTCCTGAAGCGCCGTCTTGCCCTTGTCCGCCTGCTCCGCGGTCATGGGCACGATCTGCGCGGCCTTCGCGATCTGGTCCTGGTTCTCGACCGCGTAGTCCATGAAGGCCTTGACCTCGGGCCTCGCGAGCGACTTCTCGCTCGGGTACATGAACAGCGGACGCGAGAGCGGCTTGTAGTCGCCGTTCTGAATCGTCTCGGCGCTCGGGGCGACGCAGCCGTTGCCGTCGTCGACCTTGACGAGGTTCAGCTTGTCCTGGTTCTGCTCGAAGTAGGAGAAGCCGAAGTAGCCGAGGCCGCCCTCGTCGCCCGAGACGCCCTGCACGAGCACGTTGTCGTCCTCGGACGGCTGGTAGTCCTTGCGCGTGTCGCCCTCCTCACCGTTGATCTCGCCGGTGAAGAAGTCGAACGTGCCGGAGTCCGTGCCCGGCCCGAACAGGCTGACCTTCGTGTCGGGGAACTTCGGGTCGATCTCGCTGTAGCTCTTGACGTCGGAGCCCTTCCCCCAGAGCTTCTTCAGCTGGTCGACGGTCATGCAGTCGATCGTCAGTCCCTTGTTCGTGGTGACCGCGATGCCGTCGTTGGCGATCTGGACCTCCTTGTACTTGACCCCGGCCTTCTCGCAGATCGGGACCTCCTCGTCGTCCTTGATCGGGCGCGAGGCGTCCGAGATGTCGGTCTCGCCTGCGCAGAACTTCTCGAAGCCGCCGCCGGTGCCGGACTGTCCGACCGTGATCTTCACGCCAGGGTTCTCGCCCTGGAACTGCTCGGCCGCCGCCTGGGCGAACGGGAAGACGGTGCTCGAGCCGTCGATGGCGATCTTGCCCTTCAGGTCCCCGCCGCCCCCGTTGGAGCCGCCGGAGCCCGAGTCGTCGTCGTCGCCGCATGCCGCAACTCCGAGCGCGAGCACAGAGGACGCCGCGAGCGCGAGCCAATTCTGCTTCCTCACAGGGGATCTCCTTGCCTTGATGGATTGACGGCGCGAGGCTCGCACGGGGCCGGGCGCAGTCTGTTACCGATCTGTGGCCCGGGTGTGAAAAAGGTGTGAAGGCTCGGGGGAGAAGCGATACCCGAAGCCGAAGTGCGTGGGGATGTAGCGCCACTCGGGCAGCGCGTGCTCGAGCTTCGCGCGCAGCTTCGCGACGTAGACGTCGACCGAACGGTCGCTGCGGACGTACGACCTGCCCCAGACGACCTCGCACAGCTCCTCGCGGCTCACGATCCTTCCGGCGCGGCGCGCGAGTGCGGTGAGCAGCTCGAGCTCCCGCACCGTGAGCGGGAGGAGCTCCCCGTGCGCGAGCGCGCAGAAGTCGTCCGGCCGGATCTCGAGCTGGCCGGTCCGCAGCACCTCTCCGTTGGAGGAAGCGGCCTCCATGACGGCGAGCTTCGCGCGAATGCCGCAGATACCGGTTATCGGGCCGTGACCCGTTTGTAAAGAAGCTGTGAACCGGCCTTTGACGCCCGCCCCTCCACTTAGACTTCCGCGTGATGAGGGGACTAGCAGTGGCCGTGCGGGAAACCGACCCCTCTCGCGCCTTGAGCCCCCAGCCAGGACCGATACGACTCGCCGTCATCGACTCCGACAGCGGGTTCGTGCACGTCTTGACGAAGCGGCTCGAGGCGAAGGGGTGGCAGTTCCGCGCACTCAGCTCGCCACCGCGGGCGGAGGAGCTCCTGAGCATGAGGCTGAACGCGCTCGTCGTCGACCTGGCTGTGATCGGGCCGCAGGCGTGGACCTTCCTGGAGGAGATCTGCGGAGCGATGCCGGGCCTCGGCGTGATCGTCTGCACCGGCCAGTCGAGCGTCGCCCAGCGCGTGCGCGGCCTCCGGCTTGGCGCCGACGACTGGGTCACCAAGCCCTGCCATCCCGAGGAGGTGATAGCGCGCGTGGAAGCCGTGGTGCGGCGGCGAAAGCGAGCGAGCGCGCGCGTCGAGGGCGGCCCGGTGGTCGTGGGCGAGGTGGAGATCCGCACCGACCAGTTCCAGGCCTTCGTCGGCGGCCAGAGCCTGGACTTGACCAGGCGCGAGTTCGAGGTGCTGCAGCTCCTGGCGGACGCCAAGGGCCAGGTCCTCCAGCGCGAGGAGATCTATCAGCGCGTGTGGGGCTGGACGATGGCGCACGGCGACCGCTCGGTCGACGTCTTCGTGCGAAAGGTGAGGCAGAAGCTCGAGCGCTTCTCGCCCGACTGGCTGTACATCCACACGCACTTCGGCGTCGGCTACCGGCTCGACCCGGAGCTCATCGGCGGCGAGGCGAGTGCCGCGCCCGGCGCGGCCGGTGATGGAGCGCTGCCGGAAGCCGCCGAGGAGCCGGTCGAAGACTTGCCGGAGGCGACGTGAGCCCGGTGGCCGCGAAGGGGCGTGAGGCAGCGCTGCTCGATCTCTTCGAGGCGGGTGGGCGGAACGCCGAGCGGGCCAGCGAGCTACTGCGGGAGCTGCTCGCCGATTACCCGGAACGCGCCGAGCTGGCGCGCGACGTGCTGCTCTGCGAGCAGGAGGGCGATCGCATCACGCACGACATCATGCTGAAGCTGAACGGCTCGAACGGAAAGTGGCGGCTGCCACCTCCGGACGTGCACGCCCTGGCGAGCGCGCTCGACGACGTGGTCGACTACACAGAGCAGACCGCGGACACGCTCGGCCTCTACGGGATCGAGGCGCCGATGCAGCAGGCGGAGGAGCTGGCCGGGGTTCTCGTCGAGTCGTCCAGGGAGGTCACCAGGGCGCTCGTCGCTCTGCGCAGCGGCGAGGACCTCGCGCCGCACCTTTACGAGATCAACCGGCTCGAGAACGAGGGCGATCGGGTCTCGCGAGCCGGCATTGCCTCGCTGTTCGCGAACGGCATCGACCCGATGGTCGTTATCCGCTGGAAGGACGTGTTCGGCTCCCTCGAACAGGCGATCGACAGCTGCGAGACGGTCGCGCACGTGCTCGAGGGGATCGCCCTGAAGCTCGGTCGCTAGGCCTGGATCCAGGCTAGGCCGGCAGCGGCTCGGCCAGCGGGCTGAGCCCGCGCTCGAGCAACCCGGCCGGGGCGGAGCTCAGGAGCTGCTCCGAGGCGCCCGCTTCGGCGGCGAGCGAGAGCGCCGGACGCCGCCAGCCGCCGTGGGCGTCCGAGGCGATCAGCCCCGCGCGGCGCGACCGCAGCAGCTCCTCGGCGGCCGAGCGGGCCTCTTCCCCGTGGGCGCCCAGGATCGAGAAGGCGTTCACCTGCAGCATGCTGCCGCGTTCGAGCTCGTGGTTGAGCGCCGGCAGCCCCTCGCTGAGCAGGCCACGGCTGCGCTCGGGATGGGCGAGCACGACGCCGAAGCCGCGATCGCGCAGCTCGTCGGCCGCGAGCGAGAACGCCTCGTCGAGCGGTTCGAACGGCGTCTCGACGAGCAGCCAGCGACGGCGCGGCGGTCCGAGCGCGATCGTCTCGAGCTCGCCCTGGGAGAGCCGGCCGACCATGTCGTGGCCGAGCTCGCCACAGCACAGCACCGCCAGCTGCACACCAGCGGCGTCGAGACGCGCACGCAGCTCGAGGACGAGCTCGGGCAGTAGCGACACGTCGGTGACGAAGTCGGGCCGGACGTGGGAGGTCGCCGCGACCACGCCGGTGCCGTCGACCACTGCTGCGCGCGCGATCTCCATGCTCTCCTCGATCGAGGCCGGCCCGTCGTCGACGCCGGGCAGCAGGTGACAGTGGAGGTCGCCCCGAAGCATCTCTGCTTCAGAATCGGCGCAATAGCAGGGATTTTTGTGAACAAGCGGTGACCCTTCACGGGCCGTTCACACCTGCGCGAACGCCACGTCGCGTCGCGGGGTGACCGACCACTCTCCGCGGCGCCAGCGCACCCGCGTGCCGTCCGCGAGGTGCGCGCCCGCGTGCCCGAGCCGCGGCTGGCCCCAGAGGGTCGCCTCGAGCGGCCGCTCGCGCTCGTCCTCGTCCCCCAGCCCGGCGGCCACGTGGTCGGCCGGGTACGTGACGATCAGGGAACCCGAGCGAACGTACACCGGTATGCGGTCGAGCGGCGCCTCTGCCACGACCTCGCGCCCGCCGTCCACCCGCTCGTGGTTCCAGAAGTCGATCCACCGGCCGCGGGGCAGCTCCACCCGTCGGGTCCGGGAACCCTCTTCGAGGACCGGCGCCACCCAGAGCGCTGGCCCGTATCCGTAGCTGTCGGCGATCGTCCAGCCGCGCCGGTCGTCCGGGTCGGTGAGGCATAGCGGCCGGACGATCGGCAGCCCGCAGCGCGCGGCGGTCGCCGCCGCGGCTCGCACGTAGGGCACGAGCCGCTCGTGCAGGAGCACGTACTCCCTGTAGAGGTCGAGCGTGTGCCGGTCGTAGGTCCACGCCTCCTGCGGGAACCGGCCGTGCGCCTGCATCAGGGGCGTGAAGCAGCCGAACTGGAGCCATCGGACGAGCAGCTCCTTGGGGCAACGCTCGACGAGCCGCCGGCCCAGGTAGCCGCCCACGTCGTGCGACCAGTTCGAGAACCCGCTGGCGGCGGCGGTCAAGGTCGCCACCACGAGCGTCCGCAGCGACCAGAAGTCCGACGCCTGGTCGCCGCCCCAGGTGACGCCGACCGCCTGCTCGCCGCTCCAGCCGCTGCGCCCGAACAGCACGCCCCGGCCGGGGTGCGCCTCGTCGAGCGCGCGCTGCATGGCGCGGCGGTACATGCCGCCGTAGGCCCAGCCCGCCTCGGCGCCGCTGCGCCCGTCGGCGAAGCGCGAGTCCGGCGGCAGGTAGTAGGCCTCGCCGTCGTCGGCCTTGATGCCCTCGACACCGAGGTCGAGTGCGCGGCGCGCGAGCCCGCGCCACCACTCCTCCGCCGCCGGGGAGGTGAAGTCGACGGGCGAGCCCACGCCCATCCACCAGCGAGCCGTGAACGGCTCCCCCTCGCGCGTGACGAAGTGGCCGGCCTCCGCGGCGGGGGCGTAGTTCGGTGCGGGCTGACGGTGCCTGCGCTCCGCCTCCGGGCCGGTTGGTCGCTGTCCGTCGATCGAGTCGAGGTTCACCCACGGCGTGACCCAGACCACGGTCCGCACCCCGGCGGCGCGCATCCGCTCGATCGTCCCCTTCGCGTCGGGGAACTGCTCGGGGGCGAAGTCCCACGTGTTGTACTGGGTCTCCCAGGGCGAGTCGATCACGATCGCGTCGAGCGGCAGCCGGTTCCGCACGTACCCGTCGAAGTCATCGAGCACGTCGTCCTGGTGCTCGTACACGTCGCGGCTCTTCCAGTGGCCGTATCCCCACTCCGGAAGGAGCGCCGGCATGCCGGTCAGGCGGCAGTAGGCGCGAAGGCGCGCCGCGGCCGAAGGCGCCGCGAGCACGTGCAGCCGCAGCGGGCCGGCGGCGGCGCGCTGCGAGACGGACATCCCTTCGCCGAGGTCGAGCTCGACTCCGTCGCCGAAGGTCTCGACCCAGAGCGCGTACCCACGGCTCGAGAGCAGCCACGGAACGGGTGCGTAGTCGCCCTGCGGGATGCCGCCGACCTCGAGCATGTCCGGCGGGCAGTCGGGCCCCGTGTAGCGGCGGTCCGCGCCGAGCCGCACCCGCCGGCCGGTCTGGTCGAACCGCGGGCAGTGACGCGGACCCATGCCGGTCAGGCGCTCGCCGGTTCCCCGCGGCCACGCCAGGCCGAGCCGGAGCGGGGCCGGAATCGCCGTGGCCTCGAGCACCAGGCGCTCCGGCTCCAGGGCGATCGTGACGCGTGAGGCGCGCTCGCCCAGCCGGGTGGCCAGCTCCACTCGATGCTCGTCCGCGACCTCCACCGCCCCGAGCACGGCCCTCTCGACCGGCGCGAGCCGTTCCTCGGGCAAAACACCCTCGGTCGGCTGAACGAAGCGGTCGTGCACGGTCCCGTCCGCGGCCCAGAGTCCCGCGCCGGCGACAAGCGCATGCTCGTCGCGGAAGACGTCGATCGTAAGCGGGTCGAGTGCGACGGCGATCCGGAGCGCTCCGCGCGTGAGCGTCAGCGGCCCGGGGTCACTGTGCGGTGACGCGGCGGCGATGACAGCGGAGTTTCTGCGTGCACGCCGGGGTTCCCGTTGCGATTTGGTGAACGTTTCACAAAGCCGTTACTCCTCGTTCCCCGACCTGCAACAAGAATCCGCGATTTGCAGGCGAATCTCTGCCTCGGGATGACCGAGGACAGGGGGCACCGATGACCACGACGAGCCGTGCGGACCTTCACTGCCACTCCGCCGCGTCGCAGATCGCGAAGCTCGGCGTCCAGCGATCCGTCGGCCTGCCGGAATGCGCCACGCCGCCAGAGGAGGTCTACGAGCTCGCGAAGCGGCGCGGAATGGACTTCGTGACGATCACCGATCACGACACGATCGCGGGCGCCCTCGAGCTCGCGGAGCTTCCGGACGTCTTCGTCTCCGAGGAGCTCACAGCCTGGTTCAAGGGCGAGCCGCAGGCCGTGCACGTGCTCTGCTACGGACTGACTCCCGACGACCACGAGTGGCTCCAGACACACTCGCGCGACGTCGAGGAGTGCGCCGAGTACCTGCACGACCGTGAAATCGCGTGCGCGCTCGCTCACCCGTTCTACGCCGTCGAGGCGCCGCTCACCCCGCGCCACCGCCGCCGGCTCGCGCAGCTCTTCCCAATCTGGGAGACGCGCAACGGCACGCGGGCGCGGGAGCTCAACATGCCCGCCGCGATCTACATCGAGACGCACGGCGGCACGGGCATCGGCGGCTCCGACGACCATGCCGGAGTCGACATTGCGAGGACGTTCACAGAGACGCCGCGCGCTGCGACTCCGGAAGAGTTTCTAGGCCATCTCAAGGACGGCCGCGCCGAGCCGCGCGGTGCGCAAGGCAGTGCCGCGAAGTGGGCGCACTCCGCGATGGCCCTCGCGACCCGTGTCGTCGGTCCCGGCAACGGGACGGCGCCCGACCCGAGGTCGGTGCTGACGATGCTCGAGCGAGTCGTCCGCCAGGGCGACGCGCGCGCGAGT
This sequence comes from Actinomycetota bacterium, assembly GCA_046729975.1. Classification (GTDB taxonomy): domain Bacteria; phylum Actinomycetota; class Thermoleophilia; order Solirubrobacterales; family Thermoleophilaceae; genus JBKPHS01. The sequence goes on from JBKPHS010000069.1 coordinate 20,567, forward strand.
CGCCTCAGCGGCGACCTCGGTCCCGACGACGCGCGGAACCTGTTGCACGCCTGGCTCGACTCGGTCGGTCTCCAGCTTGCGCCCGAGGAGCTGCTCGTGCATCTCCAGGACGAGGACTTCAGCCACTCGGACCTGTGCCGCCGGGCGCGGCGCATCCACGAGCGGAGGCTCCAGACGGCAGTCACGCGCGTGCTGGACGCCGCCTCGTCGGGCGAGGGCTACGGGGACGCGGCGACGAGCGTCTTCCAGGCGTGCATGCCGGTGCTGCCCTACGCGCCGGCGCTGGCCTTCCTCGGCAAGGAGAAGACGAAGCTGCTGTCGGGCCGCGACAGCGAGCAGCTACGGGTCGCGCTCGTGGCCGACGCGGTGGGCGGGATGCACGGGGTCACCCACACGCTCGAGGAGATCCGGGAGCGCGGCGTGTCCGGGTACGAGGTCGAGGTGATCGGAACGGACCCGAACGTCGACAGGCGCCTGTGCGCCGCCGCCGAGGTCGAGATCCCGTTCTACGCGGGCCTCGAGGTTGGTGTGCCCGAGCTTCCCGGGCTGGTGGAGACGCTCGCCGAGGGCCGATACGACCTGGTTCATCTCTGCTCGCCGGGGCCGGCCGGGGTCGCAGCCGCGCTCCTGGCACACATCATGGACCTCCCGACAGTCGGCAGCTACCACACGGAGCTGGCGGCCTACGCCGGGCTTCGCTCCGGCGACGGGCGGCTCGAGACCCGAATGCGGGCGGCGCTCGCGCTCTTCTACGGGCGCTGCGACACGGTTCTCTCACCGAGTCCGGCGACCGACGAGTCGCTCCGCGCGCTCGGGATAGCCGAGAACCGCGTTGGACGCTGGGATCGCGGCGTCGATCTCTCCCGCTTCAGCCCGGCGAAGCGGCACGAGGGGCTCCTCCGCGGCGAGCTGAACGTCCTGTACGCCGGTCGGCAGACGAAGGAGAAGGGGGTCGACCTGCTGGCCGACGCCTTCCTCGCGGCGCGCGAGCTCGACCCTCGGCTCCACCTCGTCCTCGCCGGCGGCGGCCCGGAGGAGGCGACGCTGCGCGAGCGGCTCGGCGAGCACGCCACCTTCCTCGGCTGGCTCGAAGGGGACGAGCTGGCGCGCGCGTACGCGAGCGCGGACCTGTTCCTGTTCGCGAGCCGGACCGACACCTTCGGCCAGGTCATCCTCGAGGCGCAGGCATCCGGGCTCCCCGTGGTCGCCGTCGCGGAGGGCGGCCCGCTGGGCCTGATCGAGGACGGAGCGAGCGGCAGGCTCTGCGCGCCTGACGCATCGGAGCTCGCCTGGGCGCTGGCGGAGCTCGCCGCCTCCCCGGTCCTGCGCCGCAGGCTTGCGACCGCGGCGCTCCGGAGCGCGGAGGCGCACAGCTGGGAGCGGTCGCTAGGGCAGCTCGCCGAGGGCTACTCACGCGCGCTCGGCGACCACGAGGCCGCCCGTGGGCGCCGCGCCGCCTGAGCCTTCACGCCCACGTAACGACTGCTGAGCAGCCGCGTAACACCGGCGCATCCGACTGGCCCTACGGTCCCCGGCGTGCTCGGAAGCGTGCTCGGCCTGATGCGGACGGTCCGGGGACCGGCGGTCCTGAACCACTGCCCCGTGTGCACCCGGCCGGTCACCGAACGCGACCGCCGCTGGCGCGTCTGGGGCGACACCTACGCGCACCGCGACTGCTGCACCTACCGCGTCCGGCGGGTCGCCGAAATGGGTGGCTACCGGCCCATGCGCGGCCGAGCCCAGCGCTAGCGCCGCCCTCGATCGCCACCGATCCGCATAAGGGGCGCATACCGCCCCCTAGGCTGATCAGTGCCCTAGACCGCTGGCGCGAGCGGCTTCGCTACCTGTACCGCCGCGAGCCGCCGGTACTCCGCCGCGTAGATCGCGGCCACGCGGTCGGCGGTGAACTGCGACGCGTAGCGGCGGCCCGCCTCGACGTCGGTCCTCATGCGACCCTCCAGAAGCGCGTCGAGCGCCGCTGCCAGCGCAGCGGGGTCCTCCGGCGGCACGATCACCGCGCGCCCGTCCCCGAGAACCGCGGGCAGGCCCTCGACCGCGGTCCCGACGACCGGGGTCCCGAGCGCCATCGCGAGGAGTCCTGTCTGCGTGGACGCGTCGTGCCGCGACGGCACGACACAGGCCGCCGCGCCTGCGATCCAGCGGCCGGGCTGGTGCTGCCAGCCGGGGAACCGCGCCGGCACGCGGAGCGCCCGCGCCCGGCGGCGGAGCGCCCGGTCCAGCGAGCCCGTGCCGAGCAAGTACGCAGCCGGCCGCGTGCGCGTGAGGGCGAGCGACTCGATCAACAGGTCGGGGCCCTTCTCGTGCTCGAGCCGGCCGGCGAAGACCACGCGCGGATGGGCGAGCCGGCGACCCTCCCGAGCGTCGGAGCCTGCGAGTGGCGAGCTGCCCTCGCGGAGGCGCCCCGCGGGGAGCCCGAGCGACAGCACGAGCTCGGCGGCGGCTGGGCCGTGCGCGAAGAAGGCGTCCACCCGGGCGAGCGCCCTGCGCATCCGTCTCAGCTCGGGCCGTCCGGGCCAGCGCAATGCGTTGTGCTCGCTGGCGACGACGGCGAGATCGTCCGGCGCCGCCTGCGCGCCCGCCCACCAGGCGCCGAACATGTGGCCGTGGACGACGTCCATGCCAGCCAGGCGAGGTCGGAGCCAGGCGACGAAGTCAGGCCGGCATGCGTACTGCAGCTCCGCTCCGCAGCCTCCCCACACCTCCACGTCGAGTCCATGTGCGCGACAGAGGGCGACGCCGCCGCGAGAGGCGTGGCCGGCGAGCAGGCGGGTCTCCACCCCTTGGTCGCGAAGCGCGGCGCTGAGGCGGAGCGCGCCGAGCTGCGCGCCACCCGGCTCGAGCTTTGCGATCACTCGGGCGACCAGCACCTCTCTGGAGCTTGACGGCCGCCGGGACGAAGTGCGAGCCGGTTTCACATCTCTTTCACGACCGGATCGGCCGGCGCGCGCCGGTTACAGTGCCAGCCGTGATCTGGCTATTGCGCCACGCCGAGGCAGACGACGGCAGTCCCGACGCCGAGCGCAATCTGACCAGGAAGGGCAAGCGCCAGGCGCGCGCGGCCGGTGCGGCGCTGGCTGCCCTCGGAGTGAAGCTCGACGCCTGCCTGTCGAGCCCGAAGGTGAGGGCGGCCGAAACCGCTCGTCTGGCCTGCGAGCCGCTCGGAGTCGACGTTCAGCTCGAGCCCGCGCTCGCCGGCGGCCCGTTCGATCCCGAACAGCTCGCGGCCGGCCTCGGCGACGACGTCATGCTGGTCGGCCACGACCCGGACTTCTCGATGGCCCTTCACCGGATGACGGGGTGTCAGGCCCGGATGAAGAAGGGCGGCCTGGCGGGCGTCGAGAAGGGCGAGCTGATCGTCCTGCTGAGGCCGCTGGAGCTCGAGGCGATCGGCTCCTAGCGGTGGCCTACGCGTGCATCGACATCGGCAGCAACACGACCCGCATGCTCGTGGCCGAGGTGGACGACGGACGCCTGCGCGAGCTCGTCACCCAGCGCGCCTTCACGCGGGTCGGCAAGGGGCTGAAGCGCGGCAAGGCGATCCCCCAGGACAAGGTCGAGGATCTCATCGATGACGTCGAGCGCCAGCTGCAGTCGGCGCGCGCGGCCGGCGCGGAGGAGGTGTCCATCGTGGCGACCGCCGCGCTGCGGGACGCGGCCAACGGCGCCGAGGTCTCCGCGGACGTGGAGTCCAGGGTCGGCGTGCCCGTACGGATCCTGTCGGGAGAGGACGAGGCCAGGCTGTCCTTTCTCGGTGCGACCAAGACCCTCGGCGCGCCGGTCACCGGCGAGGTATGCGTGATCGACGTCGGCGGGGGCTCCACGGAGGTCGTGGTCGGCAGCGTCCGCGAGGGGGTCTCCTGGTCGGAGTCGTTCCGGATCGGATCGGGTTTCCTGGCCGACAGCTATCTGCGCTCGGATCCGCCCTCCGCCAGCGAGCTCGAGGCCGTCCGCCGCCACGTGAGCGGGTTTTTCGACGGGCTCGAGCTGACGCAGCCGGATCGCGCGGTGGCCGTCGGGGGAACCGCGAGCTCGCTGCGCCGGCTCGCTGGGGCCGAGGTCGCTCACGACACGCTCGAGCGGTCGATCATGATCGTCGCGAGCGCGTCGCGCGACGAGGTGGCCGAGCGCTTCGAGCTCGATCCCGAGCGCATCCGGGTGCTCCCCGGGGGCATCCTGATCTTCGAGGCCCTGTCCGACAAGCTCGGCATGCCTCTCACGGTGGGGAAGGGCGGTCTGCGGGAGGGTGTCGTTCTGGACCTGGTCGCCGGGAAGGCGGTGGCACGCTGATGGCGAAGCCGCGCGAGATACCCGACCTCTCGCCTGGGCTGACTTTTCGGCAGGCGGCTGCCCGAGCGGTCGAGGTGCGCGCGGGTGAGGTGTTCGACCACGCCGCCGGCGTGCTCGACACGAGCGAGATCGAGCGCCTGCACGACATGCGCGTGGCAACGCGGCGACTGCGGGCGGTGATGGAGATCTTCGCGCCCTGCTTCCCGAGGAAGGACTTCAAGCGGCTGCTTCGCGACGTGAAGGAGCTCGCGGACGCGCTCGGCGAGCGGCGCGATCCCGACGTGCACATCGATGCGATCGAGCGGATCGGCGCGGAGCTGACCGAGGAGGACCGGCCCGGGGTCCGGAGCTTCGTCGAAGAGCTGCGCGAGCAGCAGCTCGCCGGCAACGGCGCGCTCGCCCAGACCCTCGAGCGC
>JBKPHS010000070.1:0-2027 GCA_046729975.1 Actinomycetota bacterium
CTCGAATACCGCGCGCGTCAGACCGGTCGCATGACGCGCGGGGAGCGGAAGAAGATCCTGCGCGCCGAGGTGCTGTCCTGGCCGAAGCGGAATGTCGGGCACAAGGCCGACGAGCTGCGAATCGTCGTCGACGACCCGTTCATCCGCGACCTGCTCAAGAACTTTGCTTACGGTCGCGGCATCCTGCTCGACCGCTCATTCAGCGGCGAGATCCTCACCTTCGACTGGAGCGCGTACGGCCAGTTGCTCGCGGGCATCTACGAAGACCCAGGCGGCGTGACCAAGGACGATGCACAGACGATAGGCGCCGAGCTGCGCCAGCAGATCGTCGACGCGGCCGCGACGAACAAGGTGCAAGACGCGATCCTCGCCAAGCGTCTGGCGGAGCTCGACAGGGACGTCAACAAGCTCACCACTACCAAGGCCGAGGCGCGGATCGAACTCCTCCGCGAGTTAGCCGCTAAGTACGGCCCCACCGCGGCGGGGCTGTTGCTCGCATAGCCGGCCAAGCCGGCGCGCGCCGCTGGAACGGCGCACAGACCGAGCCACGCGCGCTGGCGAGGCTCATCGAAGGCTGTGCGGCGCTCGTGTTGCGACGGTCCTGCTGCCCGCGGCCGGCAGGATTGCGGCCACCGCTCTCGCTTATCTGAACGGGAGTCTGCGTCAAGGTCGGTGGTGAGTGGTTGTGGTGGTCGGGGTGTTGCTGGTCTCGGTGGATGCCCGGGCTTATCTGGGTCCGCGACCTGCTGGTCGGTGACGTGATGGTTGATCGGTCAGTCCGGGTGGAGTGACTGCGGCCGCTCGGTCTTTGGTGGGCCGCCACCCGGTCGGGGTGGGAGCCGCGATAGCTGCGGGAGCTGGCCGCAAGGGTGTGGGCCATGTCGGAGCGCGGGCGTGACGGAGCGAGTCTCGGGTCAGCTGGTCGTGACGGGGTCCAGGGCGACGGGGCCGAGCTCGCGCAGCACGTGGAAGGAGCGGCGGGCGAGCTTGCGCGCGATCGTCAGCGACGCGCGGGTGTGGCTGAGGCCGCGGCGCTTGAGCGCGACGTAGTCGGCGTGGTCGGGGCTGCTGGGCCGGCAGGCTGAGAGCGCGGCCTCATAGAGCGCCCAGCGCAGGTGCGGGGAGCCTTGGCGGTTGAGCTTGCCGACGCGGGCACGGCGGTCCGAGCGGTGCACGCCGATGTCGATCCCGGCCATGCGGACGGCCTTGCGCGAGGCCGAGAGCCGCTGGACGTCGCCAAGTTCGCAGAGCGTGATCAGCGAGGTCAGCTCCCCCATTCCGTACAGCCGCATCAGCGCGCGACAGCCGGTCTGGCACCTTGCCAACCGGCGCAAGTCGCGCTCTAAGGGAGCGATCTGGGCCTCGATCGCGTCGATCATCGCCAGTGCGATCTCGATCCGCTCGCGCGCGTCGGCGGGCACATCGAGCGCCTCGAGAAACGCGCGCCCCTCGCCGGTGCGCAGCTTCTCCGGGCTGCCGCCGATGCCGTGCTGAAACAGCGTCGCCCGGATGCGCTGAAACCACTGGGTGCGCTCGTCGATCAGGGTGTGGCGCAACCGCGCTCGCGAGCGCCATTGCCGCACGTGCTCGGGCGGGATCCAGGCCTCGGGCAGCCTGCCATCGGCGAGCAGTTCACGCAGCCAACGCGCGTCCTCGCGGTCGGTCTTGGCCCGGCGCTTGCGACCCCGCAACGCGCGCGACTCCACCGGCTCGGCCAGATGCGGCTCGGCGCCCGCCGCGACCAGCGCGTCGCACACGAACAACCAGCCGGTGCACGCCTCCACCGCGACCTTCACCTCCCCCTCAAAGCGCCTTGCCCAGGCCCTCACCGCGGCCGGCGTCGCGTCGATCCGACCCCGCGTCACCTCCCCGGTCTCGGTGTCCAGCGCGTCGAACGTGATCTGCCTGCGGTGCACGTCAAACCCGGCTACGATCGCCATCAGGGCCTCCTCCGCGTTCCGGCAATTGCCACCACGCGAACCATCTCGCGTCGAGCCGAAGGAGGCCCGGTCCGTTCATGCCATCTT
>JBKPHS010000071.1:0-7184 GCA_046729975.1 Actinomycetota bacterium
AACCCGAACCTGTTCCGCGCCCAGCTGGCGTTCGGCGCCGCGTGGACGGCCGAGTGGGCGTTCATGGTGGCGATCGGCGTCGTGGCCTTTCGCGACGGCGGCGCGACGGCGGTGGGCATCGTGGCGTTCGTCCGTATGGCGCCGGCGGCGTTGCTCGGGCCCGTTGGGTCCGCCTTCGCCGACCGCCTGCCGCGCCACCGGGTGCTGGTGTGGTCGGGCGTCATCCGCGCCGTCGCGACCGCCGCCGCAGCGCTGGTGCTACAGGCCGGCGGGTCGCTGATCGTCGTCTACGCGCTCGCGATGCTCGCAACCGCCGCCTTCACTGTCTTCCGGCCCGCCCATTCGGCGTTGCTGCCGGGGCTGTGCCGGACGCCCCTCGAGCTGACAAGCGCCAACGTGATCCGCGGGCTGGCCGACTCGCTGAGCACGCTGCTCGGACCGCTGGCCGCTGCGCTGCTCCTCGGGATCGACGGCCCGGTCGCGGTATTCGCGTTGGTCGCGGCGCTGTCGCTCGGCTCGGGTGCGCTGCTGCTCGGGCTGTCGTACGAGGCACCGCCGCGCGGGCCTCCCGAGCCGCTGCGCCGGATTCTGGCCGAGACGGTTGACGGCTTTCGAGGGCTCACGCGCTATCGGGCCGCCGGGCTCCTGATGGGAATCGGGCTCGCGCAGGCCCTCACGCGCGGCTTCCTGACCGTCTTCCTGGTCGTCGTCGCGCTCGAACTGCTCCACACCGGCGACCCGGGCGTCGGCCTACTGACCGCCGCCGTCGGCGTTGGCGCCGTGGCGGGATCGCTCGGCGCCTCGATGCTGGTCAGCGGGCGGCGACTCGCCGTTATCGAGGGGATTGGCGTGGTGCTCTGGGGCCTGCCTCTCACCTTGAGCGGCGCGTTTCCATACGAGCCGGTCGTGCTGGCGATGATGTGCGTGATCGGGGTCGGCAACGCGCTCGTCGACGTCGGCCTGTTCACGCTTGTCCCGCGGCTCGTGCCCGAGGAGGTGCTCGCGCGCGTGTTCGGTGCGTTCGAGAGCGGGGTCGCGTTGGCCGTGGCGATTGGCTCGCTGGTCACCCCGTTCGTCATCGACCTCCTCGGGATCCGTGGCGCCCTGGCCGTGCTCGGACTGCTGGCCCCGGCGCTCGTGGCGTTGGCCTGGCGGCGACTGCGTGCTATCGACGCCTCGATCGCGCACCGCGACGAGGAGATCGAGGTGCTGAGGCAGGTCGGCATGTTCCAGCCGCTGCCGATGCCGGCGATCGACAGCCTCGCGCTCCACGTCGACCACGCGCGCTTCGAAGCCGAAGAGGAGGTCTTCCACCAGGGCGACCGCGGCGATCGCTTCTACATGATCGAGGACGGCCGGGCCGACGTGGTGGGCGACGACCGTCTGATCCGCACGCTCGGGCCCGGCGAGGGCTTCGGCGAGATCGCGCTGCTGCACGACGCGCCGCGCACGACCACCGTGCGGGCACGCACGCGGCTGCGGCTCTACACGCTCGACCGGCACTACTTCCTGTCTGCCGTCACCGGCTACCGGTCAAGCGCGCGCGAGGCGGACAGCCTCGTGCTCGACCGGCTCGGAACGTTCGACCCACGGAGCCGGGAGACTGCTGACTCCTCGCCCGAGTAGTCTTGAAGGAGACGTGCCCACCGCTGGGTGTTCACGCTCCCTGCATCCTCCTGTGGCCAGGAACTAGGGGGGCCGGTTAGGTAGAGCGATGAGTGACCAGACCGAGCAGCCGCGGGCCGAGACCGCTGCGCGCGGCGAGGCGGCGTGGAAGGCCGCAAAGGAAGCCGTGGCCAGCCGCAATGCGGAGGCCCGCAGGGAGGGCAGCCGGCGGCGCCAGGCGGAGGAAGAGCGAAGGGCTGCCGGGCGTCGGGCAGCCGAGCTGCGCGAGAGATCGGAGCTGGCGAACCGCAGGCCGTAGGACGTCGGGGTGCCCACCACTGGTAGGCTCATCTAAATAGGTCGGGCCACACGGCTCGGCGAAGCAGTGCAAGCGCTCGTAGGTCGTTGTCACATAGCCGCCTCCGCGTACGCAGCACACAAGCCGTGGAGGAAAACATGGCAACAGGAACCGTCAAATGGTTCAGTGACGACAAGGGCTTCGGCTTCATCACTCCGGACGAAGGCGGGAAGGACCTCTTCGCCCACCACACCGGGATCTCCGGCGACGGGTTCCGCTCGCTCGCCGAGGGGGCGAAGGTCTCCTACGACGCCGAGTCCGGCGACAAGGGCCCGAAGGCCGTCAACATCCAGCCGATCGCCTAGCGATCCGTGCGCATGAAGCTGATGAGGGCCCGCACTTCGCCGGCCCTTGGCTGACATGACGAGCGCGCGGAACGCCAGTCTCCGGGCGGCGGTGCGCCGGACGCTCTCCGAGCGCGTCGGGCGGCTGCAACGCTCCAAGACCTCTGACGAGCCGGCCCGGCCCGAGCCACCGGCGGAAGAGCCGGATCCGCGCCTCGACGAGCTTCGCGTCCGAGTCGAGCGGCTCGAGTCGGAGCTCGAAGGTCTTCAGGACGCGATGCACCGGGAAGCTGTCCGTCAGAGCAAGCGGATCGACGAGCTTCTGAAGGCGATCCAGCCGGGCGCCATGGCGCGCACCCTGAGCGAGGACGCCCGGCGGCGAGGCATCTGACGCCATGACGTCACATCGTCTCGAGGAGCTGGAGGCGGAGGCGCGATATCAGCGGGAGCGGCGCGACCTCTACCGCGCGCGGGCGTACAGCTCGAAACCTGTCAGCGCCGCGCGTCTTCGTGAGCTCGAGCGCAGCTGCCAGCTAGCGGAAGACCGGGTCCGGCGGGCCAGGCTGGGGAGCTGAGACCGCTGCGCTCCCGACTCTGCGCGTTGCGGTCGTTGTGCCGGCGGCATGCTCGCACGGTGACAATCGTCGGCTCGGCCGGAGCCGCCGCCGTCCTGCTGGCGCTGCTCATCCCGCGGCGCGACGAGTTCGTGACGGCGGTCGAGCTCGCCCCCCTGTCGATACTCGCGCTCGCGGCGGGTCTCCAGCTGCTGGCGCTGCTGGTCAGGACAGAGGCCTGGCACGCCTGCATCAGGGCCGCCGGGGGCGGCGTGGAACGACGCCGCGTCTATCGGGCCTCCGGCATCGGTGGGCTCGCGGCGCTCGTCAACGGCCAGGTGGCGGTCGCCGCCAGAGTTGCGGCTCTTCGCCGGGCGGCTCCCGACGAGAGCCCGCGCATCCCGGCCCTCCTCGCCGCCGAACTGCCGATCCTCAGCATCGAGGCCGGCCTCGCGGCGATCGCTTCGTTCACACTCGTCGGCCCACTGGGCCTGCCGTGGTGGCTGCCGCTCCTCTGCCTGGGCGCGATGGTCGCGGTCAGCGGCGGCCTCGGCTCCCTGGCGCGCAGGCGGCAGCGGGGCGCCTGGCGGGGGATCGCGATCATGCGAACCGTGAAGGGCCGGACCGGCATCGTCGCTCTGATCCTGGTTGCGGTGTTCTCGCAGATCGCACGCAACTGGCTCGTCCTCCACGCGATCGGGGTCGACGTGTCCGTCTTCGACGCGACCGCCCTCCTCATCGCGATGGTGACCCTCAGCCAGCTGCCGCTGGGGCCCAGTGTCGGCGCCGCGGCGTCGGTCCTCGTGCTGGGGCCCCACGGCGTTGCCCTTGTCGCGGCGGCCGGCGTGCTGCTCACCGCGACGGGCACGCTTGGCGCGCTCTGCTTCGCGGGCTGGGCCGTTGGCGACGAGCTCGGCGGCGCGCCCGCCCAGCGCTGGCTACGTTCGCGGTTCGGGGCCGTGAGCCGGCGCGCGCCAGGCACGGCCGCACGGGCGCTGGTCGCGGCGCTCGGCGAGTTCGACCCCCGCCAGCTGCGGACCGTCGAGGTGGCCTACTTCGGAGGTCTCACGCGGGCGCAGATCGGCCGGACGCTGAGCGTCCAGGTCGCCTGAGCCTGGATCCACCGATCCTGACGGCGTTTCCTCGCCGGAATGCCGTCGCCAGTCGCCACCGGCTCACTCGCCAGGGTTCACCCTCGCTCCACTCGCCGTCGCCGCCTGGCTCGGCCTCCGGCGTGGAAACGCTCGCCAGTCCCGGTGGATCCAGGCTGACCTAAGTCAAGTTGTCAGCGCGCGGTCGTCCGCAGGCCTGCCCAGCTCGTACACGCCCGGCTCGAGCCGCGCCGTCCTGCGCCGGTAGGTGGTCCACAGCCACGGCCACTGGTTCGGGTCGTTGCCGTTCGCGTCGACGTACCAGTTCGTGCATCCGCTGTGCCAGACGGTTCCGCTCAGGGCCGCGCGCAGCTCGCGGTCGAACTCGTCGGCCGCCTCGCGTCGAAGCTCGATCCGGCGTGCGTCCGCGCGCTCGAGCTCGTCGAGGGCCGCGATCACATGGCCCATTCCCGCCTCAATCGTGTAGATGACGGAGCCTGCTCCGGCGTTCGTGTTCGGCCCGTACAGCAGGAACATGTTCGGGAAGCCGGGCACGCTCATCCCCAGATACGCCCGGGGGACCTCCGCCCACTCCTCCGCGAGCGTCCGGCCATGAACCCCCACCACTTCCATCGGCGCCACGAAGCCGTGGGTCTTGAAGCCCGTCGCAAGGACGAGCGCGTCAGCGGGGCGCTCGGCGCCGTCGACGGTGCGTATCCCGGTCGGTGTGATCTCGTCGATCCGGTCGGTGACGAGCGCGACGTTGGGCTCGGTCAGCGCCGGATACCACTCGTCCGTGAGCATGATCCGCTTGCAACCGACCTCGTCGGACGGGGTGACCTTGCGACGGAGGTCGGGGTCCTGGATGGCCTTCTCGATTTGACGGCGGGCGGCGGCGCGAAACAGCGCGAGGATCCAGCGCCGGCCGGTCATACCGGCCGAGGCGACCTCCATGAAGGCGAAGATCGCCGCGCGGTCGAGCCGCTGTAGCACCGGGAAGCGCTCGAACAGGCGCTTCGTGCGCTCCTTGTAGGCGAAGTCCATCTTCGGGAGGGTCCAGCCCGGCGAGCGCTGGTAGACGTCGACCCGCTCGACGATCGGCTGGATCGCCGGAACGACCTGTATCGCGCTGCAGCCGGTCCCGACCACGGCGACCCGCTTGCCGGCGAGCTCGACGTCGTGTCGCCACCTGGCCGTGTGGAACGCGGGACCGTCGAAGCTCTCGAGGCCCGGGATCGCCGGCTCGCTCGGGACAGAGAGCTGCCCGCAGGCGGTGATCAGGATGTCGGCCTCGTGGACACCCGCGCTCGTCTCGAGAACCCACTTGCCGTCATCGTCTTCCCATCGAGCGTGCTCGACCTCCGTGCTGGTACGAACCCGGTCCAGGACTCCGTTCCGTCGCGCGACGTCCTCGAGGTAGGCCTGGATCTCGGCCTGGGGCGCGTAGCGACGCGACCACCGCGGGTTCGGCTCGAAGGAGAACTCGTAGAGGTGGGAGGGGATATCGCAGGTTGCGCCCGGATAGGTGTTGTGGTGCCAGACGCCGCCGATCCGCTCGCTGCGCTCGAAGACCGTGACGTCCCGGTAGCCGGCGCGGCGCAGCATCACGGCCGCCCCGATTCCGCCGAAGCCACCGCCGACCACCGCGACCGAACGGGAGCGGCCACGGCTGCCGCCCCGCCCATTCCTGCGAGAGGCCACCTTCACGCCGCAGACCTTACCCGGGCTCCGCGGCGACCCTTACGCCACGGCCGGCGCCAGCTGGCGCCCCAGCTGCCCGACCGCCTCGAGGTCCCGGTGGAGCAGGTGCTGGAGCATTACCCGCTCGACGCCCGCCCCCTCGAGCTCGCGGAGCCGCTCGGCGGCCTCGTCGAGCGTTCCCGTGATCCAGCTCTCGGGGAGGGTTGCGAGCAGGCTCTCGGCGCCGCCGGAGTGCCCGTGCCACTCGGCGAGGCGGCCAGCACGATCCAGCAGCTCGGCGCGGTCTTCGCCGACGAGCCAGCCGGTCATGAGCGATAGCGGAATCGGATCGCGCCCCTCGCGGGCGGCAGCCTCGTCGAGACCGCGGCGGATGGCGCCGCACTCGTCGGAGGTCTTGAAGGAGGTGTTGTACTCGTCAGCGAGACGAGCGCCGATCGCCAGGCTGCGCGGACGGCCACGGCCGCCCAGGATCAGGTTGGGCCGCGGCCGCTGAAGCGGCTTGGGGAGCGCATCGAGCTCGCGGATCCGGTAGTGGCGGCCGTCGAACGAGGATCGCCCGTCGGCCCATTCCCTGGAGACGACCTCGATCTGCTCCTCAAGCTTCGCCATCCGGTCCGCTGGAGGCGGGAAGGGAAACCCGTAGGCCTCGTGCTCGGCCTCCATCCACCCGGCGCCCATCCCGACTTCCACGCGGCCGCCGGAGACGTGGTCCGCGGTCGCGACGACCTTTGCGAGCTCGGACGGATGCCTGAACGTCGCCGGGGACACGAGCGTTCCAAGCCGCACCGTGCCGGTGATCGCGGCGAGCGCCGTGACCGTCGCCCACGCGTCGAGCGAGCCGCGCTCGGCCCGGCCGTCCACGGACAGGTAGTGATCGGACCGGAACAGCGCCTCGACGCCGTGCTCCTCGCAAGCGCCCGCGAGTGCCCGCCAGTCGTCCCAGGTCACGCCCTCCTGACCCTCGATCATCAGGCACACGCGCATGCGGACACGATCGCAGACGCGACCCGCGTCTATCCTCGGCCGCCATGCCGGAGCACCAGTACGTCTTCACCATGTACAAGGTCTCCCGGGTCCATCCGCCCGACAAGCGGGTGCTCGAGGACATCTCGCTCAGCTTCCTGCCGGGCGCCAAGATCGGCGTGCTCGGCCTCAACGGCGCCGGCAAGTCGACCCTGCTGCGGATCATGGCGGGGCAGGACACCGACCACCTGGGGGAGGCCCAGCTCGCGCCGGGCGCGACCGTCGGGCTGCTCGAGCAGGAGCCCCGGCTCGACGAGAGCAGGACCGTGCGCGAGAACGTCGAGGATGGCGTCCGCCACCTTCGAGATCTGCTCGACCGCTTCAACGAGCTGGCCGCCGACTACTCCGACGACACCGCCGACGAGTTCGCGCGCCTCCAGGAGCGGATCGACGCCGCCGGCGCATGGAGCCTCGATCAGGTGCTCGACCAGGCGCTCGACGCGCTGCGCTGCCCGCCGGGAGAGGGCGGCGTCGAGAATCTGAGCGGGGGCGAGCGCCGCCGCGTGGCCCTCGCGCGCCTGCTGCTCTCGCAGCCCGACCTGCTGCTGCTCGACGAGCCGACCAACCA
>JBKPHS010000072.1:0-7591 GCA_046729975.1 Actinomycetota bacterium
GAGACGCTCCCGAGCGCGCTCGAGGCGTTCGTGAACGTCAACCCGATCTCCGTCCTGGCGACCGCATCGCGCGGGCTGATGGAGGGGTCGGCGGACGCCGCGGACATCGCGATCGTGCTGGCGACGGCCGCGGCGCTGACAGCCGTGTTCGCCCCGCTGACGACGCACCTGTACAGAAAGAGCTGAGCCGAGCCCGGGGGCGTCGGTCAGCCGTTCAAGAAGCACCAGCGGATGCCGATTTGGAGGGTGTGGACCTTCTATACGGCATCGCCGACGCGATCTATAGCTTCATGGAATCGGGGCCGCCGATGCCCGCCGCCTTCCTCTACATCGCCGTCGGCTCCGTCCCGGTCACGCTGCTCCACGAGCTGGGACACGCGATCGCCGCCCGGCGACTCCTCGGGAGCGAGGTCGAGGTGTCCGTCGGGAACGCGGGGAAGATCGCGCAGGTGCGCCTGGGCCAGATCGACGCGACAATCAATGTGGTCAGCCAGCCCGGCCGGGCCGCGGGGGTCGCCACCTTCGACGCTTCCCGTGCCACCGCCGAACAGGTTCTGTGGATCGCCCTTGCCGGCCCGCTCGCCTCGCTCGCAGGCGTCGTGCTTGCGACAGCGCTGCTCTCCGTCGCTCCAGAGACCGATATCGCCCAAGGCCTCCTGTGGGCCGCCGTCCTCGTAGGGGTCGTCGGAACCCTGAACATCATTCCGCTCGAGTTCGAGGAGCGCCGTGACGGTCCGGCTGTGCAGACTGACGGCCGCGTAGCTCTCGACGCGCTCAAGGTGTCCCGAGACCTTCGGTAATCGGGGCCTTTCCCCGACTACCGACTACCGACTACCGCTCCTCGAACGCCACCTCCGCCGCGCGCCGCCGCAGCGCATCGACCTCCGAGCGCTGCCGCTCCGCTCGGCCGACGAGGCCGGCGAAGTCGAATCCGGCGAGCCGCGGTTCCGCGACGGCAAAGTCCTCGAGCGCTACCCACATCGCGCCCTTCGCAGCGATCCCCAGCATGAGACCCTCGAGCTCGACGACCCGGCTCAGGGGGCTATAGCTGAGCAGGCGGCCGTTTAGCTTCAGACGGCCGACCTTCTCCCCGGCCCAGAACGCCACCTTCTTCAGGCGGTCGTGCCCGATCTCGAGTCGCGCCATGACCTCGTCGAGGGTCCGCATGTCGTCCTCGATCTCGGACAGGATCTTCGCAAGCGGCTGCTCGAACTCGGTGCCCTTGCTCGACCCGAGCGTCCGGGCCGCCAGCTCGCGGCCGGCGGTCGCTCCGGCCCGATGGTCCTGGAGGTAGATACGCAGCAGGTCGGACGCCATTCCAGGCGGCCAACATTCGCAGGTCGGCGTCTGGCAAGCCCCCGGGAGCTTGACATTGATCTAGCGAGGGAGTACGTTCATCCCGAAATCGCATTCGATAATGTCGAATGCAGGTCGGGAGTTGTAGGAGAGGAGAAGAAGATGGAGGAGTACTCGCTTCCGCAGAGAGCGCTCGCAGAGGTGCTCGGCACCGCGCTTCTGGTGCTCGTCGGACCGGGGTCGGTCGTAGCGACCCTGACTCTTGCCGGAGATTCCACCCCGGCGATCACGGGCGCCGACTTGCTTGGCATCTCATTCGCCTTCGGGCTGATCATCGCGGCGCTGGTCTACGCGATCGGGAAGGTGTCAGGCTGCCACATCAACCCGGCGGTGACCTTCGCGCTTGCCGCCACGAGGCGCTTCCCCTGGCGGGAGGTTCCCACCTACTGGGGGGCGCAGGTCGTCGGCGCGGTAATCGGCGCGCTCGCGATCTGGGCGATCTTCGCCGGATCGGGCATCGACCTCGGGATGGGCCAGACATCGTTCAACGAGGACTCCACCACCTGGGCGTCGGCGATCTTCGCCGAGGGCATCGGCACTTTCATGCTGATGTTCGCGATCCTCGGGATCGTCGACTCGCGCTCGCCGAGCGACTTCGCCGGGCTGATCATCGGCGGCGTGGTCGTCGCGATCATCATGATCGTCGGGCCGATCACGGGCGCTTCGCTGAACCCCGCGCGCGCCTTCGGTCCCGAGTTCGTATCGGGTCTGAACGACGGCGTGACGCACTGGAACCAGCTGGTCCCCGTCTACATCCTGCCCGGCCTGGTCGGTGCGGGCCTGGCTGCGGTGATCTATGACCTGCTCGCCACGCCGCGCAAGGTCGTGCAGCCGATCGAGGAGGCAGTCAAGCATCCGGACGTGTCGCCCGACCCGGCGGCCGCCGCCAAGTGAGAGGAGCGACAATGGCAACTGTCCCGAGGACGATGAAGAAGCTCCTCAACGACCCGGCGGAGGTGGTGAAGGAGTCGCTGGCGGGCCTGGCGGCCGCGCACGGGGACATCCTCCGCTACGACGCGGCGGACCAGTACGTAGTCCGCACCGACGCCCCGGTCGACGGCAAGGTCGGTCTGGTATCCGGCGGCGGGTCCGGTCACGAGCCGCTGCACGGCGGGTTCGTCGGGCGCGGCATGCTCGACGCGGCCTGCCCCGGCGAGGTCTTCACTTCGCCGGTGCCGGAGCAGATGCTCGCGGCGACCAAGGCCGTGGACGGCGGCGCCGGTGTCGTCCACATCGTGAAGAACTACACGGGCGATGTCATGAACTTCAAGCTCGCGGCAGAGGACGCCGCGGACGAGGGCATCGACGTGGAATCCGTGCTGGTCGACGACGACGTCGCGGTACAGGATTCGCTGTACACGGCGGGCCGGCGGGGGGTCGGCGCAACGGTGCTCGCCGAGAAGATCGCGGGCGCGGCCGCGGAGCGCGGCGACGACGTCGCCGGCGTCGCCGGCGTTGCGCGCCGCGTGAACGACCGCTCGCGCTCCTTCGGGATCGCGCTGTCGTCCTGTATCCCGCCGGCCGCCGGCAAGCCGATCTTCGACCTGCCCGAGGGCGAGATGGAGGTCGGCATCGGTATCCACGGCGAGCCCGGCAGGCGCCGCGAGCCGCTCCGCGGCGCTCGCGAGATAGCTGCTCTGATGGTCGAGGCGGTCGTCAGCGACCTCCAGCCGGCCGACGGCGCGCAAGTGCTGCCGTTCGTCAACGGCATGGGCGGCACGCCACAGCTCGAGCTCTACCTGCTCTATGGCGAGGTCGAGCGCGAGCTCCGGGAGGCCGGCCTCGAGCCCGCGCGGCGGCTCGTGGGCAGCTACATCACGTCGCTCGAGATGGCGGGCGCCTCGCTCAGCCTTCTCGAGCTCGACGAGGAGCTGACCGCCTTGTGGGATGCTCCTGTGCACACGGCCGCGCTCCGCTGGGGAGCGTGATGCGACCGTGACGACCGGGACCGCCGTGAGAGCCGCAACCGTCACCTCCTGGATGGGCGAGATCGCCGCCGCCATGAGGGCGGAGAGCGAGTACCTCACTCAGCTCGACGCCGCCATCGGCGACGGAGACCACGGCATCAACATGACGCGCGGCTTCGACGCGGTCCAGAAGGCGCTGGCCGGGCAGGACGGCAATCTCCCTCCCGGCCAGCTCTTCATCGTCGCCGGCAAGACGCTCGTATCGACCGTCGGCGGCGCGAGCGGCCCGCTCTGGGGCACGGCGCTGAGGCGCGCCGGCCGCTCGCTCGGCAGGGCGGACGAGTTCGACGGCCCCGCGCTGCTCGACGCGCTCCAGGCGGGAGCCGACGGCGTGGTCGAGATCGGCGCGGCGGCGCCCGGCGACAAGACCATGGTGGACGCGCTCCAGCCGGCCATCGACGCGCTGCGGCAAGGTCTCGACTCCGGCGCCCCGCTCGAGACGGCGCTCCAGGCCGCGGCGGAGGCGGCGGAAGACGGCGCCCGTGCAACGGTGCCGATGCAGGCGCGGAAGGGGCGCGCCTCCTATCTCGGCGAGCGCTCGATCGGGCACCAGGATCCCGGCGCGACGTCGGTGGCGCTCGTGATGCGCGCGCTCGCGCGGGCGGTCGCCCGGGGATCCTGATGGGCGAGCGGGTGCTGAACGGCGTGCCGGCCTCACCCGGCGCCGCCGCCGGCGATGCCCGTGTGATCGGCCGGCCGCAGACCGAGGAGGCTCCCGCTCTGGCGCCGGCCGAGCGCCCCGCGGAGGCCGAGCGCGCGGCCCGGGCGCTCGAGGGGGCCGCCCGAGAGCTCGAGGAGCTCGCGGCGAGCCTCCGCTCCGAGGGCCGCAGCACGGAGGGGGAGATCGTCGAGACCGGCGCGCTGATGGCGCGCGACCCGGCGCTCGCCGCGGCGGTCGAGAGCTCCATCCTCGCGCAGGGCCGCCCGGCTGCCGCCGCGCTCGTCGGTGCGACCGCGGCGCACGCGGCCGTGATCGAGGACATCAAGGACGCGTTCCTTGCCGCGCGCGCCGAAGACGTCCGCAGCGTCGGGCGCCGCGCCGCCGCGCTCACGCTCGGACAGCGGGCCACGGCACCGGCGGACGGTGCGATCGTCGTGGCCGAGGAGCTCGGTCCGGCGGAGGTGGCGGAGCTCGGGCCGAACACAGCGGCCATCGCGCTCGCGGGCGGAGGCGTTACCACGCACGCCGCGATCGTCGCGCGCTCGCTCGGCGTGCCGATGGTGGTCGAGACGTGCCAGGAGCTGCTCGACACAAGGGACGGCCAGGAGATCGTCGTAGACGGCGATCGCGGCCTGGCGGTCATCGACCCGGCCGGGGCAAGGCTCGAGCACGCCCGCGCCGCGGCCGCCGCACGCCTGCGCGAGCGCGAGCGCGAGCGTGTAGAGCGCGACCTGCCGGCGACCACGGTCGACGGGCGGCGCGTCAGCGTGCTCGTCAACGTCGCGGGCGCCGCGGAGGTCGTCGCGGGCCTGAACGCCGGGGCCGAAGGCGTCGGCCTCGTGCGCACGGAGCTCGCCTTTCTGGACGCCCGCGAATGGCCCCGCGAGGCCGAACATCGGGCTGCCCTGGCGCCGATCCTCGAGGCCGCGGGCAGCCTGCCCGTGACGGTGCGCGTGCTCGACCTCGGCGGCGATAAGACGCCTCCCTTCTTGCGCGGCGCGAGGGCCCGCGGCACCCAGCTGCTGCTCGAGCATCCCGAGGCGCTCGACGCCCAGCTGAGGGCCGCGCTCGCGACCGCCGGCACGGCGAACCTGCGCGTGCTGCTGCCGATGATCCGCGGGATGAACGACCTGCGCGCCGCCCGCGAGGCGCTGCTGCGCGCGCTGGGCGACGTGGCGGGCAGCCGAGCGCCGCTTCTCGGCGCGATGGTCGAGACGCCGGAGGCGGCGGCCGCGGCCCACGTCATCGCCGCCGAGTCCGACTTCCTCAGCATCGGCACCAACGACCTGGCCCACTGGACTCTGGGTGCGGGCCGCCCCGGGCCGCGCAACGAGCCGGCTCATCACCCCGAGGTCCTGGCGCTGATCGACCGGACGGTGCGCGCCGGGCACGCGGCAGGCATTCCCGTCGAGGTCTGCGGCGAGGCGGCGTCAGACCCGCTCGTCGCCCCGCTGCTGATCGGCCTGGGTGTGGACGAGCTGAGCGTCGGCGCGGCCAGGGTGGGGGAGGTGCGAGCCTGGGTCCGCCGCCTGTCCTTCTCCGATGCCCGCCAACTCGCCCGGGACGCGCTCGCGCGCTCGAGTGCGGACGAGGTCGCGCGGCTTGCCCGCTCGCTAGCTCTCGCGAAGGCCGGCGACGCAGGCGCTCAGCGCCTCGACGGCGACGGCGGCGTCGTCGCCGTCGGCCCGTAGCCGCAGCTGCGTTCCGCGCTTCGCGCCGAGCGCGAGGACGGACAGGAGGCTCTTGGCATCCGCGCTCCGACCATTGGCCCCGACCGCGATGGCCGCCTCGAAGCCCATGGCCGTCCGCACGAAGTCGGCCGCCGGACGGGCGTGCAGGTCCACGTCCGCCGGCAGGTCGACCCTGGTCTCAGAGCTTGTGGGCACCCCGTGCCTCCTCGGCCGCCCGCGCGACGTCGTCGAGCGGCACGCCCGCCGACGCGACGACGGCCGCGGCAACCGCGCCCTCCACTATCGGAGCGTCGACGAGCCGCACGCGTCCGTTGGCCGACTGGCGCTCCAACACGTGCCGGACGGTGAGGATCGCGCTTCCGAGGTCTCCCAGCACGACCACTCCATCGCCAGTGTCGGCGCGCCGGATGGCGTCACGCACGAGCCCGTCGTCGGTCCCGAGCCCACCCGCGGGATCGCCGCCGGCGGCCTCGATCGGAACCTCCGGGCCGGCGACCTGGCCGGCGAGCTGGGCCAGCCCGTGAGCGAGATCCGAGCTGTGCGATACGACTACGATCCCGACCACGGCTCTCCGTTCCTCGACTACCCGGGCTAATCTACACTATCGAAGTGGATTCGACAATACCGAATAGCGTGGAGAGCCAGATCATCACGGGCAGGCCGCCGAAGCGGGGCACGATCCAGTCGGTCGACAGGGCCGCGCGCATCCTCAAGGTCCTGGCGAGCGGCCCGCGGCGCCTCGGGGTGAGCGAGCTGGCCGACCGCCTCGGCATGTCGCGCCCCACCGTCCACGGCCTGCTCCAGACGCTCCAGGCCCACGGCTTCGTCGAGCAGGACCGCGACTCCGACAAGTACCAGCTGGGGGCCGGCCTGCTACAGCTCGGAAACTCCTATCTCGACCTGAACGAGCTGCGCGGGCGTTCCATCGTGCACGCCGAGCGCCTGGCGGCCCGCACCGACGCCGCTGTGCGCGTGGGCGTCATGCAGGGGCCGACGGTAGTGGTCGTGCACCACGTCTTCCGTCCCGACACGACTTTCCAGGTGCTCGAAGTGGGCGCCCAGCTGCCGGTGCACGCAAGCGCGCTCGGCAAGGCGATCCTCGCGTACGCGCCACAGGCCGTGCTCGACGATCTCACGTCGGAGCCCCTGCCGAAGCTGACCGGCCGTACGAACAACGCCAAGCAGCTGCTCGCCGATCTCGAGGCCGCCCGCGAGCGCGGCGTCGCCCGAGAGCGCGACGAGGCGGTGCTTGGCGAGTCGAGCGTGGCCGCTCCGATCTTCGATCACTCGGGCCACGCCGTGGGGGCGATCGGCGTGGTCGGGGACACCGAGCGCATCCTGCCGCGAGGGCCGGCGAAGGGCGTCACGCCCGCGGTCACCGAGGCGGCCCGCGGCGTCTCGCGGGAGCTGGGGGCGCGGGGGTGGCCGGCTCCTCCGGTAACCAGTAACCACTAACCGTAGCCAGGATGCCGTTCTGGTTACCGGTTACCGGCTACTGATGTACTGCTGGGCATGCCCCGCGCCGCCGCCGGCCTCTGCGACCGCTGCAAGCACCAGCGCCTCATCCGCAACACTCGCGGCTCCGAGTTCTCGCTGTGCGAGCGCTCTCGTACGCAGCCCGAATATCCGCGCTACCCGCGCCTGCCGGTGCTCGAATGCGCGGGGTTCGAGGAGCGCCCGCAGGGCGCCCCCCGTGAGATGGATGATCCTTCGCCGGCTTAGCTCAGACGGTGCAGGGCGGTCTGGGAGATGCGGCTGCCGAGATCGGCGATCTGCTCGTCGGTGAGGCCGTCGGTCTCGAAGCCGGCCTCCTCGAGCTCCTTGCGCACCGTCACGACTGCCTGGACCTTGTCGAGCGCCGTCCCAAGCTTGCTGGTGGCGGCCTTGACGAGGCTGTCGTCGAGGGCGGTGCTGCC
>JBKPHS010000073.1:0-7787 GCA_046729975.1 Actinomycetota bacterium
ACGGCGCCGACGTTCACGCCGACCAGCTCGGCCGCCTGCGGGTTCACCGCGCTCGCCCGGATCGCGCGGCCGAGCCAGGTCCAGTTGAGGACCGCGTAAAGGCTGCTGAGGACGAACAGCGCGACGATGCCGCCGTAGACCTGCGCCTTGGGCAGGAAGATCTGGCCGATCTCGAACGACTCGTTGAAGTAGCTCGGACGCACCGAGTGGGACGTGTTGCCCCAGATGATGCCCATCAGGCCCTCGAGCACCAGCGCGAGCCCGAAGGTCAGCAGGACGGTCGCGGCCGCGGGCGCCTTGCGGATCCGCCTGAGCGTCGTGTTGTAGAGGACCCAGCCGAACGCGAACATCGCCGGCGTGGTGATCAGGATCGCGACGAGCGGATCCATGCCCGTGCCGTCCCACAGAGTCCAGGTCAGGAACGCCGCCAGGATCAGAAAGGCGCCGTGGGCGATGTTGATCACGTTCATCACGCCGAAGATCAGCGTGAGCCCGGAGGCCAGCAGCGCGTACACGCCGCCCACCAGCAGGCCGAGGATCAGTGCTTGGAGGAATTCCGTCACGGCGGCGACCCGGAGGCGGTGGGTCCGCGGGGAGTCAGCCGGGCCGCTCCCCGCGGGCCTCTACCGCTCTGTCTAGCTACCTCTACCCGGATCCCAGCGAGGCAGGATCTCCTTGGAGGTCGCCACCTCAGTCGGCAGCACTATCTCCGGCACGCCGTTCTGCCACTGGCCGACCAGGAACTCGCCCTGCGGCCTGCCCTGGTCGTCCCACTCCAGCGGACCGAGGATGGTGTTCACCTTGTTCTGGCGCAGCCAGTCGGCGAGCTCGATCTGCTTCTGGCGCTCGATCGTCCCGACGGCCTTGACCGACGCCTGCATCACCTCGGCCGTGGCGTAGGCGTCCGCGGCGTCCTCCGGGACCTCGGTGCCGCCGAACATCTCCTGGTACTTCTTCACGAACTCGGCGTTGCCCGGCGTCTTCGCTTCCTTGCTGTGGCTGACCGCGTAGAAGATGCCCTGGGTCGTGCCCTTCCCGATGGCCTTCGAGTACTGGTCGCCAAACGACGGGGCCGAGGTCTGGTACAGCATCGGGGGCGTGTAGTTCGCCTTCTCGAGCGCGCGCACCATCCCGACGCCGTCCTCGAACGTCGCGCCGTTCACAACCAGGTCGGCGCCCGTGGCCTTGATCGCGCTGGCGATCGCGTCGAGGTTCGGGTTGTCGATCGTGTAGGTCTTGCGGTAGACGGTCTTGATGCCCGCCGGCTTGAGGATCTTCTCGATCCCCTCTGAGGTTGGCTGGGCGAACGGGTCATCGAGCGTGGGGTACGCCGCCGTCTTCGGGCGCTGGTCGTCGGGCACCTCCGTCGTCAGCCACTTGGCCCAGGTGTCGCCCTGCTTGTCGGCTGTTGCCTGCTGCGCGAAGAACAGGTACTTGAAGCCGCGGTCGAAGATCTCGGGCGCACCGCCCGCCGGCTCGACGTAGAGCATCTTGTTGCGCTCCGCCACCGCCGACGCCGGCAGGTTCAGGAGCGAGGAGAAGGTGCCGAGCAGCAGGTCGACCTTGTCGCGGGCGATCAGCGCGTTGTAGTCCGAGACGACCGTGTTCTGGTTGCTCTGGTCGTCCTTGATGACCATCTTGACCTTGCGACCGTCGATCAGGCCGCCCTTCTCGTTGGTCAGCGCCTCCCACACCTGATAGCCCTGCCTCGCGGCCTTGCCCGGCTCGGAGAACTCGCCGGTGAGCGGGAGCGACGCGCCGATCTTGATCGTCGGACCACCTCCGCCTCCGCCGCCGTCGTCGTCGTCCTCGCCGCAACCCGCCGCGACCAGCGCGGCGAGAACGAGCGCGACGAGGGCCAGCCACCGTACTTTCAGCATCTACGACCTCCCTCCGGTCGCGCCTGCGCCGCGTCGGCGCGAACGCAGGCGGGTTGCGTTGAGTCCCGAGCGGGTGAGTGCCGGCGAGAGATCCACGCCTGATGCTGCAAACTCACGGTCCGAGCCTCTTCCTCTCCAAAGGATGCGCGAAGAGCGCTTCTCGAGCATGACTGCAAACGTTTGCTGCAATCGGTTGCAGCCTATACCTCGGCGCGTGCGCCTGTCAAGCGCGTGCGCCTGGGCGCAACGCGGGCTTAATTCCAGGTAATCGGTGTTCGGTAGTCAGTAGTCGGGATTTTCCGATTACCGATTACCGACTACCGACTACCGATCTGGGCTCCGCGGTGGATTCGCGCACTACGAGCGTTGGCTCGAGCCGCACATGCCGCGGCTCGCTCTCGGGGTCCTCGAGCTGCTCGAGCATCAGCTCGCCCGCCACCGTCCCGATCTCGTAGTGCGGTATGCGGATCGTCGTGAGCGGGGGCTGGAAGCGCGCCGCGAACGGCATGTCGTTGAATCCCACGACCGATATCTCATCCGGGCACCGGAGCCCTCGCTCCGCGAAGACGTCGAGGCACCCGAGCGCAAGGAGGTCGTTCGCGCCTGCGATCGCGGTGAACTCGCGCCCGCTGTCGAGCAGCTGCGCGCAGAGCCGCGCCCCCTCCGCCTCCGTGAGGACCTCGCTCAGCAGGATCAGGTCCGGATCGGGCTCGAGGCCTGCCGCCCGCATGGCATCCTTGAAGCCCTCGTGCCGGTCGAGACCGGTCGAGTAGTCGAGCGGCCCGGCGATGTGCGCGATCCGGCGGTGACCGAGCTCGATCAGGTGCTCGACACCCATCCGCATCCCCCGACGGTCGTCGGCCGTCGCGGAGCTGACCGGCAGGTCGGGCAGCCAGCGGTTGACGAGCACGAGGTCGAGCCCGCCCGTGAGCAGCTCGTCGAAGAGATCGTGGTCCCGGCGAGCGGTCGCGGCGATGATGCCGTCCACCTGGCGTGCGCGCATCGCCTGCGTGTCGAGCAGCTCGCGCTCAGGATCGTTATCGGTGTTCGCGATCAGCGGCGTATAGCCGGCCTGCTCGAGGCGGTCCTCGATTCCGCGCAGGATCGGTGGAAAGAGCGGGTTGGTGAGGTCCGGGATCAGGACGCCGATCGTGTACGAGCGATTCGTCTTCAGCCCGCGCGCGATCGGGTTGGGGCTATATCCGAGCTCCTCGGCGGCTGCCAGCACCCGCTGCGCCGTGTCCTCGTTCACGAGCGGGCGGGTCTTGGCATTGAGCGCGCGGGATGCAGTCGCGGGGTGTACGCCGGCGACCCGCGCGACGTCCCGGAGGGTCACACGCGAGCCGACTCTCGTGTTCGAAGCGGCCATCGAGGAGCATTATGCATACGTTTGCAGTCCCCTCGCGAGCGATGACGGAAAGCGCCCTTCACACGACCGCGGCCGCGACGGCCCCCGACTCGGCCGTTGCGCCGCTGCGGCGGCGGGGCTTCCGCGCGGTCTGGTCGGCGCTCGCGGGCTCCCAGCTCGTGATCTGGATGAACACGGTCGGGGCCGTGACGGTGATCGCATCGCGGTCCGACTCGGCCACCCTGATCGCGCTGGTGCAGGCCGCGAACAGCGTGCCGTCGGTCCTGCTGGCGCTGCTCGCCGGCGCCGTGGCGGACATCGTCGACAGACGGCGCATGGCGCTCGCGTCGCAGACATGGATGCTCGCGTCCGTCAGCGCACTGGCCGCGCTGACGATCGGCGACGTCGTCACCCCCGCGGCCGCGCTCGGCCTGACATTCGCGCTCGGGGCCGGCATGGCCACGACGTTCGTGATCTACCAGGCGCTCACTCCGGACTTCGTGCCGCGGGAGGAGCTGCCCGCCGCGGTGGCCCTCAACGGCGTGGCGATCAACCTGGCACGGGCCGCGGGCCCCGCTCTCGCCGGCCTGCTCATCGCCGCCTTGAGCGCCGGCGCGCTGTTCGCGATCGAGGCCGCAATCCTGGTGTTGATCATCGGTGTGGTGCTCGGGCTTCGGACGCCCGCACGCGAGCGCGCTTCCGGCGAGCGGCTGGCGCCGGCCATGCGCGCGGGCGTGCGCTTCGTGCGCTTCTCGCCGCCGGTCCGGGCCGTACTGGTCCGCGGCGGCCTGTTCTCGACCTGCGCGAGCGCGTTGTGGGCTCTCCTGCCCGTGGTCGCGCTGGGGCGCCTCGACCTCGGCTCCCGCGGATTCGGCCTCCTCATGGCGTGCGTCGGCACGGGAGCGATCGGCGGCGCCGCGCTGCTGCCGCGACTGCGGCGGCGAGTGCCACTCGACCGGCTGATCGCGGGCGCGAGCCTCGGCCTCGCCGCGGGACTGATCGGCCTCGCCTACATCCCGACGGCCGCTGTGGTCGCGCTGAGCCTGCTCGTGACCGGCGCGTGCTGGCTGACCGTGCTCTCGTCCCTCAACACCTCCGCCCAGCGCGTGGCCCCCGGCTGGGTGCGGGCGCGCACGCTCGCGACCTTCCAGCTCGTGATGCAGGGCGGCCTGGCCGCCGGCAGCGTCGTATTCGGCCTGATCGCCGGCGGCGCCAGCGCGCGGACGGCGCTCGTGATCGCCGCGGCCGGGCTCGCCGCCGGCGTGACCCTCGCCGGCCGCTGGCCGCTCACGCCAGCGGAGACCGCCGACCTCTCCCCCGCCGGCAGCTGGTCGGACCCGAGCGTCGACCTCGAGCCCGAGCCCGCCGACGGGCCGGTGCTGGTGACGGTCGAGTACCTGATCGACTCCGCGGACGCGGAGCGGTTCGTGGCGGCGACGCAGGAGCTGGGGCGCGTGCGCCGGCGCGACGGCGCCTACCGCTGGAACCTCTACGAGGACCTCGAAGCGCCCGGGCGCTATCTCGAGACGTTCTTCGTCGACTCCTGGGAGGAGCACCTCCGCCAGCACGGCCGCTTCACGGTGGCCGACCTGGAGCTGCAGCAGACGATCCAGGCAATGCACCGCGGCGCTGAGCCGCCGGTGGTCCGGCACCTCCTGTGGGCGCCGGCCGCGCTGAGGGCCAGAGGCCCGAGTAGTCGGTAGTCGGTAGTCGGTAGTCGGGCTCCGGGCCTTCCCGATTACCGATTACCGATTACCGCTTACCGGCCAGTACCTCGCCGTGGCCAATCCCTAACGTCTTGATCCAGCTCTGCTGCCCGAACGTGAGCGCAACGAAGTAGCCGAGCTCGACGATCTCGTCGTCCGAGAAGTGCTCGCGCAGGCGCGCCCAGACCGAGTCGTCGGCTCCGCTCGGCGTCCACACGAGCTGGCTCGCGTACGAGAGAGCGGCCCTCTGGCGCTCGTCGAAGCGATCCGAGCGCTCGAACTCGAGCAGGTCGTCGAATTCCCTTTCGGTTAGCCCTTGCTCTCCGCCCCGGAGAGACCGTTGAGAGCCTCAGTAGTGGCAGTCGATGGTCTTCGAGACGTAGACCCGGCAAAGCTCCTTGATCGAGTGGTCCGTCACGCCGTTCCGGAACGCGACGTCCCAGTTCCTCGAGAAGGAGCGCAACGTGTTCGGCGCGTGCGCTCGGATCGCCTGGCTCTCCGGTCGGGGCGTGCCGTAGCGCGCGGCGTGCTCCAGGTATCCCCGCAGCTCCGGGTCCTCGAGCTGCTCGACGGGGTAGTACGGAATGCGTGGCATGGTCCTCCTTCAGCTCCGAGGCCGGCCGTCGGGGCCGAGTCCTAGCGTGCCGAGCCAGTGCTGCTGGCCGAGAGTGAACGCGATGAAATAGCCGAGCTCCACGAGCTCCGGGTCGGAGAAGCTCGCATGCAGCTGCTCCCAAAGGGCGTCGTCGGCGTCGTCCGAGCTCCAGGCCACGGCGTGCGCCCAGCGGAGCGCGGCCTTCTGGCGCTCGTCATAACGGTCCGAGCTCTCGAACAGCACCACCTCGTCGTCCTCCGCGAGGTAGCGGGCGCAGAGGTCCTTGAGCTCCTGGTCGACGATTCCGCCCTCGAGCACGGTCGCGCGCGTCTCGGCGTACGCCTCAAAGAGCTGCGGCAGCCGCGCGCGCACGCCGTCCCCCTCGTTACGGACATCCTCCAGGTCCGCGGGGGCCGGCTCTATGCGGGGCTCGGGGGACACGCGCTCGCGGGCATTGTCGCAAACGTTTGCGGCAGTCCGGATCAGCGAACGATCAGGACGGTGCCGACCGCGAGCAGCACGACGCCAACCACGCGCCACGCCGTGATCGGGGTCTCCTCGAGGCCCAGCACTCCCAGCCGGTCGATGACGAGCGACGCTCCGAGCTGGCCGGTGATCGTGGCGGCCGTGACCCCGCCCGCCCCCAGCTCCCGCACCGCGAAGAGCACGGTCGTGACGTACGCGGCGCCCGCGATCCCGCCTCCGATCCAGTAGTACCAGGCGAGCCCGCGGCCGTCGCTCAGATCCCCGTAGCCGCCGGCGAACAGCAGCGTGATCAGCACGAGCAGCACGAGGCCGACGGTGAAGTTCACGCTCGCGGCGGCGATGGAGCCGATCGACTTGCCGAGCGTCGAGTTGATCGGCGCCTGGAGCGCGACAAGGCCGCCAACGGCGACGGTCGCGAGCCCGGCAACCGCCCCCTTGTCCACTATTTGGCCTCGAGCCAGTTCCGGCCGATACCGCTCTCGACCGCCAGCGGGGGATCGAGCTCCACCGCTTCCGCCATCTCCCGCTCGACGATCTCTGCGGCGCGGGGCGCCTCCCCTTCGGGCGCCTCGAACAGCAGCTCGTCGTGGATCTGGAGCACGAGCCGCGCGTCGAGTCCCGCGTCTCGCAGGGCCGCCGGGGAGCGGACCATCGCGATCTTGATGATGTCGGCGGCGGTGCCCTGGATCACGGTGTTCACCGCCAGGCGCTCGCCCAGAAGCCGAGTCTGCCGCTGGCGGGCGCGCAGCTCCGGGATGCGGCGGATGCGGCCGAACATCGTCGACACGTAGCCCTCGTCGTGAGCGAAGGTGATCGTGTTGCGGATGAACTCCTGCACCTTCGGGAAGCGGTCGAGGTAGCGCTCGATGAACTCCGCCGCCTCCTCCTGCGGGATGTCGAGCCTGTCGGCCAGCCCGAACGCCGAGAGCCCGTAGACGATGCCGAAGTTGATCATCTTCGCCTTCGAGCGCGTGCCCGGGTCGACGTCCTCGGGAGCGACCCCGAACATCTCGCCCGCGGTGGCCGCGTGCACGTCCTCGCCGCGGCGGAAGATCTCCTTGAGGACGTCCTCCCCGGCGATGTGCGCCAGCACCCTCAGCTCGATCTGCGAGTAGTCCACCGAGATCAGGCTGCAGCCCGGCTCGGCGACGAAGCAGGCGCGGATCTCGCGCCCGAGCTCGGTGCGGATCGGGATGTTCTGGAGGTTGGGATCCGTGCTCGACAGCCGACCCGTCGTGGTGGCTGTCTGGTTGAAGGTCGTGTGGAGCCGGCCGGTCCGCTCGGAGATCAGCTCCGGCAGCGCGTCCAGATACGTGCTCTTGAGCTTCGTGAGCTCGCGCCAGGTCTCGACCTTCTCGACGATCAGGTGCTCCGAGCGGATGGCCTGGAGCACGCGCGCGTCCGTCGAGAACCCCGTCTTGCCGCGCCGCTTGCGCGACAGGCCGAGTTTCTCGAACAGGATCTGCGCCAGCTGCTGCGGCGAGCCGATCGTGAACTCCTCGCCGGCGAGGTCCCAGATCTCGCGTTCGAGCGCCGCGATGCGGGCCGACAGGTCGGTCGAGATCCGGCCGAGGTGGTCAACGTCGAGCTTGACGCCCGCGCGCTCCATCTCCACGAGCACCTCGACCAGCGGCAGCTCGACGTCGCGGAACAGCCGGGTGAGTCCCTCCTCCTCCAGCACCGTGCGCTGGCGCTCGGCGAGGGCATGGGTGACGACGGCGCGCTCGGCGAGACCGTTGGCTCCGTCCACCCTTGCCCCGAGGCCCTCGTCC
>JBKPHS010000074.1:0-10761 GCA_046729975.1 Actinomycetota bacterium
AACCCGTACACCCACGCGCCGCTCGACATCCCCGCGGACACCGTGTTCCCCTTCGCGGGCTCGAAGGACGCGACCGACGTCTACGGCCCTCTCTTCACGCTGCTCACCTATCCGCTGGCCGCGATCGGGGTGCCGGCGGCCTTCTGGATCCTCAAGGTGGGCGCCGCGGCGTGCTCGCTCGGCATCGTGGCGCTCGTCTGGCGGGCCAGCGAGCGGCTCGGGCGCGACCCCGTCCCGGCGGCGATATTCGTCGGCCTCAACCCGCTCGTGCTCGTGCACGTCGTGGCCGGCGCCCACAACGAGGCGCTCACGGTCCTGATCACCACGGCGGGCGTGTGCGCTTACCTGGCCGGGCGTGAGACCGCCGGCACGGCGATCGCGACGCCGGCGGCCGGGGTCAAGGCGTCCGCCGCGCTGGTGGCTCCCTATCTGGTCGCCGGAGCGCGCCGCGCCGGCCCGGCGCTCGCCGCGGCGCTCGCCGTCGCCATCGGCCTCGCCCTCGTCGCGCTGATCGGTTTCGGCACGCACGCGCTCGACGCCCTGAGCCTGCTGAGCTCGAACCAGGAGCGCACCTCGAGCTGGAGCCTGCCCTTCAAGACGGCCGAGCTCCTCGGCTCCCTGCTGCCGGGCGACCGCCTCGACTACCGCGACGCCGTGCGGGCCGCCTACGCGGTCGCCTTCGCCGCGGTCGCGGCGTGGCTGCTGCTGCGCACCTGGCGCGGCGCGCCTCCGGTCGTGATGGCCGCCTGGGCCACGCTCGCCGTGCTCCTGGCGTCGGCCTGGCTGGTGCCGTGGTACGCGCTCTGGCTGCTGCCGCTAGCGGCGCTCGCCGGCGACCGGCGCCTGCTGATCGCGAGCGTCGCGCTCTGCGCCTGGATGCTCCCGATCGCGGTACCGCTGTAGCCCGGTCACACTTCTCGTGTGTCTGAGCTCGAGCTGATCCGGGCGGTCGAGCGCGCCCTCCGCGCGCGCGGAGGGCGCGTGCTCGCGGGACCGGGGGACGACGCGGCGGTCGTCCGCGCTCGCCCGATCGCCGTCACCTCCATCGACACGATCGTGGAGGGAGTGCACTTCGAGCTCTCCACGCACGCATTCGCGGATGTGGGTCACAAGGCGCTCGCAACCGCGCTCTCCGACCTCGCGGCCATGGGAGTCGAGCCGGGAGAGGCGTACGCCGCTCTCGTGCTGCCGTCGGAGCTCGAGACCGACCGGGCCCTGGAGCTCGTCGGGGGCATGGAGCGGCTGGCCGAGCGGACGGGCGTGACGATCGCCGGCGGTGACGTGGTGAACGGGCCGGTGCTCACCGTGACCGTGACCGTGACGGGCTGGGCCGAGCGCGAGGAGGAGATCGTGCGCCGGGACGGTGCCCGCCCGGGCGATCTCGTGGGTGTGAGCGGTCCGCTGGGCGGGTCCGGCGCCGGGCTCGAGCTCCTTCGCGGGGCAGGGGTTGAGCTCCCGGAAGCCGTGCGGGAAGCGTTGCTCGCACGACACCGCCGGCCCGAGCCGCGGCTCGCGGCGGGCCAGGCGCTCGCCGCCGCGGGCGTCAGCGCGATGATCGACCTGAGCGACGGCGTCGCCGCCGACGCCTCGCACCTCGCCGAGCGCAGCAGCGTCGAGCTCGGCATCGACCTGGCGGCGGTCCCGCTCGCCGCCGGCGTAGCGGAGGTGGCAGCCGCGGTGGGCGCCGACCCCTTCCGGTTCGCGGCTACCGCCGGCGACGACTACGAGCTGCTCTTCACGGCGCCACCCGAGCGTGCGGAGGCCGTGGAGGGGGCGGCGCGGAGCGCCGGGAGCGAGGCGGTCTGGCTAGGCCGGGCCGCCGCCGGAGGCGGCGCCACCTTCCGAGACGCGGCCGGACGTGCCGTGGCCCTCGCCGGCTACGAACATGCGTGAGAGGCAGTGTTCCTCCAGAGCGCGACGCATGATTGCGCCGGCGACCGCCTGCGGATCCACGACGTAGGCTCCCGCACGAACCCGTTCGATCAAGGCCGGGTCGACCATCACGAGGGGCCCCCGCTCCCTAGCCGTGCGGGCGTCCATCCTCTGAGCATACGGCCGCCACCGGGCGCCTCCGAGCCGGTTGACATGTGACCGTATCGGCGGAGGGGCCACCGGCCAGGCGCCGTCCAGCCCGGCGCTCGTACTCGCGTCGAGCGCTGCCGGCGCCGGGCCAGTCAGCGCCGCAGCGCCGACTCGGTGCCGCCGAGCGAGCCGGGCCCCGCGTACCCGCCCGGGCCGAACACGCGCGGGCGTTCCGGCTCCTCCTCCGGCTCGGCCGGGATGACGGAGCGGGTGCGGATGACCGCCACGACGGAGATGAGGAGCGACACATAGACGCAGCCGAGCAGCGCGGCCGGGACGCTCACGTCATGTCCGACGACGAGCATGAACAGGTACCAGAGCGCTTCGAGGGGACCGAGCGAGAGGCGGCTCATGTAGAAGAGCGCGACCGCCGCGAGCGGCACGAGCCCGCCGAGCGCCATGATCAGGAGCGTCGGCCGGCGGACGTCCACGTCGGCAAGCACCGCCAGCAGCCACAGGTGGAGGGCGGGCACGAGCAGCAGGGCCGCGTACGGGTTGAGTATCCAGGCGGCCAGCGTCGCTCCGCTCAGGACGAGTGCGACCGCGCAGCCCGCGCCGGGCGATGCCGCGTCGAGCACGCGACCCGCGCGCCGCGCCACGACCGGTCGCAGGAGCAGCCAGGAAACCGCGACGGCAGCCGCGACACCGGCAAGCGCGAGCGCGGCGGCCCCGTCGAAGGGGTTGAGCTCTGGCGCGACCGGCGCGGCGGGCACCTCCGGCGTCGCTCCGAACCACGCGAGCAGCTGCGCGACGATCAGCCCGGCGACGAATGGAAGCGCCCCGCCCAGCACCCACCAGAGCCAGACTCCGACCGGCTCGCGCCGCCGCCGCGCGCGGGCAAACGCGTCCACGGACGCGACGAGCGCCGGCAGGATCAACGAGAGGGCCAGGAGCGACAGCGGCCACCCCGGCATGACCTGACGCGCGGCTATGACGTATGTCTCGGGGCCGTGTCCCGGCGCCTTCTCGGCCCCGTCGAGCGCCGACATCGTTCGCAGCACCGCCCTGCCGAAGTCCCCGTAGCGCTCGACGTCGACATCCTCGAGCCGGCGGCGTGAGGAAGGGGGCGGCAGCTCGCCGCTGCCCGAGAAGCGCAGCGCCTCGACGCCGTCCTCGAGCAGTGTCGCCTGGTCGCCGATTCCGAGCGGGAACGAGATGCGCGCGACCTGCGCGAGCGCCCCCTCGTCGCCCGGAAGGCGGCCGATCTCCTGCCGTAGCGCGCTCGCCGCTGTCCGCTGCAGCCCGATGCTGCCGCGCTTCGCGTCGTTGGAGGTCGCGACGAGAAGGGGACCGCGCGAGCGCGGCGCCGCGAGGTTCGAGATCGCGAGCACGGCGTCGACACGCCCGCCCTCCGCGAGCGTCCTCGACAGCCGCTCGGCACCCACGTTGCCGAGCGTCGAGCCGTCCACCGAGGCGAGGACCACGGTCTTGCGGGTGACCCTTCCCTCCAGCGCGCGCGCGAGCTCGAGCAGCGCCGCGGTGTCCGCCGCGCTGCCTGCGGCATCGGGCACGCCGCGCGCGTCGCGGTCGGCGAGCACGACGATCTGGTCGCGCGAGGACCCGACGCGCCGGCCGACGACGTTCGTCAGCCGCCGGTCCTGCGCCCTGAAGTCGACCCTGCGGGTCTCGAAGCCGTGCTCGGCGAAACGCTGCGCGACGGTGACCGCGGCAGCCGCGTCGCCCGTGCTGCCGGGACGGCGGTCGGGATGGCGGCGCACGTACTCGCGCAACGTCACGACCGCCTGCCTGCCCTCGAAGAGCACGTCGGCGGCCAGGTTCTCGCCCACTGCGGAAGGCCGGCTCCCGAGCGAGAACATGACCACTACGACCACGAGCAGCGCGGGAAGGAACGCCGCGCGGTAGATGCGGGGCTCGATCACGGTCCGGGCGTCACCACCAACCCAACCTACAATCTTCAGTGATCAATGCCCCTGGGCTGAGCGATGACACTGCAAGCGGCTCGCATCCTCCTCGTAGACGACGAGCAGTCGGTTCAGAAGCTGCTCGCCTACCCGCTCCGCAAAGAGGGATACGAAGTCATTCCCGCTCTCGATGGTCCCGAGGCGCTCGACAGGGCCGGCAGGGAGAGCTTCGACCTCGTCGTGCTGGACGTCATGCTCCCGAAGATGGACGGTTTCGAGGTCTGCCGGCAGCTTCGCGCCCGCAGCGGAGTGCCGATCATCATGCTGACCGCGAAGGGTGAGGAGTTCGACAAGGTCCTCGGGCTCGAGCTCGGCGCCGACGACTACATCACCAAGCCGTTCTCGATGCGGGAGTTCCGCAGCAGGGTGAAGGCGGTGCTCCGGCGTGCCGAGCGGCTGCGCGACGACGACCACGAGGAGCCGCTCGAGGAGGGCGATCTGCGCGTCGACTTCGCCAAGCGTTCGGTCGAGCTGCGCGGCGAGCCCGTGAAGCTGACGTTCGTCGAGTTCGAGATCCTCTCGATCCTGGCGCGCAGCCCGGGCCGCGTATTCAGTCGCACGATGCTGCTGGACCGCCTGTGGGGCGACTCCGCGTACCGCGATCCGCGCACGATCGACGTCCACATCCGCCACCTCCGCGAAAAGCTCGAGGTCGACCCGAAGAACCCCGACTACCTCTTCACGGTGCGCGGGGTGGGCTACCACTTCCGAGACCGATGAAGCGCAAGCCGCTCCGCCTGCGGTCGGTGAAGAACAAGCTCGCGCTCCTGTTCTTCCTGATCACGGCGCTGGCGTTCGCGCTCATCTTCTTCTACGTCGTCCCCCAGCTCACCTCGAACCTGGAGCAGCAGCGCGCGCACGACCTGGCTCAGGTGGCCGGCAAGCAGTCGAGCCTCCTGCGCGGCGCCATGGGTCGCGAGGTGACCGCGAGGGAGCTCGACAGATACGTTCGCGCTACTGCCGACCGCTCGGCCTCCGAGGTCACGCTGCTGGGTGTGCGGCGCGCGAGGCCCGAGGCCGCGGACGAGCCGCCGTTCTGGGTCATCTCGAACTCGGCGGTGGACCGGCGCGTGGAGTTCAACAGCGGGCTCGCGACGCGTGCGCTGGATCTCAGGGACACGGTCACAAGCGTCAGCCGCGACGCCGGGCGCGTCGAGGCGGCCGTTCCGCTGCGGGAGAGGGGACAGTCCCCGGAGTGGATCGCCATCTACTCGCAGAGTCTCGAGGACGTCGCGGACACGGTGAGCCTGGTCGGCACCGAGGTGCTCGTCGCCACGATCGCGGCGCTGCTCCTGTCGCTGTTCGGCGGCTACCTCGTGGCCCGTGCCCTCGCCCGGCGCGTCCATCGTCTCGAGCTCGCCGCGAAGGGCGTCGCGGCCGGCAACTTCCTTGACCCGATCCCCGTCGACTCCGAGGACGAGCTCGGCCAGCTTGCTCGCACGTTCAACGAGATGCAGCGAAAGCTGGCGCGGCTCGACAGCGCCCGCCGGGAGTTCATCGCCAACGCCTCGCACGAGCTGCGGACACCGATCTTCTCCCTCGGCGGGTTCGTCGAGCTGCTCCAGGACGAGGAGCTCGACCCGGAGACGCGCGAGGAGTTCCTGAACACGATGGGGGACCAGGTGGCGCGTCTCCAGAAGCTCGCGGTGGATCTGCTCGATCTGTCGCGCCTCGACGCCGATTCGCTCGAGCTGAGCCCGGAGGAGGTCGACCTCGGCGAGCTAGCCCGGGACGTGGCGGGCGAGTTCAGGCCGGCTCTCGGCCAGCGCCACGCCGAGCTGGAGCTGCGCGTCGGTGCGGACCCCGTCGAGGCCTGGTGCGACCGTGCCAGGGTCGCCCAGATCATGCGTATCCTGCTCGACAACGCACTGACCCACACACCCGACGGGACGCGAGTGACGGTGAGCGCAGCGCAGGAGAACGGAGCGGCGGAGTTCGCGGTGGCCGACAGCGGCCCGGGAGTGGCCGCCGCCGCCGCAGACCATGTGTTCGACCGCTTCTACACGGCAGACGCCGCGCGCGGCTCCGGGCTCGGCCTCGCGATCGCGCGCGAGCTGGCCGAGCGGATGGACGGCGAGGTGACGCTGCGCTCGAGCCCGGACGAGACGGTCTTCACGCTGGCGCTTCCGGCCGCGGACGGCAACGGAAACGAGCCGGCCGGGCGGTCCGCCGCCGCGACCGCGGCGTGAGGCGGCTCGCCGCCGCCGCGGCGTTTTCGCTCGCGCTCGCCGGTGCTGGCTGCTCGCTCTCCGACGAGAGCTCGGACACCGGTGGCTCGGAGGGGCGCGGGGAGCGCACGGTCAAGACCACGCGCGTGGAGGTTGTCGAGGACCTCGGGGAGAAGGGAGGGTTCGATCCCGCGGAGATCTACAAGCGCCTCGCGCCGGGTGTCGTGACCGTCGTCTCGCGCTTCGCGGGCGGCGGCTCCCCACTCGACGGTGACGCCGGCCTTGGCTCGGGGTTCGTGCTCGACGGCCAGGGATACGTCGCCACGAACGCCCATGTCGTCACGAGCGGCGAGGGCACGAAGATCAGCCCGGCCCGTCAGGTCTACGTCGAGTTCGCGGACGGCAACCGCGTGCCCGCACGCATCATCGGCGAGGACCCGAACTCGGACGTGGCGCTGCTCAAGATCGACCCCGCCGGCCTCTCGCTCACCCCGCTGCGACTCGGTCATTCGGGCAAGCTCGCCGTCGGCGCCCCGGTGGCCGCGATCGGCAGCCCGTTCGGGGAGCGCCAGTCGCTCTCGGTAGGGGTGATCTCGGCCATCGACCGCGACATCGAGTCGCTCACTGACTTCGCGATCGGCAACGCGATCCAGACGGACGCGGCAATCAATCGCGGCAACTCCGGCGGCCCTTTGCTGAACGCCCGCGGCGAGGTGATCGGCATCAACTCGCAGATCAAGTCCTCGAGCGGCGGGGGCGAGGGCGTGGGCTTCGCCGTGCCGGTGGACACGGTGCGCCGCTCGCTCGACCAGCTTCGCGGCCGTGGCAAGGTCGAGTACGCGTTCCTCGGCGTCACCTCGCAGCCCCTTTACCCCCAGCTCGCGGAGCACCTCGACATCGATGCCGAGACCGGCGCATTGGTCGTGAAGGTCGAGGACGGCAGCCCCGCGGACGACGCCGGCCTCACCGAGGGGGGCGGCAAGACCGACTTCCAGGGCCAGGAGGACATCCCGCGTGGCGGCGACGCGATCCTGCGCGTGGACGGCGAGCCGCTCAAGGACTCGAGCGACCTCGCGGACCTGATCAGCCTCAAGGATCCGGGCCAGAAGGTGAAGCTCGACGTGGCGAGGGGCGACGAGCACCGCTCGGTGACCGTCACGCTCGCGCGGCGTCCGGCCCAGATTCCGAAGCGCTAGTGCTCGCCGTGCCGCGGGCAATCCGGCAACACGCGTTTACTTTCGGAGCGCCCGAGGAACGCAAGGAACATGGCGGCCACTACTGACGCGCGCGAAGTCCAGCTAACCGTTCCGGCGAATGCGGACTACATCGTGCTGGCCCGGCTCGCTCTTTCGGCCGTCTGCCGGCTGACCCCGCTCCAGCCCGAGGACATCGCCGACCTCAAGCTGGCGATCACGGAGGCCGCCACCGGAGTGATGGGCTCGGGCCCTGACGCGTCGCTGAGCTTCGGCTTCCAGCTGGAGGACGACCGGCTCGTGCTCGAGATCGAAGGCTCTGACGACGTCGCGATCTCGCCGGACGAGGAGGAGCTCGGCCGCGCGATCATCGAGGCGACCGTGGACGAATGCGAGCGCAGCGGCGCTCGCATGCGGCTGGTCAAGCAGCTCGACGCAGTCTGAGAAGCCCTCTAGCGGCGCGGCGCATTAGGCTCCCGCCGTCTTGCCGCCGATTCCTCGTCGAAACGGACCAGGGAGCGCTCCTTGCTGACGCCGGTCGCGGTCGGCCACAAGTCGCTGGCCGACTACACCCATCTTGTTGGACGCCCGCTGGTGGACGAGGTCCACGAGCTGGCCGCGAGCCTCGAGGGGCTCAAGGTGCTGCACCTGTCGGCGACCGCGTTCGGCGGCGGCGTGTCGGAGCTCCTTTACACCATCGTGCCGCTGATGCGCGACGTCGGGATCGAGGCCGAATGGGAGATCATGATCGGCCGCGAGGACTTCTACAACGTCACGAAGCTCATGCACAACTCGCTCCAGGGCAGCGAGCAGGAGCTGACCGACGAGGAGTGGGACGTCTACGCGCGCTACAACGAGATGAACGCCCGTGAGCTCGCCTCGGACTGGGACGTCATCATCGTCCACGACCCCCAGCCCGCCGCCGTCAGGCAGCACGTTCCCGAGAAGGCGCGCCGCTGGGTCTGGCGCTGCCACATCGACCTGTCGACCCCAAACCCGACGACGCTCGACCGCTTCGTCCCCCTCGTCGCGCCGTACGAGGACACGGTCTTTCACATCGAGCAGTACGTTCCGGCGGCCGTCGAGAGCTCGGCGGACGCGGTCCATATCGTGCCCCCGGCGATAGACCCGCTCTCGCCGAAGAACATGGCGCTCTCGCCCGAGGACGCCGCCTTCGTGTGCGACCAGTTCGGCATCGACGTGGACCGGCCGCTGATGTGCCAGGTCTCGCGATTCGACCCGTGGAAGGACCCGATCGGCGTGATCGACGCCTACCGGCACGTCACCGCGGAGATGCCGGACGTGCAGCTCGCGCTCGTCGGCTCGATGGCCACAGACGATCCCGAGGGCTGGGAGTTCTTCAACTCGACGCTCGAGTACGCCCGGGGCGATCCCGACATCAAGATCCTCAACAACCTCAACAACGTGGGGTCGATCGAGGTCAACGCGTTCCAGTCGCAGGCGGAGGTCGTCCTGCAGAAGTCCATCCGCGAGGGCTTTGGGCTGACCGTCACCGAGGCCCTCTGGAAGGCCCGGCCGTTCATCGGAGGCGACGTCGGCGGCATCCCGCTCCAGGTCCAGGACGGCACGACCGGGTTCCTCGTCGAGACTCCGGAGGAGTGCGCCCAGCGCTCGCTCGAGATCCTGTGCGAGCCGGAGCTCGGCAAGCGCCTCGGGCGCGCCGGGAAGGAGCACGTGCGCAAGAACTTCCTGTCCCCGCGGCTGCTCCGGGACTGGCTGCGTATCTTCAGTGAGGATGCCTGACCGACAAACCCCGCTCGTACTCGTCTCGAACCGCGGCCCGGCGACCTTCGAGCGCGACGAGTCGGGCGACCTGGTCGCCTCCCGTGGCGGGGGCGGGCTCGTCACCGCGCTGACGGGCCTCGTCCACCACCGCGACGCGCTCTGGATCGCCTCGGCGATGAGCGACGAGGACATCGAGATCAGCCGCCGGCACGACGGGGGCAGCTTCGCCTGCCAGGTCGAGGACACCACGTACCGCATACGCCTCGTCGAGAGCGACCCGGACGCCTACGACGGCTTCTACAACGTCATCGCAAATCCGCTGCTGTGGTTCATCCAGCACTACCTCTGGGACCT
The DNA here is from genome assembly GCA_046729975.1 of Actinomycetota bacterium. GTDB lineage: Bacteria > Actinomycetota > Thermoleophilia > Solirubrobacterales > Thermoleophilaceae > JBKPHS01. Next base: position 9,466 of record JBKPHS010000074.1, read on the forward strand.
CTCGAACGCCCCGGACATCCGCCGCGAGGAGGTGGAGGCCTACGAGCGGGGCTACACGGTCGTCAACGACGATCTCGCGCGCGCGGTGCTCGAGGAGATCGAGGGCGAGGACGCCGTCGTGATGCTCCACGACTACCACCTCTACACGGCGCCGCGAACGATCCGGCGGATGCGGCCGGACGTGTTCCTGCACCACTTCGTCCACATCCCCTGGACGCAGCCGGATGCCTGGCGTGTGCTGCCGCGCGACCAGCGCGAGGACCTCTACGAGGGCATCCTCTCCAACGACATCATCGGCTTCCACACGCTCGCCTACCGCCGAAACTTCCTCCTCTGCTGCCGGGATCTCTTCGACCTAGAGGTCGACGAGGAGGCCGGCGTCGTGCGCTTCGAGGACCGCGACGTCTGGGTGCGGGCCTATCCGCTCCCGATCTCCGCCGAGAGCTTCCATCGCTCGGCCCAGCGGCCGGAGGTGCACGAGTACGAGCAGGAGATCGTGCACCGGCGACGGCAGCACCTGATCCTGCGCGTCGACCGCGCCGACCTCTCGAAGAACGTGCTGCGCGGGTTCACGGCCTTCGACCTCTTCCTGACCCAGCACCCGGAGTTCCGGGAGCGGGTCACCTTCATCGCGCACATGATGCCCTCGCGCCAGGATGTGCCGGAGTACGTCGAGTACCTGGAGCGGATCGAGGCGCTGGTGGCGGTCGTCAACCACCGCCACGGCACGACCGACTGGATGCCGATCGACCTGCGCTTGCGCGAGAACCTCGCCGAGGCGATCGCCGCCTACAAGCACTACGACCTCCTGATCGTCAACGCGATGTTCGACGGGATGAACCTCGTCGCCAAGGAGGGTCCGCTCGTGAACGAGCGCGCCGGCGTCAGCCTGCTGTCGGAGAACACGGGCGCGCACGCGGAGCTCGCCGACTTCGCCCTGTCGGTCAACCCCTTCGACGTCCAGGAGCAGGCCGACGCGATGTACCGCGCCCTGACGATGTCCGCCGAGGAGCGCGACTGGCGAGCGGAAGGGCTGAAGAAGATCGTCACCGCCCGCGACCCCGGCGACTGGGTGGACGATCAGCTCGCCGACATCGCGAAGAAGCGCGCGGGGCAGCCCGCGCACGTCGGCTAGCCCTCCGGCGAGAACTCGCCGCCGAAGGGCGCCCGCGGCGCCGCCGGCACGGCGTAGGCGCGTGGAGGCGCGGCTCGCGGCGGAGTCGGAGCCGCCGGCCGGCGGGGCGGCGATACGGTCGCCTTCGGCAGCCGCCTCGACTCGCGGCGGCGCCTCGGCGC
>JBKPHS010000075.1:0-9719 GCA_046729975.1 Actinomycetota bacterium
CAATCTGCAGTCGTCTATGAGCTGACCGATCGAGGGCGCGCGCTACGGCCGACAATCGACGCGCTGCAGGCCTGGGGCGAAGCGACCTCCGATTCGCTAGATCGCCGGATATCCGGGGACTGAGGCGGGGCGGGAGGTGGCTCATCGGAGATGGTGCTTGGCGTGCGCGAACAACATCTCGGCGATCACCGACCACACCAATTTGGCGGTGATGCCGCTGTTGTCGTAGACGGACTTGGGGCGCGGTGCTAGACGATCGTACGAGGCGCCCTCGGAACTACTGGCGATCGTCTGGTTGCGGGCGGTCGGCGGCGAAGCGAAGCTGTCGCGGCGGTGCAGATCACCGAGACGATCCATGTCGGCGCGCGCGAGGGTCGCGCCGTCGTCGTCGCGCGCGGCGACCGGTTTCGTGTCGTCGACAGCGAGGGCGCCCAGGTCGCCGACATGTTCGCCTTCAACGCCGCGGACGTGAGCGAGTACCACAGCGCCATGCACACGCGCGCAGCCGTCGACCGGCTGTTCCCGCACTTCGGTGAATCGTTCTTCACCAACCGCCGCCGGCCGATCCTCACGCTTGAGCGCGACGACAGCCCCGCGGTACACGACATGCTGATCGCGCCCTGCGACCCGGAGCGCTACGAGGGTCTCGGCGTGGACGGCTGGCACGCGTCCTGCCGGGAGAATCTGGAGCTCGCCATGCGCGGGCTCGGACACGACGGGATCTGCATCCCGCAGTCCATCAACCTGTTCATGAACATCCCGGTGAGCGATGCCGGCGAGCTCGGCTGGGAGCCGGCGCCGACGCAGGCCGGCGACTCGATCACGTTCCGCGCAGTGATGGATTGCATCGTCGTCGTGTCGGCCTGCCCACAGGACATCGTCCCGATAAACGCCTGCAACCCGACCGCTGTAGCCATCGACCTGCTGGAGGATTGAAGTGGGAAACGAAGACCACCAGGCCGCCGTCGACTCGACGATGTGGACGTCCCTTCTCCATGCGGGCCTCGCGGGCTCGTTCCTGAAGCTGCCGCACGTGCCGCCCGAGGCTGAGGGACTGCGGAGGCACGGAGCCGGGGCGGCGATCTACGGCATCCCGTTCGACTCCACCTCCATCAGCCGGACGGGCGCCAACTACGGGCCGCGCGGCATCCGCGAGATCTCGAGTCAATTCCTCACCTACAACGCCACCTGGGACTTCGATCTGGTGGACGCGCTGAGCCCTGTGGACTGCGGAGACTGCGACGTCGTGCTCGCGAACGCAGCGAAGACGTTCGAGCGCGCAGAGCGCGACATCGCCGAGATCCTCGCCGCCGGCGCGATCCCAGCGACGCTCGGCGGCGATCACTCGATCACAATCCCCGCAGTCCGAGCGGTTCGCGCCAAGGTCTCGAATCCCGGGCTGGTCCTGATCGACACGCACCTCGACACGGCGCTGGACGTGGGCGGCGAGGAGCTGAACCACTGCTGTCCGATCACGCGGGCGGTCGACGCCGGGTTCGACCCCACCAAGATCGCGTTGCTCGCCATCAGTGGCTGGATGAACCCGCGTACGGAGTTGCGGTACTGCCGCGAGCACGGGATCACGGTCATCTGGCTCGAGGAAATCTGGGAGCGAGGTGTCAAGGACACACTCGAGCGGGCGCTCGAAGTTGCGGGGCGCGATACCGACGGGATCTACTTGAGTGTGGACGTCGACTCCCTCGACGCTGCCTATGCGCCGGGGACATGCGTGCCGACACCCGGTGGCCTCACTAACCGCGAGCTGCTCGAGCTGGTTCGGGGTGTCGCCGCCCATGGGCTCGTCGGAGTGGATGTGGTGGAGACAGCGCCCAGCCTGGAGGCCACGTCGGCGACCGCAGGCATCGCCGGGCGGGTGATCATGGATGCGCTCGCAGTCCACGCCGGCGCGTTGAATTCGTGACGCCCTAGCCCGTGCGTGCGACGCTCGCCTAGCTCGCGCCACAGGCCCGCGACGTATCGGCCAACCTCGGCCGTGTCCAGACGGTGCTCGATTCGTCCAAGGGCACCGACCTGGTCATGTTTCCCGAGCTGTTCCTGAGTGGTTACGACCTGGGGGACGTGCACGCAGTGAGCGTCGACCTGGATGGCCCAGAGGTGGGAATGCTCCGTGAGGCAGCGCGTGACCGCGACACCGCGATTGTGATCGGCGCGGCGGAGCGGGTGGCGGATGGCGTGGCCAACAGCGCACTCTGCATCAGCCGCCGGGGCGAGCTGGCGGGGGTATACCGCAAGACGCATCTCTTCGGCGCCGAGGCAGGCAGCTACGTGCCCGGCAACGAGCTGGTGACGGTGGAGATGGAGGGGCGCACCGTCGGGTTGATGATCTGCTTCGACGTGGAGTTTCCGGAAGTCGCACGCACGCTCGCGCTGCGCGGGGCGGACGTGCTCGTCTCGATCTCCGCCAATCCCGAGGTCTTTCAGCGGGACCACGAGGTCTTCGTGCCCGCCCGCGCGCTCGAGAACGGCGTTCCCCACCTCTACGTGAACCGGGTCGGGCGGCAGGAGGACGTCTCCTTCGGCGGTACCTCGATGGCGATCGACCCCGAGGGCACAGTGCTCACCAAGGCTGGCCCAAGCGACGAGGAATTGCTGTACGCCGAGATTGGCGACGCCGGACGGCGGGATGCGCGCACGCGCTACGTCGAGCTGCTGCGCCCGTCCGTGTACGACGCACCGATCGCCCCCCACGGCTGAGCACCGCCCAAACGTCCCGTCCACCAGGCCCAGATCGTCGATCAGCGCCGATGGAGTAGTCGGGCGGAGCTCAGTTTGCCGAGATGCTCAGGACCCGGCCGCCGGAACCGGCGGCGTGGGGAACACGATCGCGCGGATCCGCGAGCTCCGCCTGGAACGCGGCGACCACCTCGGCGTCGAACTGCGTGCCGGAGTGGTGCAGCAGCTCGGCAACAGCCTCGTCCGCCGACACGGCGCGCCGGTAGGGACGCTCCGAGGTCATCGCGTGGAAGGCGTCGCAGACGGCGACGATTCGGGCGCCGAGCGGTATCTCGTCGCCGACCAGGCTGTCGGGGTAGCCCGCGCCGTCCACGCGCTCGTGGCTCCAGCGGACCAGCCGTGCGACGCCGGCGAGCGCCGGGGCCACCCCGAGCATCCGCTCTCCGATGATCGTGTGCTGGCGCATGAACTCCCACTCCGCCGCGTCCAGCGGACCCGGCTTCGCGAGGATCTCGTCGGGGATCGCCATCTTCCCGATGTCGTGGAGCTCGGCGGCCCGGACCACCTCGTGGAGCTCATGGGCGCGCAGCCCGAGGCGCCGGCCGACCCCCTGGGCGAGCAAGGCCACGTCGTCGATGTGGTCGCGCAGCTCGGGGGTCCGCTCCGTGACCATCTGGAGCAGGACGTCACGCACCTGCCGGGTCGTTGCCTGCCGCCGCCGTACTCCCTTCTGGGCGTAGAGCCGCTGGTCGGCGAGCTGGAGCGCGCGGGCCGAGTCGCGCGCCTCCGCCGGAAGGATGACGGTGCCGTGAGAGCTCGCGACGTCGAAGCCCTCGCCGCGCTCGTGCAGCGCGGCGACGGCGCGGTCCACGTCGTCGCCGACGCGATTCGGATCGAGCCTGAGCAGGCCGCAGAACTCGTCGCCGCCGAGCCTGTAGGCGGAGCCGCGGCCGGCGACCGCCTGGTCGAGGCGCCCGCCGAGCCGCACCAGCAGGGCGTCGCCGGCCGGGTGCCCGAAGGTGTCGTTGTAGTCCTTGAAGCCGTCGAGATCGAACAGCACGAGCACCGCCGAATGGGTCGCGGGGGCGTCCGCGAGCTCGGCCTCCAGCTCCGCCAGCAGCGCGCGCCTGTTACCGAGCCCGGTCAGGGCGTCGGTGAGCGCGGCCACGGTGGCCTCCGCGGTGACCCGCAGCGTGTTCGAGAACGTATAGGCCATGCGCACGACCGCAACCACGAGCGCCGCCGCGGCCAGCACGAGCGCCGGTGTGTTCATCGGCTGCAAGTTGCCGTACACGAGCAGCCCGACCGGCATGAGCGCGAAGAGCGCGGGCATCGCGAGCAGGCGCCAGCCCTCGAGGCGGGTGGCCTCGCGCGCCGAGGGCTGCCAGGCCGCGTGGCCGAGAAGCAGTGCCGCCGCCGGCCAGAGGGCGTCGAGCGCCTGGCCCTCGGCGTAGGTGCCGTTCGCGCTCTGCCAGAGGAAGATGCCGTCGGCCACCGCCATGGTCACCAGTCCCGCCGCTATCAGCGTCCAGGACCGCGACGGCTTCCAGGCGTTCAGCGCGAGCAGCCCCACGACGAACACGAGCAGCGTCACGTCGCCGAGCGGGTAGGCGAGCGTCGTCGCCACCTCGAGCCGGTCCCCGCCGGTGCTCGCGACGATCGGCTGGAGCAGGAGCGCCGCAGCCAGCGCCGCCACCGCGAGCGAGCTCACGAGCCCGTCGAGCCACAGGCAGGCACGGAGCTGGCGCGAGGCGCGCGGCGCGAAGAGCACCAGCGCCGCATAGCCCGCGGGATAGAAGGCCAGGTATAGGCCGTCGGCGAGCGAGGGGTAGGGCGGATCCGCGAGATGCGAGAGGTGCAGCGTGTAGTAGAGCTCGCCTCCGAACAGGCACAGGAGGCCCCCGCCGAGGCTCAGCCAGCGCGCACGCTCTACGCGCAACAGGATGCCGCGGACCAGGCACGACACCGCCGCCGAGAGCACCAGCGCGTTGTAGAGCCAGTCCTCGAAGAAGCCCTCGGATCCCTGGCCGCCGAAGCCGAATACCACGTGCGCGCCGAAGGCCGCCAGCCCGGCGCCGGTCACGAGGGTGAAGGCCGTTCGCGCGGTCACGCGTGTCTCCCGGCCGTGCGGGCCCCCGGGTGCTTGCGCCTCACCCTGTAGGTGGTCCGCTCCGACGACTGACCGATGTTCGGCCCGCCGCGCCTCGCCACGACCGCCCTGACCGTGACTTCGCGCCGCTTGCGGAGGAGGCGCCGCCCCGCGCGGGTGAGTGGCAGCTTCACGAGCTTGCTGGCGCCAGGAGCCACGGAGAACCGGCCGCGCGCGATCACGACTGCCCGGGCCGCCGCTGCCGACCCCCGGGCCCCGCGCCGCACGAAGAGCCGGATCGTGCCGCGGCACACCTGCGTCGCCGTCGGCGGGCATGCGACTGGGAGGTAAACGCTCCCCGCGGTCGCTCGCACCACGCCCGCGGGCGCGGTGAGCGGGCGTGGCAGCTCTGCGAGGGGAGGCGGCCCATCGGCGGACGGGCTGCCTTCGACCAGGCGCAGGCGGTTGTCTTCGCTGTCCGCGATGAGGATCGCGCCGCTCGGGTTCTCGACGGCGGCGGAGGGGGAGCGAAGCTGCGCGAGCACCGCCGGCCCGCCGTCGCCCCCGTAGCCGCGCACGCCTGTGCCGGCGACGGTCGCGATCGTGCCGTCGGCCGACACCTTCCGCACGCGGCCGTTGAGGCTGTCTCCGATCAGGAACCCGCCATCGGCGGTCGTGGAGACGCCGACCGGGTTGTTCAGGCGGGCGGCGGTGGCCGCGCCGCCGTCGCCGGAGAACCCGGCGGTGCCGGTACCCGCCACGCGGGTGATCACGCCGGCGGCGGACACGCGCCGGACGCGGTGGCCCTCGTACTCCGCGACGAGAAAGCCGCCGTCCGGCAGCGGCGCCACCCCGACCGGCACATTCAGCTGCGCCGCGACGGCGGGCCCGCTGTCGCCCGTTCCGCCCGCGGTCCCGTTGCCCGCGACCCTCGTGATCGTCCCGTCGGGAGAGACCCGTCGGACGCTTTGCGCGTTGGCATCCGCGACGAGGAACCCACCGTCGCCGGTGACCGCGACGCCGGTTGGGGCACCCAGCCGCGCCGACGTGGCCGGGCCGCCGTCACCCTGGCTCCCACCCTGGCCGGTCCCCGCCACCGTTGTGATGAGGCCCGCCGGGGAGACCCTGCGGACGCGCTTGTTGCCCAGGTCGGCGATCACGAACCCGCCGTCCGCGGTCGGCTCGACGTCGATCGGCCAGCTCAGCTGTGCGCTCGTGGCCGAGCCGCCGTCCCCCGAGTACCCGGCCGTGCCAGTGCCCGCCACCGTGGTGATCTGCCCGCTGGGCGAGATCCGGCGGATCCGGTGGTTCCCGAAGTCGGCGACGAGCGCACTGCCGTCGCCAAGCCAGGCCACCGCCATGGGCTGCTGCAGCGCCGCAGACGACGCCGGTCCGCCATCGCCGCCGAAGCCCGCGGCGCCCGTGCCGGCGAACGTGAAGATGTCGCCTGGCGCCGCCTGGGCAGGGGCGGCAAGGGCGCCGAGCATCGCGGCCGCGCATGCGAGGCGGGCGGCCGCCCTGGCGCACGCGCCGAGCCCAGATCGGCCATTCAGTACACGTTGCACCGCGCCAATGCCCCTTTCGTGACCCTTCAGTCTTCGGAGCCCGGCGGCCGAGCTATCTCCAGCGGGAGACCTCTAGCTTTGCGTGCCCTCCTCGCGAAGGGTTTGCCGTGAGCAAGCTCGTGTCGGGCTATCGGCAAACCGGCAGCGCGCTTGACCTGATCTGGGGCGGCTCGATGAGTGGTTTACGTGTGCGGATCTCCTGGACGGATGACCTATGACCCACCGAACGGAACCGCTAGTCGTGACATGAGGGTCCCATCCTCCACCCGTTCGCGCCGCGCATCATCCGAAGTCAGCGCACCCAGAGCTGGTCAAGCAGCGGTCCGAGCTGGAGATGTTGCTGGACGTTCCCGACTCGGTCGGACACCAGCAGCACGCTGCGCCGGTTGACGAGCGGCACGATGGGTGCCGCTTGCACCACGCGCCGGTCGGCCTCGGCCCATAGCTCGTTTGCCCGAGACCCCTGCGTGGCCAGGGCCCGCTCGACGAGCGCGTCGAGCCGCGAATCGCAGAACTGCGATGGGTTGAAGGTGTGCGACCCGCGCAGCGCTCGTGGGTCGCAGCTGAAGCTCGGCGCGATGAAGTTCGACGAGGTGAGGAAGTCCGCTATCCAGCCGGCGTACCCGGCTTGGACCGCGTTGCGCGGGTCGAGGATGAACGTGAAGTAGCGCGTGAGATCGGGCTGGAAGCGGGCTCGTGCGCGGTAGCCCAGCCGCCTGAGCACCTGCGCCGCGTAGCGGACGAGGTCCTCACTCCACCCGATGCCGCCCCAGAGGTCGATGCGTGCCCCTGCGGTACCGGACTCCGCAACCAGCTCTCGCGCGCGCGAGAGATCGGAACCGGTCCAGACGCCGGCCGCGGACGGCTCGCTTGTGTAGGGACACACGGGCTCGTAGCCGGGCAGACCCGGTGGCACGATCTGACAGGTCAGCTCTCCCAATCGGGTGCCGAGGAGCGCAACGACGCGGCGCCGGTCCACGGCAAGGTTGAACGCCCGGCGGACGCGGATGTCGTCGAAGGGCGGCCTGCGGACGTTCAGGAAGATGTACTCCGTGTGCGGTTTCGCGGCGCTGTGGAGATGGCTGGCATCGGCCACGGCAAGCGCGCGGAGGTCTCTGAGCGCGAGATCCTCGGCCGAGCCGCCCGCCACCTGCACGATGTCCGCGCGTCCGCGGCGCACCGCGCTGACCGCCGTGCGCCGGTGCCGCATCATCGAGAAGGCGATCTTGTCGGGGAAGCCATCCGGTCGCGCGTCCTCCGACCACGAGCGGAAGTGCGGATTGCGGCTGAGCCGCCCTCCGCGCTTGGGGTCGAACGCATCGATCCGGTACGGGCCGGTGCCAGGAAGCGGGCGTCCTCGCGCGTAGCGCATCGGCGCGCCCTCCGGGACGACGTACGCCAGCGGGATGGTGAGCTTGTGAGGGAACTGTGGTTCCGGCTCGCGAAGGTGGATGGTGATCGTCCGGGCGCGCCCGTCGGTCTCGATCCCCTTTCTGAGGTCGCACCCGCGGCGGTCGCAGGTGTCCACGCCGACGATGCCCGCGAAGAAGGGCGGAACATCCGGACCTGCCAGGCGGAGCATCCGCTCGATAGACGCGCGGAAGTCCTCCGGGCGGACCTCCGAGCCGTTCGAGAAACGAAGGCCCCGGCGGAGCTGGAAAACATAGGTCCGCCCATCGTCGACCGGCTCGGGTACGCCCGTCGCAAGGTTGCCGACCAGCGCGGCTCCCGCGGTCCCGGCGACTCGTCGATAGGCGAGGAGGCCGTCGTATGCCAGTGAGATCACGGCCCAGTCGCCACCGACATACGAGGCGGCCGGGTCGGCCGCCTCGAACGCGGGCGCCTCGTATCTGAGCGTCCCGCCGCGATGACTCGTGCGCGGCGCGAGGGCGCTCGTCCACACCGATCCGTCGGCGACCACCAGGCCGGCGGGGCTGCTGCGCACGTCGACCCGGCGATCCACGCGCCGCGTCTCGGGGTCGATCCGCGCGATCATCCCGCGACGGGCATCGGCGACCCAGATCCCGCCGGCACCGGCGGCGATGTCGACCGGGCTACCGCCAACGCCGATCATGTCGGTCACGGTGTTCGTCCGGGGGTCGATTCGCGACACGGTCCCATCCGCGCGGTTGGCCACCCAGACGGCGCCCTCCCCCACGGCGACGGCCGCCGGACCGTTGCCGACGCCTATCACGTCGAGCGCCGCACCTGTGCGCGCCTCCAGTCGCGTCACGACCCCGGCGTCCTCGGCGGCGACCCACACGGCTCCCCCGCCGGCGGCCAGCGCCGCCGGACCGCCCTGCAGCGGAATCTGGCGTACGGCGCCGGCCCGCCTCAGGTCGATGCGGTCGATGCGGCCGTCGACGGACGATGCCACCCAGACCGCACCGGCCGTCGCGACAACAGCACGCGGGCTGTTGCCGACCGTGAACGGCCGCAGGACGCGATTAGTCGCCGGATCGATCTGAGCGACGCGGCGGTGCTGGCCGTCGGCCACCCACAGCGAGCCGGCGCCATAGGCCAGCGCGGTGGGCTCGCCGGCGATGTCGATCGTGGTGACCTGCTCTCCGCGGTCGATGCGCGAGACGGTGCCCGCCGCCGCGCTCGCGACCCACACCGATCCGTCGCCCGCTGCCAGAGGGCCGGGTCCGGGACCGACCGCATACTGCGCAGTGATGCGGCCGTCGGCGGAGTCGATTACGCCCACCGCGTCGGCGTCGATCTGCTCCAGGCCGTCGGCCGCGCCGAGCCGGCCGACGACGAATGCGACGAATGCGACGCACGCGATGGCCACGAGCACCAGGGCCACTACGAGGGCGCGCCTGCTCGGAGCGGCACGAGCCGCCGCCACGGTCGCGGTCGCATGCGGCGCCCGCCGCTCGTGGGCAGCGGGCACGAGCGATGGATCCTGTTGCAATATCGCCTCATGGAGGCGCCGTAACTCCGGCCCGGGCTCGACGCCGATCTCGCCGACGAGCAGCTCGCGCGCGTAACGGTAAGCCTCAAGCGCTTCGGCCTGGCGGCCGCAGCGGTAGAGCGCGAGCATCCGTTGCGCGTGAAGGCGCTCCCGGAGGGGGTGCTGCGCGACCAGCTCGTCGAGTTCACCGACCACCTGTTGGTGCTGGCCGGCGGCGAGCGCGTCATCGATGGCGAGCTCACGGGCGCGGAGCCAGAGCTCCTCGAGGCGGCGGATCTCGGCCGCCGCGAACGGCTCGTCGGCCAGGTCATCGAGCGGTGAGCCGCGCCACAGCGAGAGAGCCTCGCGCGCGGCACCATTCGCCGCCTCTCTTTCCCCGGCGGCAACCGCCACGAGGCGCTCGAAGCGCAGCGCATCGACGTGGTCCGCGGGCAACCGCAGCTCGTAGCCACGG
>JBKPHS010000076.1:0-9539 GCA_046729975.1 Actinomycetota bacterium
TGGTACTGGGAGTTCGGACGGGCCCAGGCCGCAGCCGGTGCGGCCGGCCAGGCTCCGCCGCCGGTCGCGGTTCCGGTCGGCTTCACGAACTTCCCCGGCGAGGTCTTCCCTGCCCCGCGCAGCTGGGTCGAGGTGGTTTTCCCCGGCCTCGCCTACTACAACGAGCCCGACAAGGGCGGCCACTTCGCCGCCTGGGAGGAGCCCGAGCTCTTCTCGACCGAGGTGCGGGCCGCATTCAGCTCACTGCGCTAGTGACACCACTGTCTTCGGTCCTCTTCAGTGTGAAGTCAGCGTCCGGCGCAATCCGTCGATGGCCTGTTCTGCCCAGCGCTTCATGAACCAGCGCCCGACCATCTTGTCGAATAGTCCGTATCGGAATGTGGGCGCGTCGATTCCCATCTCCATGTCTACGAAAGTTCCGCCCTGAGCGTCGGTTAGCAGCCAGCGCTGGAAGCCGCCCGTCGTCGGGCAACTCCAGCTCAGCTCCTTCAACTCGTCGCGACGGTCGATTACCCGGCTGTACTCCGGCCGCCCAGCGATCCCCACAACCTGGGTGTATACGTCGCCAACCTCGAACCTCTCCCCCCGGATCTCCACCGCAGCCGGCCACCACTCCGGATAGGTGGCGGGGTTGCCGACCAGCGCCCAGACGTCTTCCAGCGGCGCGTCAAGGTGGGCCTGCGCGCGATAGGCCGACATAACGCCATTCTTTCAGAGGGGAACTGGCCGACATCGGTGGTACGGCAGGCGCGAAGTCGAGTCTCCTGTCGGAGCAGAGTGCCGCTTTGCGCGAAAGGGAGCTGTCTCTACGGCCCGCCTCAGGCGCCTGCCTTGGACGAGAAGCGGTACAGCCGTCGTCACTTCCGCTTTGCGCGAAGAGCGGCCACGCCGCAGCAGCTAGTTCGCGCACTCTGGGTCATCCCAGGACGACTCGCGCAGTGTCGGGGCGCCTAGAATCGGTCCGCTCGGGCGGGAGCTGTTCTTGGCGACTTCTTGGGCGAGGGCGGCGACTGCAGCTCGCATTCGCTCAGCTTGTGGCCGTCGACGCCGCGTGTGACGGTCCGGCGGGCGTTGATGCCCGGTCGGCGGCCTCACGATCAAGCCGAAGCCCGGCTCGTTTCGGTTCCGATTTGGCCTGTTTCCAGGCCTTTCGGTTCCGGCGTCACCGAGCTTCGACAGTAGCGGGGGCGGGATTCGAACCCGCGACCTTCGGGTTATGAGCCCGACGAGCTACCTGACTGCTCCACCCCGCGGCGTGGACCCCCAAATGTAGCCCAAGCGTGCCCGGACCGTCAACCGGATGCGGCCTCGCGTGCGGCGGCCAGTACCTCCTCGTTGGGAGGCGTGTCGCTCGCGTCCTTCGCGAGGTGCTGGTAGGGGATCGTGCCGTCGGGCTTGACCACCAGCACGCCGCCGAGCTGCGCGGGGTGACCCTGCGTCTTGCCCTGGACGAGCCCGGACCGGACGCCGCGCACGATGCCCTTCGCCACCACCGTGGGGCCGAACAGCTCTCCGACGGTCGCCTTCTTCATGCCGGCGTTCTTGTACGAGATACGACTGTCGTCGGTGATGACCGGCAGGGCGATCTTGAAGCGCCTGCGGAAGTCGGCCGCGAGCCGTGGCGTGCCCTGACCGATCAGCACGAGGCGGACGCCGGCGTCCTCGAACTTCTTCCGGTCGCGATTCAACTGAACCGCGTGCTCCCGGCAGAACAGTCAGCCGTAGTGGCGCAGGAAGACGAGAACCGCCGGCCGGTCCTGCCAGAGGTCGCCCACCCGGACATCCAGCCCTTCGTGGTCCTTAAGGACCAGGTCCGCCAGCGCGTCGGCTCGCTCGTGCGGGTGCGTCTCCTCCCGTGCCCTCGCGGCCCCCAGTCCGAACACGCGGCACAGCGTACTCGCCCGTACGATCGCGCGTATGCGAGTGGCCGTCGTGGACCTCGGGACGAACTCGACGCGGCTTCTCGTGGCGCAGGTCGAGGACGGCCGCATCGAGGAGCTCGAGCGTGCCAGCCGCGTGACCCGTCTCGGGGAGCTCGTCGACTCGACCGGCCGGCTTCAGCACCGCGCTATAGAGCGCGTCTACGACGCGATCGGGAGCTACCGGCGCTTGATCGACCACCTCGGAGCGGAGCGCGTGGTGGCGCTCGCCACGAGCGCCGTCCGCGACGCGGACAACGGCGACTACTTCCACGCCCAGCTTCGCGATCGCTTCGGGCTCGACCCGCGAACGATCACTGGCGACGAGGAGGCGCGGCTCACCTTTCTCGGCGCGACAAGCGACCGCGGGCGCAACGAGGGGACCGTCCTCGTCGTCGATGTCGGCGGCGGCAGCACGGAGCTCGTAGTCGGCGAGCCCGGCGCGCCGCCGGGCTTCCACGTCTCTATCGCCGCCGGGTCTGTACGCCAGACCGAGCGCCACCTGCACGTCGATCCACCCGGGGCCGAAGAGCTCGACGCGCTCGCACAGGAGGTGCGCGCGATCATCGGCGATGCCGTGCCGGCGGCCGTGCGCGCCGGCGTGAAGTCCGGCATCGCCGTAGCCGGCACCGCGACCTCGCTCGCAGCCATCGACCAGCAGCTCGACCCCGTGGACCCGGCACGGATCCACGGCTATCCGCTCACGCTCGAGGCGTGCGAGCGTATGCTCGCGAGGATGGCCGGAATGCCCCTCGAGGAGCGACGCCGGGTCACCGGACTGCATCCCGACAGGGCTCCCACGATCGTCGCGGGCGCGGTCATCCTCGTCGAGTCGATTCACCTCTTCGGGCTCCGCTCCATCGATACGAGTGAAGCCGACCTGCTCCACGGGGCCGCCCTGGAGGCCGCCGCGGACAACGCCTAGGCGAGGTATGCGCCTACCGGGAACAAGTTAGTCCGGAGCGCCTTGCTTTTTCGGAAGGGCGCGGTCTATACTGGCGCTGCCGGGTTGGGCTGGCCGTGCCCAAGTGGCGTTGCCCGCCCGTAAGGCTCGGCACATAGGTTCGGGCGAAGCCGCATCGTATCGGCGCCTCCCGCCGCTCGAACCGCTGAGGCCCTTTCATGGCACGTACCCCTGCCCGTCCTGATGGGGCCACTTCGAAACCGCCGGCCTTGTGCCGGCGGTTTCTTTTGCCGCGCTAAGCCTGGCTACGCCAGATTCGCCTTGCGCGGGTACGCCACGCTCGGGTCCGTGAGCACGTTCACCAGCGCCGGCCTGCCTGCCGAGAAGGCGCGGTCGAGCGCCGGCAGCAGGTCGGACGGGCAGTCGACCAGCTCACCGTGGCCGCCGAGCGCCTCGACCACCTTGTCGTAGCGGCAGCGCGGCTGGAGTTCGGCGGCGACCGAGTAGCCGTAGAGGAACTCCATCGGGTGCTTCTCGAGCCCCCAGATGCCGTTGTTCCCCATCACCGCGACCACGGGGATGCCGAGCCTGACCATCGTGTCGAACTCGAGCCCCGCGAAGCCGAAGGCGCCGTCCCCCATGAGCAGGACGACCTGGCTCTCGGGGCGCGCCAGCTTTGCGGCGATCGCGTAGCCGGGGCCGGCACCGAGGCAGCCGAACGGGCCCGGGTCCATCCAGCAGCCCGGCTCGTAGGTGTCGATCATCCGGCCGGCGTAGGAGACGAAGTCGCCGCCGTCGCCGATCACGATCGTGTCGCGCTCGAGCAGCTGGGTGAGCTCGTGGTAGACGCGCATCGGGTGGAGCGGCGCACGGTCGTCCGTCAGCTCCTGCGACTCGCCCGCGCGGTTCTCGTTCTCCGCGTCGCGCAGCTCGCTCAGCCAGCCGGCGCGGTCCGGGCCGCCGGTCGCCGACTCCCGGAGCGCGTCGAGGGTCGCGGCGATCCCGCCGTAGAGCTCGGCGGTGACCTCGCGCGGCGGTGGGTTCTCGGGCGGCGCCGAGGCGACGGTCACGATCTTCGTCTCCTCTCCGAACGAGCCGCCGAAGCCGAGCCTGAAGTCCATCGGAACGCCGATGACGAGCGCGACGTCGGCGCCCTTGAGTCCCGCTCCGCGCGCCCGCGAGAAGAAGCTCGGATGGTCGGCCGGCACGCAGCCGCGCGCCAGCCCGTTCAAGAACACGGCGATCTGTAGCTGCTCGCACAGCCGCCGCAGCGCGTCCTCGGCGCGAGCCCAGTAGAGGCCCGTCCCAGCCATGATCACGGGGCGCTCCGCGTCGCGGAGCGCGGCCGCGGCCCTCTCGATCTGGGCGCCATCGGCCGCGGGCTGAGCCGCCGGATCGGGCAGCTCCGCGCCGCCGTCGCGCGGCTCGGCCTCCATGAAGACCTGGTCGAGCGGGAAGTCCACGAACGCCGGTCCGGTCGGCGGCGCGAGCGTCGCGAGCAGGGCCTCGTCGACGAGATCGGGGATCTCGGCCGTCGTCGCCGCGGTCTTCGCGAGCTTCGCGAGCGGCGCCACGAATGGGACGTGGTCGATCTCCTGGAGCGAGCCCTGCCCCCAGCGGAACGCGGGCGCGCGTCCGCCCAGCACGACCATCGGCGAGTTGTTCTTGCTCGCCGATGCGAGCGCGCTCATGCCGTTTGTGACACCGGGGCCGGCCGTGAGGGCGCAGACGCCGGGCTGGCGCGTGGCCTTGGCCCAGCCCTCGGCGGCGAAGGCCGCGGACTGCTCGTGGCGGGTGTCGACGATGTCGATCCCTTCCTCCTTGCAGCCGTCGTAGATCGAGAAGAGGTGCCCGCCGGAGAGCGTGAAGAGCTTCGATACCCCGTGGGCCTTCAGGCGCTGCGCGACGAGCCTTCCGCCGTGCACGCTCGTGGTCTGCGCCTCGGTCTCGGTAGCCATGGCCGGGCAGCGTACCGCCTGCCCTGCTACAAAGCGGTCGGTGATGGCCGCCGGGCTCGACGGCGACTTCGAGGGCACCTTCGCCTTCGAGCCGCACTACGTCCAGGCGGGCGATGTGAGCCTGCATTACGTGGACGAGGGACCACGCGATGCGCCGCCGGTCCTCTTCCTCCACGGCAACCCGACCTGGAGCTACTACTGGCGGGAGCCGATCCGCCGGCTCAGCGCGTCGGGCCATCGCTGCGTCGCGCTCGACCACATGGGCTTCGGCCGCTCCGACAAGCCGCCAGAGCCGCGCCGGTACACGCTTGCCACGCACATCGAGAATGCCGGAACGCTGATCGACACGCTCGACCTGCGCGCCATGACGCTCGTGGCCCACGACTGGGGCGGCCCGATTGGCCTTGGAGCGATGCTCGAACGCCGCGACCGGCTGCGCGCGCTAGCCCTGATGAACACCTGGGCCTGGGAGCTGCCGAGCTTCGTGCCGCCCTTCCTGCGGCAGTTCCGGAGCGAGGGGCTCGGCGAGATCCTCGCGCTCGGCGCCAACCTGTTCGTCGAGTCGATCCCGGGGGCGATGGCGCGGCGCGTGACCGACCCGGTGATGATGGACGCCTACAGGGCGCCCTTTCCCGACTACTGGTCGCGCGTCGGGACGCTCGCCTTCCCGCGCGACATCCCGCTCTCCGAGAGCGATCCGAGCTCGCCCGTCATGGGAGCGATGCAGCAGCGCCTGGGCGAGCTCGACGTGCCCGTGTTGATCGTCTGGGGGATGCGCGACCCGGTCTTCCGGCCGGTGTTCATCGACCAGTGGCGGGAGCTGTTCCCCGCCGCGCGCGTGGTCGCGCTCGCCGACGCCTCGCACTTCCTCGTGGAGGACCAGCCGGACGAGGTGGCGGAGGCGTTGGAGGAGTTCCTCGCCGCCGTTCAGTAGACGGCGACGCCCTCCAGCGCATCGTCGATCGCACCCAGCGCCTCGCCGGACAACTCGACGCCCGAGGCGGCGACGTTCTCATCCACCTGCTCGGGCCGCGAGGCCCCGACGATCGCGCTCGACACGCTCTCCTGGCGCAGCACCCACGCGACGGCCAGCTGCGCCATCGTCAGCCCCAGGCCCTCGGCCACCGGCCGGAGCCGCTGCACAGCCTCGAGCACGCGGTCGTCCATGAGTCGCCGCATGAAGCCCTGCTCCTTCGGGCTGGCGGCCCGCGAGCCCTTTGGCGGCTCGTCGCCTGGCATGTACTTGCCCGTCAGAATGCCCTGGGCGAGCGGCGACCAGACGAGCTGCCCGATTCCGAGCTGTTCGGAGACCGGGATCACGTCCCGCTCGATGGTCCGGACCAGCATCGAGTACTGCGGCTGGTTGGAGACGAGCGGATCGAAGCCGAGGTCCGCCTGGATGCCGCGCGCCTCCTCGAGCTGTTCCGCCGACCACTCGGACACTGCAACGTAGAGCACCTTGCCCTGGGTCACGAGATCGTCGAGCACGCGCAGGGTCTCCTCCACCGGCGTATCCGAGTCGGGGCGGTGGCACTGGTAGAGGTCGATGTAGTCCATCCCGAGCCGCCGGAGCGACGCGTGGCACTGCTCCATCACGTGCTTGCGGGAGAGGCCTGAGTCGTTCGGGCCCTCGCCCATCGGGAAGTAGACCTTCGTGGCCACCACGAGCTCCTCGCGCGGGTAGTCGGCAAGGGTGCGGCCGACCAGTTGCTCCGCCGCGCCGCGCCGGTAGACGTTCGCCGTGTCGAACAGGTTCACGCCGAGCTCGTAGGCGCGGCGGATGCACGCGATGGCGGCCTCGTCCCCTACGTAGCCGCCGTAGGTGAGCCAGGATCCGAGGCTGATCTCGGAGACCTTCAGGCCGCTGCGGCCGAGGTGGCGATACCTCACCGCAGCAGGAAGGTGCGGACGTTGCGCTTGGTCACGCGCTGCTCGACGATGCCGCCGTTCTGCGTCGCGCGGCTGATCACGCGGAACTTGCCGCGGCCGCGGAGCCGCACCCGGGCGGCCCAGCGCTCCTGGCCCTTGGCGGCGATGAACTTCGTAGGCTGGGTGCACGAGGACGTCTTCGCCCGCCGTCCGCTGCGCGAGAGCCACGTGCAGCGCCCGCCCCGCACCCGGGCCACGGCGACCTGGACCGACGCTACGCCGAGCTCGTCGGCGAAGGCTATTCCGGCGATGCGGGCCGGCGGGCGCCGCCGCGCGTAGGTCTTGTTGCGCGGCGCGAAGATCCTGGAGGTGGGATCGCCGCATCCGTCGCGGTTCACGTCCGCGCCGCGGCGGGTGACCGGACAGCGGTCGAGCTCGTCGGGCACGCCGTCGTTGTCGTCGTCGGGATCGCACGCGTCGCCCTGACCGTCGCGGTCGGTGTTCTTCTGGTCAGGGTTGGGGAGCCCGCGGCAGTTGTCGCGCGGGTCGAGGGCGCCGTCCACGTCGACGTCGTCGAAGCGCAGGCGCACGATGCGCCCGTTGCCCTTGTCCGCGACGTACAGCAGGGCTCCGGGGGCAAGCGCCAGGTCGCTCGGCTGGGAGAAGTTGCCGGGACCCGTGCCCGGGGAGCCGAAGACCTCCAGGAAGCTCAGCCCCGAGTCCCAGCTCGAGAGCAGCTGCACGCGGGCGTTTCCGGCGTCGGCGACGAGCAGCCGCTCGAACGGGTCGAGCAACAGCCCGCGCGGCGAGGACCACTGCCCTCCGCCCGCACCCGGTCCGCCGATCCCCCGCAGTAACGCGCCGCGCTGGTCGTAGGCGCGCACCTCGCCGTCGCCGGCGCTGTCGTCCGAGACGTAGACGCGCTCGGCCTTGTCGCGCTCGATGCCCTGCGGATCCTGGAAGGTGGGCGGTTCGGCGACGCCGAAGGCCGCCACCGGAACCGACTCGCCGCCCGACGGTCTGAACCACTGCACGCGCGCGTTCGAGCGCTCGACGACGAAGATCTGCCCCGTGGCGTCTGGGATCAGATGCTGCGGGCCGGTGAGCTTGCCGATCTCGGTGCCCGTGCCCCCGAACTCCCGGCGGAAATCGAAGCCGCTTGCGAAGCTGTCGAAGAAGCCGACGACGTCCCGGCCCGCGTCGGCGACGTAGACTCGGCCGCGGTTGTCGACGGCAACGCCCGTCGGGCGCACGATCCGGCCTTCGCCGATCGTCGTGAGGAACTGGTGCCCGCCGGCCGCGTTGTCGTAGACCTCCATGCGCCCCGCCCCCGCATCAGCCACGTAGATGCGTCCGGCGTCGTCGGTCGCGATCGCCGCCACATCGGCGAAGCGGCCGCTCGGCTGGCTCGCCGAGCCAAACTCGCCCTCGTACTGGAACACCTGCGCCGAAGCGGCGAGCGGCAGCGCGGCAGCGCAGCAAGCGAGCGCGGCGGCGAGAATGGCCGCGCGTGCGAGCAGGCGGCGGTATGGAACGGGTTCGTTACGCATCCGGAGGGACTGGCGCCAGACCGCAAACAATCCGCCCCCGCCATGGTTGCGGTACCCGCTTGCTCACCTGGGGCCGCAGACAGGCTAGCTAGATCCGCCCCGTCGCTTTCGGTGGGGGGCGGCACCGCCAGAAAACGTAGTTGCGGCCTCTCCCACCCGAAGCGACAGGGGGGCTGGATCTAACTCAACGCAGGCGGCGCGACGACCACCTGCTCGAGGCTCTCCGGGCTGACCGGCAGCACGTCCACTCCCGCGCCGGCGGCGCTCACCGTGACCCTCAGCAGCGCGCGGCCGTGCTCGGCCGCCAGGCGCCGCGCCGACGCGACAGCGGCCTCCGCGTCCGCCTCGTCCACACCGCAGGCGACGAGGAAGCTCTGGCCGGTGTCCGGCAGCTCCGACGGCTCCACCTCGAGCTCTTCCAGCCGCGTAGCGCTGGCCACCGGCGGAGCGCTCGGCCGCAGCACGCAGGTGGCCATGTCGTCCGGCGTGCGGTCAGCGGCCTCGCGAACCCGCTCGAGCAGCGCCCGGGCCACATCGTCGGCGGGCAGGCCCTCGACGATCCCCTCGAGCCGCGCCCGGCCGAGCACTGCACCGTCTCGCATCCGCGCCTCCGTCAGGCCGTCGGTGTAGAAGCAGGCGAGCGCTCCGCGTGGCAGCGGAACGACGGTCTGGCGCATGCCGGTGGTCGAGGACACGCCGAGCGGAGGCGACGAGGCAGCCGTCACAGGGTCGTGCGCCCCCGGGCCGAGGACGACCGGCGCCGGGTGCCCCGCGCTCGCGTACGTCAGCGTTCCTGCCTCAGAGTCGAGCACGGCGAGCACGACGGTCGCGAACTCGCCCACCAGCTCGCTCTCGAGGGTGCGCCCGGCGACCTGGAGGGCGGCCCGGGGCTCGAGGCCGGCATCCAGGTAGGCGCGCAGCGTGAAGCGCAGCAGCGTCGTGCGGGCGAGGGCCTGCCG
Source organism: Actinomycetota bacterium (assembly GCA_046729975.1). Classification (GTDB taxonomy): domain Bacteria; phylum Actinomycetota; class Thermoleophilia; order Solirubrobacterales; family Thermoleophilaceae; genus JBKPHS01. The sequence continues at coordinate 9,160 of JBKPHS010000076.1, forward strand.
CCCGTGGCCTGAGACGTCGCCGACGATCACGGCCATGCGCCGCGGTCCGAGCTCGAAGGCGTCGTAGAAGTCGCCGCCCGCCGCGGGCCCGTCGGCCGGCCGGTAGGCGACCGAGGCAGCGGCTCCCCCGAGCTCCGCGGGCACCTCCGGCAGCAACGCCTGCTGCAGAAGGCCGACCTCCTCGAGCAGCTGGCCTCGCTGGCGTTCGAGAACGCGCGCGCGGCGCCTGAGAAGCGCGTAGCCGCCGCCGAGCAGGAGCACGAGGGCGCCGAGCAGTCCGAGCAGGACCTTGAGCGGGCCCGGCACGACCTCCACGACCTCGCGGATCGCCCCGGTGATGCCGCTCCGCCCGTCCCCGGCGGGCGCGACCGGCTCCGCCT
>JBKPHS010000077.1:0-5086 GCA_046729975.1 Actinomycetota bacterium
AGGGTGCCGTACTTCTCGATGAGCGTCACGAACGCGCTCTCGTGGCCGTAGCCGTTGTTCGAGTCCTTGATCTCGAAGTCGTCGGTCGCGCGGCGCCGCAGGCGCATGATCTGGTCCATCGGGGCGACGTCCTTCGGGCAGACCTCGACGCACGCGAAGCAGTGGGTGCAGTCGTAGATGCCGTGCGGGTCTTCGGCAAGGTCGCGCAGCCGCTCCTCGGTGTGCGCGTCGCGAGGGTCGCCGACGAAGCGGTAGGCCTTCGCCAGCGCGGCCGGGCCGACGAACTCCGGGTCGAGCTCCATCGACAGGCAGGCCGACACGCAGGCGCCGCAGTGGATGCAGGCCATCGACTGCGTCACGTCGATCATCGCCTCGGCCGGCACGATGTACTCGCGCTCGGGTGGGTCGCCCTCGGGGAGGAGCCACGGGACCACGCGCTGGACCTTCTTCCAGTGGACGGCATCCATGTCCACGATCAGGTCCTTGAGGACGGGCATGTTGCCCATCGGCTCCACGACGATCTGGGACAGGCCCCCCGTCTCGGCGCGCTCCTGCGCCTCGCCAAGCTTGGTGTTGCACGCGAGTGAGGACTTGCCGTTGATCCGCACGCCGCACGAGCCGCAGATCGCCGCCTGGCACGAGCAACGGATGCCGATCGAGCCGTCCTCCTCGTTGCGCGCCTTGAGGATGCCGTCGAGCACAGAGCGCTCCGGCGGCAGGTCGACGCTGAAGTCCTGCCAGAAGGCGGCCTCCCCCGATTCCGGGTCGTAGCGGCGAATTCTCAGCGTGTAGTCGGGCATGGGCGAACTGCCATCTCTAATACTTGCGTTCCTGGGGCTCCCATTGAGTGAGGGTGACCGCGGAGTAGGACACCTCGGGCAGGCTCCCGTTCGGCGACAGCGTGATGTGCCTGAGCCACTCCTCGTCGTTGCGCTCGGGGAAATCGGTGCGGTAGTGGGCGCCGCGGCTCTCCTTGCGCTCGAGCGCGGCCACAAGCACGCACTCGGCATTGTCGAGCATGAAGCCGAGCTCGATCGCGCCCAGCACGTCCTGGTTGAAGATCGCGCCCTTGTCGTCGATGGCGACCGTCTTCGCCTCCTCCTGCAGCCGCTCGACGATCTCGAGCGCAGTGCGGAGGCCGGCCTCGTCACGGAACACGGCGGCGTACTTGTCCATCGTCTGGCCGAGCTCGGCCTTGATCTCGGACACTCGCCGGCCCGTCCGCTCGCGGCCGACGATCTCGGCGATGCCGCGCTGCTCGTCGTCCACCTGGGCCTCGGGCGCACGAGGCATCCCGTGCCCGTGGGCGTGCCGCGCCGCGTCCACGCCTGCGCGGCGCCCGAAGACGAGGGTGTCGAGCAGCGAGTTGGCGCCGAGGCGGTTGCCGCCGTGGACGGAGACGCAGGCGCACTCGCCGGCGGCGTAGAGGCCCGGGATCGGCGTTAGCCCGTTCACGTCGGTCTTGACACCACCCATCGTGTAGTGGTTGCCGGGCTTGATGTGGATCGGCTCGCGGGTGATGTCGACGCCTGCGAAGTCGCGGCCGACGTTGACGATCTCGCGCAGCGCCTCGTGGATGCGCTTCCGAGGCACGACGGTGATGTCGAGCGCGACCGTGCCGTCCGGAAAGCCGCGGCCCTCGTCGATCTCCGTCTGCTCGGCACGCGAGACCACATCGCGGGAGGCGAGCTCCATCTTGTTGGGCGCGTACTTCTCCATGAAGCGCTCACCCTGCGCGTTGTACAGGTGAGCGCCCTCACCGCGCGCGCCCTCGGTGATCAGCAGGCCGTTCCCCGCGAGAGTGGTCGGGTGGTACTGGACCATCTCCATGTCCATCAGCGGGGCGCCGATCCGGTACGCCAGCGCGATGCCGTCCCCCGTGCAGATGAGCGCGTTCGTGGTCGGGTTGTAGATCTGACCGTTGCCGCCGCTAGCGAGGATCACGGCCTTCGCGTTGAAGAGCTCCATCGAGCCGTCGCGGATGTTGCGAGCGATGCAACCGGCAGCGTGGCCCTCGTCGTCCTGGACCAGCGCCGTCGTGAACCACTCCTCGTAGCGGTAGACCTCGTCGTGCTTCATGAGCTGCTCGTACAGCACGTGGAGAATCGCCTGCCCGGTGATGTCGGCGACGTAGTAGGTGCGGGCGGCCGAGGCGCCGCCGAAGGCCCGGGTGCCGAGCCGGCCCTCCTCGTTGCGGTGGAAGGTGACCCCGAGGTGCTCGAGGTCGAGGATCTCCTGGGGCGCCTCGCGGCACATGATCTCGATCGCGTCCTGGTCGCCTAGGTAGTCCGAGCCCTTGACTGTGTCGAACGCGTGCGACTCCCAGGAGTCCCCCGGATCGAGCGCGGCGTTGATGCCGCCCTGTGCGGCGTTCGAGTGCGACCGGACGGGGTGCACCTTCGAGAGGATGCCGACCGATGCGCCCTGCTCGGCGGCGGCCAGAGCGGCCCGTTGCCCGGCCAGGCCGGCTCCGATCACCAGGACGTCGTGTGTGGGCATCTAGAGGTTTCTGCTCCTTGCGCCCAGGGCCATGGGTCCGGGGCCGGCGGCGATTCTATGCGAAGCCCATCAGCCCACGGGCGCGGCCGGCCGCAGGGCCTGCCGGACGCGGTCGAGCGTCACGACCCCGCGAAGCACGCCCTCCGAATCGACCGCCATGACGGCGCCGAGCCGCTGGAGCGCCTCCGAGGACAGCAGGCTCTCGAGCGGCGCGTCGGTCGGGATCCGGAACGAGCTGCGCGGATCCTCGGTGAGCGCGTCGCGCACGGTCAGCTCACGGCGCAGCCCTTCGGACACCTCGTCCACCTTCTCGCGCAGCAGCAGTCCGACGAAGCGGCCGCCGGCGTCCACGACCGGGAACCAGGGCCAGCGGTAGCGCAGGAAGTACTCGTCGAGGGCCTGCTCGAGCTTGGCGTCCGCGGGGACGGCGACCGGCTCCTGGTCCATGACGTCCGCCACCCGCACTCCCTCAATTCGCGACGTGACGCTCGACTCGACCTCCGCGGCCCGCGCCGCCTGACCCAGGATGAAACCTAGGAAGATCGCCCATACGCCGCCGATCACGTCGCCGACCAGCAGCGAGAAGATGCCAAAGCCGATCAGGAGGTACGCGAAGCCGCGGCCGAGCCGGGCGGCGAACCGGGTGGCCGAGGCCCTGTCGCCGGTCCGCCACCAGGCGATCGCCCGGACGATCCGGCCGCCGTCGAGCGGGAAGCCGGGCAGGATGTTGAACACGAACAGCGTGGCGTTAACGATCGCGAGGTAGGCGAGCACGATCTCCCCGGCGCTCGCGCTCGTGTCGCCGCTGATCGCGTCCGCCGGGTTGTCGAATCCGCCCGCACTGAGCGCATAAAGCGCCACGCACACGACGACTATGCCGAGCGTGACGAGCGGCCCGGCGACGGCCACCTTGAACTCCTCCCAGGCCGACTCCGTGTCGCGCTCCATGCGCGCGATCCCGCCGAAGATCCAGAGGTCGATCCCGGCGATCCCGATGCCGTTGCGCATCGAGACCACCGCATGGCCGAGCTCGTGGAGCAGGACCGAGAGGAAGAAGAGCAGCGCGCTGACCGTGGCAAGCACGAACGCCTTGGTGCTGTCGTCCGGATAGATGTCCCCGTAGGTGTCGGACAGCCACCAGATGAACAGGAACAGGACGATGAACCAGCTCAGGTCCACTCCGATGCGGATGCCGAACACCCGCGCGAGCTGGATGGATCGGCCAGCGCCCATACCGGCTGATGGTCGCACACCCGCGATAGGGAGATAATGCGGGCGCCTCAAGCAACTGAAAGGAACGCCGCCGTGGCATACCGCGTCACCTTCATCCCGGGAGACGGCACCGGGCCCGAGATCTCAGAGGCCGTCAGGCGCGTGCTCGAGGGCACCGGCGTCGAGTTCGAGTGGGACTTCCAGGATGCCGGCGCCGACGTCTACGAGCAGGAGGGAACACCGCTGCCGGACCGTGTCCTCGAGTCAATCAAGGAGCGCGGGCTTGCGATCAAGGGCCCGATCACCACGCCGGTCGGCTCCGGATTCCGCTCCATAAATGTCGCGCTGCGCAAGGAACTCGATCTCTTCTCCTGCGTGCGGCCGTGCCGCGCCTACGAGGGAGTTCGTACGCGCTTTCCGGAGACCGACCTCGTGATCTTTCGGGAGAACCACGAGGACCTCTACGCAGGGGTGGAGTACGAGCTCGGCGACGAGCGCACCGCGAGGCTCCGCGAGTTCATAAGGGAGACCGAGGGAACCGAGCTCCGCGAGGACATCGGAGTCTCGATCAAGCCCATCTCGGTCTACGGAACCAAGCGAATCGTGCGCGCCGCGTTCGAGTACGCGAAGGCCGAGGGGCGCTCCAAGGTCACCGCGGGTCACAAGGCGAACATCATGAAGTTCACCGACGGGCTGTTCCTCCAGACCGCACGCGAGGTCGCCGAGCGGGAGTATCCCGACATCGAGTTCGAGGACAGGATCATCGACAACCTGTGCAACCAGCTGGTGTCACGTCCGGAGGAGTACGACGTGGTGGTGCTGCCCAACCTCTACGGTGACATTGTCTCGGATCTCGGCGCCGGGCTGATCGGCGGGCTGGGCGTGGCGCCGGGAGCGAATATCGGTGACGAGTACGCCGTATTCGAGGCGGTGCACGGCTCGGCGCCGAAGTACAAGGGCCAGAACAAGGTGAACCCGATGGCACTGATGCTCTCGGGCGTCATGCTCCTTCGTCACATCGACGAGCGTGACGCGGCGGACCGCCTGGAGGGCGCGATCGCCGAGGTGATCCGGGAGGGCGAGTCTGTCACCTACGACATGAAGCCGAGCCGCGACGACCCCACCGCGGTGGGAACATCCGACGTGGCCGACGCCGTCGTCGAGAAGATGGAGAAGGTGGCTGCGGCCTGACGGTTAGGTGGCTACGTACCCGCGCCCTTCCTTGCGCACGAGTCCGTCGTCCTGGAGCCCGTTCATCACCCGGTAGAGGTAGTTCTTGTGCCTGATCTTCAAGCGGGGGGCCAGCTCACCCACGGTGATCCCGGGATTGTCCTTGACCGTCTTGAGCGCCTGCTCGGCACGCGTGCCGCCGCGC
>JBKPHS010000078.1:0-23133 GCA_046729975.1 Actinomycetota bacterium
TTTAATGATACGGCGACCACCGAGATCTACACTTCCGTCGCATCGTCGGCAGCGTCAGATGTGTATAAGAGACAGCCCGTAGCGCAGCTCGAGCACTCGGCGCTCGCGGTAGGAAAGGTTCTCGAGCGCCTCGCGCAGCGCCTCCTTGGTGAGCAGGTCGGCGGCGCGGTCGAACGGCGACTCGGCCTTCTCGTCGGCGATGAACTGGCCGAACTCCGACTCCTCCTCGTCGCCCACCGGCTTCTCGAGCGAGACCGGCGCCTGCGCCGAGCGCTTGATCGAGTCGACCTCCTCCGGGTCGATGCCGGTGACCTCGGCGATCTCGTCGGGCGTGGGCTCGCGCCCGAGCTCGGTGACGAGCTTGCGCTCCGCGCGGCCGATCTTGTTCAGCTTCTCGACCACGTGGACCGGGATGCGGATGGTCCGCGCCTTGTCCGCCAGCGCTCGCGCGATCGCCTGCCGGATCCACCAGGTGGCGTAGGTCGAGAACTTGAAGCCCTTGCGGTAGTCGAACTTCTCGGCGGCGCGGACGAGGCCGAGCGTCCCCTCCTGGATCAGGTCGAGGAAGGGCAGGCCCTGGTTGCGGTAGTTCTTCGCGATCGAGACGACGAGCCGCAGGTTCGACTCGACCATCTTCTGCTTCGCGTCCAGGTCTCCGCGCTCGATTCGCTTGGCGAGGTAGACCTCCTCGGCCGCCGTCAGGAGCCGGACCTTGCCGATGTCCTTGAGGAACAGCTGGAGCGAATCGGTGGTCATGTCCGGCCGCAGGTCCAGCTGCGCCTTGGGCTTGCGGCGGCGGCTCGAGCGATCGACCGCGCGCTCCTCCTGGGCGACAGGAAGCTGGGCGTCGATGTCGTCGACGAGCTCGATCTCCGACTTCTCGAGGAAGCCGTGGAGGTCCTCGATGTCGCCCTCGTCGATATCGACCTCGGCGAGGGCGGTAGCGACCTCGGCGTAGGTCAGGACGCCCGTCGCCTGTCCCTTGGTGAGGAGGAGCTTGACCTCCTCCAGTTCCTGAAGCTCAGCTACTGACATTCCGTTCCGTTTTCAGTTGGGGGGAGAAGAGGGAGAGTTTGCCCGGCTGAGAGGGCGTACTAAACGCCATTCAACCATGCACGCTCAGCCTAATGGCTTCAGTTTTTATAGTCAAGCCAAGCGACGCCCCGGAGCGGCGGCAACCCCGGTCAGTTGAACATATCTTTTTACCCGCAAAGCGGCCCTTCGATGCAAGCGGGCCGCGCGCGAAAACTCCCCAACGACCGGGTTTCCCCGATCCGCGGCGTCGCCTGACGACTGTAGCGGGTCGCCTGGGAGAAATCACCAAGGCGAAGTGACGATCCCGCACGGAGGAGTATCGTGCGCCCGCGGCAGCCTATGAACGACGGCGACCCAAGCATCCTCGGCAACCTCCCACGCTCGCGGCCCGGCACCCGGAGCCAGAAGCGGGCCGTCGAGGAGCGCCGCGAGGAGGCCGCGAAGCCTGCTCCGGCACAGGAGCCCCCCAAGCGGAGCACGCCGCGTGCCAGGGCCCGGCGCGCCGCCGAGCCCGCCGGTTCTCGTCCCGGTCCTCGGCAGCCGGCGCCCGCCGAGCGCGGCGTCGTGACTGATGCGATCACGACCGCGACCGGGGTCGCGGAAGCGGGACTCAGGGTCACGGCGGAGGTCGCCAGGGCCGTACTCAGGCGCCTGCCGCGTCCCTGACGAGCGTGCGGGCCGCCGGCCGCGCTGCGAGGGCCTTCTACTGGAAGGCCTTCGAGGACAACCTGACCGGACTGTCGGCGATGGTCGCCTACAACCTGCTGCTGTCGGTGTTCCCGCTCGCTGTGCTGGCGCTCTTCATCGCCGGACGCGTGCTGGGGAGCCAGGAGCTCGAGCAGAGCGTCCTCCAGGACCTGCGCCAGCTCTTCCCGAGCGCCGCCGACGCAACCCTCCAGAGCGCGCTCGACCGTATCCGGAACTCGTCGCAGACACTCGGTGTGGTCGCGCTCGTTTCGAGCATCTGGATCGGCTCCTCTTTCTGGGGCGCGCTCGACACCGCTTTCTGCCGCATCTACCACGTCCGCTGCCGGAGCTGGGTGGAGCAGAAGCGCTTCGCGCTGGCGATGCTGGTCGTCGTTCTGCTGTTCATGGCGGCGACGGTCGCGGTCCCGACCGTGCAGAGCATCCTGGTCAGCGGGTCCAACGACCTGCCGCTCGGCCTCTCGAAGGTCGAGAACCTCGTCTACTGGGTCACGCTCGCCGCGGGGCTGCTGCTCCTGTTCGCCATCCTCAGCGTCGTCTACTGGACGGTGCCCAACCGGCTCGTGCCGTGGCGGGCGATCTGGCCCGGCGCTGCGTCTGCGACGGGTGCGATCGGGGTGATCGACTACGCCTTCCCGCTGTACCTCTCGCACATCTCGACGATCGCCCGCTTCGGGACGACGCTCGTGTTCGTCGTGATCGTGCTGATCTGGTTCTACGTGCTCGCGATCATCATCCTCGGCGGGGCCACGATGAACGCGATGCGCTTCGAGCTGCACGAGACCGGCGAGCTCAGCAGCGACCATTGACGCGCGGAGCCCGCGGCGGGGGTATAGTTGCCGCCGCCGAATCGTCGGGGACGCTCCCGGCGAACGGGGGACCCACTGCCGGAGCGGCCAGCGTCGCACCGGCCGGGGCGAATCGGTCGCATTGCCGCGACCGTAGCGCCGAGGCGCGAGCCCGACAGCTCACCCCGTAGGCAGCGACAGCAAGCCGAATATGAGGGGCGTACGCACCAGACAAGGTGCGGTCGCGGGTTTCGCCGCCGCGCTCGCACTGCTTCCATCAGCCGCTGCCGGGCAGACCGGAGGACAGCCCGTGCCCGGCTCTCAGGACGCGGGACCGGTCGATCCCGGCTTCCAGCTGAGCGCCCGGCGCTCGCTGCTCGTGGGCGGGACCCTGCGAGTGCGCGGCGTGGCGCCGGGGGACGCGGGCACGAACGTGCGGATCGAGCGCAGCGACGCCTCGGGGCTCTGGGTTCCGGTCGGCGCCGCGCAAACCGCCGGCGACGGTTCCTTCCGCGCGAGCTGGCGCCCGGACGTGGCCGGCCGCTTCACCTTGAGAGCGGTGCTCGACGACTCCGGCAGCTCGCAGGCCAGCGCCGCCCGCTCGTCGCCTCCGCGCCCTGTGACCGTCTACCGCCCTGCCACCGCGAGCTGGTACGGCCCGGGGTTCTTCGGCCGGCGGACGGCCTGCGGCGGCCGCCTCGGTCGGACGACGGTCGGTGTTGCCCATCGGGGCCTTGCCTGCGGCACGCCCGTGGCGATCGCCTACCGCGGCAAGTCGATCGTCGTGCCGGTCATCGATCGCGGCCCGTTCGTCAGGGGCATCCAGTGGGACCTGACGGGCGCAGCGGCGAAGCGCCTGGGGGTGACGGTGACGAGCCGAGTAGGCGTCCTCCCACTCGGCCGAGCCCCCTGAGGACGCCCAAATGCGCGGAGTATGCTTGGCGGCAGGATGCCCACAGCAGCAGCAGCCACGATGCGCTGCCTGATCGTCGACGATCATCCGGTCGTGCGCCAGGGCATCCGGGCACTGCTAGAGCAGCATCTCCCCGGCGTCGAGGTCAGCGACGTAGCGACGCCGCAGGAGGCGGTCACCGAAGCGGCGGCCAATCACGCCGATGTCGTGGTGATCGACCCGCGGCGCATCAGCGGAGACGCCGAGGCCGTGATTGGCGACCTGACCAAGCGGATCGGCTCCCCCGTCGTGGTCTTCACCTCGGACGGTGGGCCGCGCCTGCTGGCCGACGCGCTCAAGGCGGGCGTCAAGGGCTACGTCCGCAAGGACTCTCCCCCGGAGGACCTCGTTCGCGCGATCCAGGCGGCCCGAGAAGGCGAGTTCTACGTGGATCCCGCGCTCTCGTCGTCGCTGCTGCTCGAGGAGGGTGAGCGGCCGCTCACGAGCCGCCAGCGCGAGATCCTCCAGATGCTCGCCGACGGGATGCACACCGATGCGGTCGCTCGCAAGCTAGGCCTGTCCACCGAGACGGTGCGGACCCACACCAAGAGGATCTTGGCGAAGCTCGAGGCGGGGACGCGTACGCAGGCCGTTGCGATTGGCATTCGCAACGGGCTTATCGAGTAGTCGGTAATCGGTAATCGGTAATCGGGCTTTTCCCCGACTACCGACTACCGACTACTGATTACCGCCTTCTTCTGCCCGCGGCGTCTGCGCAGGCACCTCGCCGAGGGTGACGCGCTCGCCGGCCGCCTTGGACCGGTACATGGCCGCGTCCGCGATCTCCAGCAAGCGGTCGGGGTCGGTCCCGTGCTGCGGGCAGGAGACGACTCCGATCGAAACGCCGATCGAGGGTCCTTCGGGGGAGCGGATGCGCTCGATCGCGAGCGCGAGGCGGTTCGCGAGCACCTGAGCGGCGGCCGCGGTCTGCTCTGGCGCGAGGATGCAGAACTCGTCGCCGCCCATGCGCACGGGCGTGTCGATCGTTCGGATGCTGTCGCGGATGGCCTGCGCCACGTTGGTGAGCGTCTGGTCCCCCGCGGCATGGCCGTGGGCATCGTTGATCCGCTTGAGGCCGTCGATGTCGAGCACCACCAGGCCGAACGGGTGCCCATAGCGCTTCTGGAGCTCGAGCAGCTGCCGCAGCTGCTGCTTGAGGTAGCGCACGTTGTAGAGCCCGGTGAGTGCGTCGGTGTTGGCCAGCAGCTCGAGCTCCTCTGAGCGCGTGCGCACGAGTTCGTCGACCGTCGCCGCCTGGATCGCCCCGAAAATCGCGGCCAGGTGCTCCGCCACGCTGACCACCAGCTGTGGCTCGGCGCCACCGAGCTCGCGGCCGAGCGCCTCGAGGATCACGAGCTGAAGCGCGGCGACGTCGCGCGCGAGCTCGGCCGGCGCCAGCTTCTCCTGGCCGCGCAGGGACGCGATCCTCGCGGCGCGCAGCTGGTAGTCCCCGTCGCGCTCCGGCGGCCGGCCCGAGGCGAGAGCGTCGAGCACATCTGCGATCAGGTCCGGAAGGTCCTGGACGATCCGCTCGGTGGGTAGCTGATCGATCTCCTCGAGCGACGCACGCTCGAGGACGCGTAGCAGCCACTCCTTCGCGAGCTCCGCGCGCTGCAGCTTGAGCCGCGCGATCGGTGCATCGAGCAGCGCTGGAAGACGGCGGATGTCTGGATCGGTCATAGAAGCATCATTGGCGGCCTTGAAGCGATCCTAACCCGGAATTTCGGGCCGTCACGGCGGGCGGCAGCCCGGCATGGCCATGTGCGCGGGAATGCGGGGAAAACGCGTGCGCGCGCTTGCGCCGGCAGGAACGACGGGGTAGGAGTCGAAAGGCGCTTGCGCATGTCGACGCCTGAGATATCGGTGCTCGACGAGAATGGGCGGGAAGAGCTCGTGAAGCGCTGGCTGCGCCTCGTAGTGGAGCGGTCGAGCCTCCAGGAGCTGTCGAGCCGCCCGCTCGGCGAGCGAGTCAAGGAGCTCGAGCTGCTGCTCGAGGCCGCGGGCGAGGCCGGCCTCATCCCGGCGCCGGTCGGCGAATGGTCGCTCGAGGAGGAGGTCACCTCGTGCGTGGAGCGCTTCACCCGAGCCGGTCAGCCCTTCGCGCTGGCGCTCATCGGCGGCGGCGAGGACCTTGCGGGCGCGGTGGCCGAGGCAGCCGGCGCTGACGAGCTCGTGCTGGACGCGGGCGGGGGCGCAACCGCCATCCTGCTGGAACGCCGCGGCGGAGCCGACGCTCGCGCCGCGGTGGACCGCATGCGCGTGACGGCATGGCGGCGGCTCGGAGGCCGCGGGCGCCTTGTCGACGTCGGCATCGCCACCTGCCCGGAGGACGGAGTCTCGGCGGACCAGCTGATCGCGCTGGCACGGGAACGGCTTCGCCGGGCGGCCGGCGGCGAGCACTCGCAGTCGCCCGGGAGTCCGGCGGTCACGCCGCTGTACCCCTCGAGCTGACCCCTGCGTGCGAGCATTCCGGCCGTGGGGCCGCCGAAGCTGATCGGCATCGCCGAGGCGCGCGAGCGCGTCCTGGCCGCCGTGCGACCCCTGCCTGACGAGGCTGTGCCCGTCGAGCGCGCCCTCGGTCGCGTGCTGGCCGAGGACGTGGACAGCGCCTCCGACCTACCGCCGTTCGACTCGTCGGCGATGGACGGCTTCGCGGTCGCGGACCTGACCGGTGGTGAGCTACCGGTCGTGGGCGAGTCGCGCGCCGGCGCGCCGGCGGCCCGGCCACTCGAGCCCGGTGAGGCGATGCGGATCTCCACCGGAGCGCAGATTCCGGAGGGGACCCGCGCCGTGATCCCGGTCGAGCGGACCGAGCAGTCCGACGGGCGCGTGCGCATTCCGGAGGCCGACGCCGGCGCGAACCTGCGCCGCGCGGGCGAGGACGTGCGCGCCGGCGAGCGCGTGGTCTCGGCCGGCACCACGCTCGGACCGGCCGAGCTGGCTGTGCTGGCAGCGGTCGGGCGCACGGAGGTCCGTTGCGGCCGGCGGCCGCGGGTGGCTGTGCTGGCGACGGGCGACGAGCTCGTCGAGGCGGGCGCGCCGCTCGGGCCCGGCCAGATCCGCGACTCGAACGCCGTGGCCCTCGTTGCGCAGGCGCAGAGCGCGGGCGCCGAGGTGGTGCAGCGTGCGCTCGTGCGCGACACCTTCGACGCAACTGTGGAAGCCCTGGGCGCTGCGTTCGAGGCGGCGGACGTCGTGTGCGTCTCGGGCGGCGTGTCGGTCGGGACGCACGACCACGTGAAGGCGTCCCTCGACGAGCTCGGCGTGGAGGAGAGCTTCTGGGGCGTGCGCCTGAAGCCGGGCAAGCCCACCTGGTTCGGGACCGCGGGGCGGCGACTCGTGTTCGGGCTGCCAGGCAATCCCGTCTCCGCGATGGTCACCTTTCACCTCTTCGTCCGGCCCGCGCTCCGCGCCCTCGCGGGAGCGGCGCCGGCGGACACGCGCGCCACGGCGGTGCTCGATTCACCGGTGCCGCTGAACCCGGCACGCGAGGAGGTCGTCCGCTGCCGTCTCGCCGCCCGCGACGACGGCTGGCACGTTGAGCCGACGAAGGAGCAGGGCTCGCACGTACTGACCTCCATGCTCGGCGCCGATGCCCTGGCGCTGGTGCCGGCCGGGGACGGCGAGCTGGCAGCCGGAGAGCGCGTCGAGATCGAGCTCATCTCCTGGCGTTAGTTAGCGTTTCGGCCGTGAGGCTCGCGGACCCACGGCGAAGTCTCGAGCGACGCCGCCGGCTGCGCGCGCAGGTTCAGGTGCTGGATGTGCCGCAGTCCGAGGCGGCGCCGGACGGCAGCGTCACGAGTCGGCAGGTGGCGGCGGTGACCCTGCCGCGCAGCGAGCTCGACCCGCTCTGGAGTCCCGAGTACCTGGAGCGTCTGGCCCGTACCTACTGGCGCTTCCTGACGCGGATCTCGCTGGGGCTGCTGCGCGTCCGCTACGGCGAGAACTCGCGCGAGATCGTGTTCCTCGGGCGCCCCTTCGTGCTGCTCCGCTTCTTCGCCCCCGAGTACGAGTTGACGCCGGATGGCGGCACCGTCACGTGGCGTATCGACAGGGGCCTGCTCGTGGCGCCGTGGGGCAGGGGGAAGGGCTATCTGCGGATCACTGTCGCCCGGCCCCCCGATCCGGCGGGGGAAGACACAACCGTGGCGGTCACCTCGGAGGTCGCGAGCTTCTACCCGATGATCGCGGGCTGGGGCTGGTTCTCGAAGATCGGCCGTGCGATCTACCAGACGACCCAGCTGCGCATACACGTCGTGATCACGAACAGCTTCCTGCGCTCGCTAGCGCGGCTCGACCTGGCCGAGTCGCGCGTGGGCAAGCTGAGAAACGAGGAGCTGCCGCCGGTCGAGGGGGAGGCGCCTAGCCGTAGCGCTCCCCCGCAACGAGCTCCCTGAGCTTGCTGCGGTCGTGTCGCGCCTGCACGCGGCGCACCGTGCCCGAACGGGAGCGCATCACGAGCGACTCGGTTGTGGCGCCCCCCGGGCCCTCGTAGCGGACTCCCTCGAGCACGTCGCCGTCGGTGACGCCGGTGGCGGCGAAGAAGGCGTCGCTGCCGCCGACCAGCCGGTCGGTGTCGAGCACCTCGTCGAGGTCGTAGCCGGCGTCGAGGGCCGCCCTGCGCTCCTCGTCGTCACGCGGCCAGAGGCGTCCCAGGATGCGGCCTCCGATGCACTTGATGCCGGCCGCGGCGAGCACGCCCTCGGGCGTGCCGCCAATGCCCCACAGCAGGTCCACCGGCGAGCGCGCTGTGACGGCCAGCAGCGCGGCGGACACGTCCCCGTCGGGGATCAGCCGGACGCGGGCGCCCGCCTCGCGGATCTCCCGGATGGCCTGCTCGTGGCGGGGCCGGTCGAGCACGACGACCATCACGTCGCCGATGCTCGTGCCCTTTGCGCCGGCGACGAGCTCGACCGTCTCCCCGAGGGGACGGTCGAGGTCGAGCACGTCCGCGACCTCCTCGGAGCCCGCGATCTTCTCCATGTAGACCAACGGGCCGGGGTCGAACATCGTGCCGCGCTCGGACATGGCGATCACCGACAGCGCGCTCGGAAATCCCTTCGCGGTCAGGGTCGTGCCTTCGAGCGGGTCCACCGCGATGTCGACCTCGGGCGGTGAGCCGTCGCCGATGCGCTCGCCGTTGTACAGCATCGGCGCCTCGTCCTTCTCGCCCTCGCCGATCACGACGAGTCCGTCCATGTGGACCGAGTGCAGCACGTTCCGCATCGCGTCGACGGCGGCCTGGTCGGCCGCCTCCTTGTCGCCTCGGCCCACCCAGCGGGCGGACGCCAGCGCCGCCGCCTCGGTCACGCGCACGAGCTCGAGCGCCAGGTTGCGGTCCGGCCGCGCGCCCACGGGCTCGGCCGAGCGGCGATGCGCCTCGGTGGCCATCAGAAGGTCCCGGGCGGCTTGCGCGCCCGCACGCCCTCGGCCTGGCGGATCAGCCCGCCGGCCAGGATCAGCAGCGCCCCGACCAGGGCCACGAGATAGCCGACCCTGAGCGAGATCTCGCTGTCCGGGTCGCCCGGCTTGCCGAGGATGATCCCGTTCAGAAGGATCAGCACGAACGCGGTCATCCCCACGATCATCGTGATCTCGCCCGGGCGCCAAGTGAGCACGTGGCCGCGGATGACGATCCAGGCCAGGATGAACGGCGCCGTGCATGCGGCCAGGAGCAGCCAGTCGAGCGCGCCGAAGGTCTCCCACGCGTTGAAGGTTCCCTCGCGCCCGTTGATTCGCCCGTTCGAGCCAGTGTTCGTCTCGAACCACGGCAGGAAGAGCGACACGAAGAGCACCGCCGCGCCGGCGAACCCGATGAACTCACCCCGCTTGAGACGCGTGAAATCCATGCCCCGTCCGGACCCTACAACGGTTAGGGTGCCGCCGTGGCCGACCGTCGCTGGGCCCTTTCGCTCGAACTTCCGGGCCTGACCCTGCCCCAGCACGAGCCCGTCGTGCGCGCCGCCGAAACCGCGGGCTACACCGACGCCTGGTCGGGCGAGACGGGCGGGCACGACGGCTTCAGCTCGCTCGTGCTCGCGGCCGCCTGGACGGACCGGATGCGGCTCGGCACGGGCGTCGTCAACGTCTTCACGCGCGGCCCGGCGGTGCTCGCTCAGCACGCCTCCGCCCTCCAGGACGCGAGCGAGGGGCGCTTCTGCCTCGGCATCGGCTCGTCCTCCAACGTGATCGTCGAGCGCTGGAACGGCATCCCCTTCGAGGGTCCGCGGACGCGGGTGCGCGAGGCGGTCGCCTACCTGCGCGCCGCGCTCGCCGGCGAGCGAGCGGGTGAAGGCGGCTTCAAGCTCGAGCAGCCCCCGCCTTCCCCCGTCCCGATCGTCGTCGCCGCGCTGCGCGGGCGCATGCTGCAGACGGCCGGCGAGCTCGGCGACGGTACCTTCGTGAACTTCACGCCGCTCGCCGCCCTGCCGAAGGTGATCGAGGAGATCCGCCAGGGCGAGCGCGCCGCCGGCAAGGACGAGGGATCGGGCGACGTGCTCTGCCGGTTCTTCTGCATCCAGGGCGACCCCGAGCAGGCGCTGCCGCTCGCGCGCTGGATGTTCGCGGCCTATGCGACGGTGCCGGTCTACGAGCAGTTCTTCCGCTGGCTCGGCTACGGCGACGCAATCGACCCCATGGTCGAGGCGTGGCGGGCGAAGGACCGCGCCAAGGCGGTCGAGCTCGCCCCGAGCGACCTGATCGAGGACATCTTCATCCTGGGAGACGCCGACGCTCAGCGCGCGCGGCTCGAGGCGTATGTCGCCGGCGGCATCACGACCCCCGTGGTGATGCCGATCCCGCTGGCCGCGCCGGGCACACCGGTGTCGGCCGACACGTACGTCGAGCTCGTGGACTCACTCGCGCCGTCCGGTTAGGGTCCCGCCAACACAGCTGACGAAGGGAGAGTGCATGGCGGTCGTCAAGATCATCGAGCTGGTGGGAAGCTCGACGGAGAGCTCGGATGCCGCGGTCAAGGCCGCGCTGTCGGATGCCCAGCAGACGCTGCGCAACATCAAGGCGGTGGACGTCGTCTCGACGGGACTGCGCGGCGAGGACCTCGGCGAGTGGCGCGCGCACGTGCGCGTCGCCTTCCTGATCGAGCGCGTCAGCGAGTAAGGGCCTGATCGCGCACCGGCCGGCCCGCTGATCCGGGCCGGCCGACTGCGCGTAGGATGCTCTGAGCATCTCCTCGTGAATCCCGCGCTTGCGCAAACACTGCCCCTCGGAGGGGCCGACCCGCTGCTGAAAGAGCGGATAGCCGATCTGCTCGCGGAGGCCCGGCAGCGCACCCTCGCGCTCGTCGAGCCGGTCGCGGACGACGACCTGGACCGCGTCCACAGCCCGCTGATGAGCCCGCTCGTATGGGACCTGGGGCACATCGCCGCATTCGAGGACCTCTGGCTCTGCTGCCGCACCGGCGGGCTCGAGCCGCTGCGGCCGTACCTGATGGAGGTCTACGACGCCGATGAGACCCCACGTGCGCGCCGCGGCGAGCTGCCCTATCTCGGTCCGGCCGAGGCACGGCAGTTCCTGGACTCGGTGCGCGAGCGGGCGCTCGCCGTGCTCGAGCGCGCGGACGTCGCGACGGACGCGGGCTTCGTCTGGGACATGGTGGTCCAGCACGAGCATCAGCACAACGAGACCATGCTGCAGTGCCTGGCGCTCGCCGACGC
Source organism: Actinomycetota bacterium (assembly GCA_046729975.1). Taxonomy (GTDB): domain Bacteria; phylum Actinomycetota; class Thermoleophilia; order Solirubrobacterales; family Thermoleophilaceae; genus JBKPHS01. Next base: position 11,154 of record JBKPHS010000078.1, read on the forward strand.
CGGGGTCTACAGGCCGGATCGGCGGCCACCGCCCCCGCTGCGCTCGCGGGCGGTGCGCGGCGAGATGGTCCGGGTCGAGGCCGGCCACTTCGCGATGGGCGCGGGTGCAGAGGGCTTCGCTTACGACAACGAACGGCCCCGGCACGAAGCGGAGCTGAAGACCTTCGAGATCGACCGCACGCCGGTGACGAACGGCGACTATCTCGAGTTCGTCGAGGCGGACGGCTACCGGCGCCGCGAGTGCTGGTCGCCCGAGGGCTGGGAGTGGCGGGAGTCCGAGGGAATCGAGCGGCCGCTCTACTGGACGGCCGATGGCAGCGTCCGGAGCTTCGAGCGCACGGAGCCGCTCGATCCCCGTCTGCCCGTCATGCACGTCTCGTGGTACGAGGCGGACGCCTACGCGCGCTGGCAGGGCAAGCGCCTTCCGACAGAGGCCGAATGGGAGAAGGCCGCCGCCTGGGGACCTGACGAGGCCGGCCCGCGACGCTATCCGTGGGGCGACGACGCCCCATCCGGGTCGCGGGCGAACGTGGATCAGACGGGCTTCGGCCCGGCGCCCGCCGGAGCGTTCCCGGCCGGCGCGAGCGGTTATGGCGCGCTCGGCCTGGTGGGCGACGCCTGGGAGTGGACCGCCAGTGACTTCTTCCCCTATCCCGGCTTCCGTGCCTACCCGTATCGCGAGTACTCGGAGGTCTTCTTCGACGGCGGCTACAAGGTGCTCCGGGGCGGGTCGTGGGCCACCCGGCCGCGCGTCGTGAGGAACAGCTTCCGGAACTGGGACTATCCGCAGCGGCGCCAGATCTTCGCCGGCTTCCGCTGCGCGACGGACGCTTAGCCGTGGTCACGATCGAGTCCTACCTCGACGGCTCGGCCCTCTCCTCGCTCGCCGCCGACGTCCGCGACGGCCTCACCCGGGAGCTGAAGGAGCTGCCGCCGAAGTACTTCTACGACGCGCGCGGCTCCGAGCTGTTCGACCGGATCACCGAGCTGCCCGAGTACTACCCGTGCCGCTGCGAGCGGGCGATCCTGAACCGACACGCGCCGGAGATAGTCGGAGCGGGCCCCGCCGAGGAGCTCGTGGAGCTCGGCTCCGGCTCTGCGTCCAAGACGCGGGCGCTGCTCTACGCGATGGCGGGCGCGGGGAACCTCCGCCGCTACGTGCCGATCGACGTCTCCCAGACCGTGGTCGAGCGGTCTGCCGAGGAGCTCGTGGAGACCTATCCGGGCCTCGAGGTCCACGGCGTGGTCGGGGACTTCGAGCGGCATCTTCATCACGTGCCGGCGGGCCGCAACCGGCTCGTCGCCTTCCTCGGCGGGACGATCGGCAACCTCTACCCGTCGGCCCGGGCTCGCTTCCTCGCGCAGATCCGGAAGCTGCTCGGCCCCGAGGACCGCTTCTTGCTCGGGGTCGATCTGGTCAAGGACGTCGCCGTGCTGGAAGCCGCCTACAACGACTCTGCCGGCGTGACGGCGCAATTCAACCGAAACGTGCTGCGCGTCATCAACGAGGAGCTCGGCGCCGACTTCGACCTCGACGCGTTCGAGCACGTGGCCTTCTTCGACCCCGAGGCGTCCTGGATCGAGATGCGGCTGCGGGCCCGGGGCGAGCAGCGGATAGCGATCGAGGGGGCGGGCATGGAGGTGAGCCTGGCCGACGGCGAGGACCTCCGCACAGAGATCAGCGCAAAGTTCACGCGGGACGGGCTCGAGCGCGAGCTCGAGGCGGCGGGCATGGCGCTGACCGCCTTCTACACCGATCCGGGCGGCCTGTTCGGTCTCGCGCTCGCGCGCGCGGGATACGTCAGAGCCTAAGCTCCCGCCCCCATGAGGCTCGAGGGAGCAGGCACGCTCGTGGCCGGCGGCGCGTCGGGACTGGGGGCGGCCACCGCGCGGTCGCTCGCGGAGCGGGGAGCGCGGGTGGCCGTCGTTGACCTCGACGGCGACCGGGCCGATGCGCTCGCGTCGGAGCTCGGGGGCGGCGCCGTCGCGTTCCGCGCCGACGTGACCAACGAGTCCGACGTCGAGGCGGCGGTGGCCGCCGCGCTCGAGAGCTTCGAGTCGCTGCGGTTCACGGTCTCCTGTGCCGGTGTCGGGTGGGCGGAGCGAGTTGTCGGGCGCGACGGCCCGGCTCAGCTCCAGCCCTTCGAGACCGTCGTTCACGTGAACCTCATCGGGACCTTCAACGTGCTGCGCCTCGCGGCTGCGGCGATGGCGCAGAACGAGCCCGACGACGGTGGTGAGCGCGGCGCGGTCGTGATGACGGCGTCGATCGCCGCCTTCGACGGTCAGATCGGGCAAGCCGCGTACTCCGCCTCGAAGGGCGGCGTGGTGGGCCTGACGCTGCCGGCCGCACGGGACCTGTCGCGGCTCGGCATAAGGGTCTGCACGATCGCGCCGGGGACTTTCGACACGCCGCTGCTCGCCGCGCTGCCGGAGGAGGCGCGCGCCAAGCTCGGCGAGCAGATCCCGTTTCCGCCCCGGCTGGGCCAGCCGTCCGAATTCGCGCAACTGGCGCTGCACATAGCCGAGAACCCGATGCTGAACGGCGAGACGATCCGCCTCGACGGCGCGCTGAGGATGCCGCCGAGGTGAGAGCCGCGGTGATCGCCGAGATCGGCGCGCTTCCCGACCTGCGAGACGTGCCGGAGCCAGAGCGCGGCGAGGGCCAGGCGTTGGTCGAGGTCAGCGCCGCGCCACTCAACCCGATCGATCTCTCGATTGCGGCCGGCCGCTTCTATGGAGGCACGCCGGACGTCCCCTACGTCCCGGGACGGGAGGGCGTGGGACGGGTGCTCGAGGCCGACGAGGTGCCGGTGGGATCGCGTGTCCGGTTCGACGCGGGAGGCGCCGGGGGAGGCGCCCTCGCGGAGCGCGCCGTCACCGCCGAGTCCGCGCTGCTCGACGTGCCCGAGAGCGTCGACGACGCAACCGCGGCCTGCCTTGGCATCGTCGGCGTGACCGCCTGGCTGGCCCTCGAGTGGCGAGCACTGCTCCAGCGCGGGGAGACGGTGCTCGTCCTCGGCGCCACGGGCGCCGTCGGCCAGGTCGCCGTGCAGGCGGCGAAGCTGCTCGGAGCCGGGCGAGTGGTCGCCGCCGGGCGCGACGCCGAGGCGCTCGCACGTACCCGCGACCTCGGCGCCGACGAGACCGTCGAGCTCGGCGGCGACGATGTCGCGGACCGCCTGCGGGCCGCGGCTGGAGGCGACGGCCCGGACGTGATCGTCGATCCTCTCTGGGGCGAGCCCGCCCGCATGGCGTCCGAGGCCGCGGCGCCGCGTGCGCGCATAGTCCACCTCGGTCAGACCGCGTCGCCGGAGGCGACGTTCGCGTCGAGCGCGGTGCGAGGCAAGCTGCTCTCGATCCTCGGATTCGCGATCGGCCTGACACCGGGCGACCGACGTCGCGACGCATACGCCCGCCTGTGCGAGGAGGCCGCAGCAGGCCGCCTCGAGATCGAGCACGAGACGCTGCCGCTCGAGCGCGTCGCCGAGGCCTGGAAGCGCCAGGCCGCCTTCCCGCACGGCAAGCTGGTGCTGGTTCCATAGGATTGCCGACCCACTGAACCCAGTTCGAGAACGAGACAGGGAGCGCCGAGATGCCTGAAGCCGTGATCGTCGATGCCGTCCGCTCGCCCATTGGGCGTGCCTTCAAGGGGTCGCTGACCGGGATCCGCCCGGACGATCTGGGCGCCTACGTCGTGGACGCCCTGCTCGAGCGCAACCCCGAGGTGCAGCCCGCCGACGTCGAGGACCTGATCTGCGGCTGCGGGCTGCCGCAGGGCGAGCAGTCCTACAACATCGCCCGCATCATCACGCTGCTCTCGCGGCTGCCGGACACGACCACCGGAACGACCGTCCACCGCTACTGCGCTTCGAGCCTCCAGGCGATCCGGATCGCCGCCAACTCGGTCCGTGCGGGCGAGGGCCACACCTTCGTCGCCGCGGGCGTCGAGCACGTCAGCCGCGTCGGTCCGTGGAGCGAGGACGGGCTGCCGCAGCTGATGGGCGCGATCGTGGAGAACGCGCCTGAGGACGCGAAGGGACAGATCCCGCGGCCCGAGTTCAAGAACGAGAAGCTCAACGGCGGCGACGGCCGGACCGACGCCTATATCGCGATGGGCGAGACGGCCGAGAACGTCGCCGAGCGGTACGACGTGTCGCGCGAGTCGATGGACGAGTACGCGCAGCGCTCGCAGGAGAGGGCCGTGGAGGCGCGCGACTCCGGCTTCTTCGAACGCGAGATCGTGCCGATCGAGCTGAACGGGAACACGGTGGACAAGGACGACGGCCCGCGCGCCGACTCGACGCTCGAGAAGCTCTCCGAGTTGAAGCCCGCGTTCCGCGAGAACGGCCGCGTGACGGCCGGCAACTCGTGCCCGCTGAACGACGGCGCGGCGGCCGTGCTCGTGATGTCCGACGAGCGTGCGAAGGAGCTGGGCCTGGAGCCCCGGGCGCGTATCGTCGCCTCGGCCACGAGCGGCCTCGAGCCGGAGATCATGGGCGTGGCTCCGATCGGCGCGATCCAGAACGTGCTGAAGCGGGCCGGCATGACGATCGGCGACGTGGACGTCGTGGAGCTGAACGAGGCTTTCGCCGCCCAGGTCCTGCCGATCGCCGACGAGGTCGGGATCGACATGGACAAGCTCAACCCGCACGGCGGAGCGATCGCGCTAGGCCACCCGTTCGGCATGACCGGGGCCCGGATCATGGCGACGCTGCTGAACGACCTCGAGACGCACGACAAGCAGATCGGGCTCGAGACGATGTGCGTGGCGGGCGGGCAGGGCATGGCGATGGTGGTTGAGCGCTTGAAGTAGGAGTGGGGCAGTGGCAGAACGGCTACCACCCGAGTTCTGCCAACTGCGAACTGCCAACTAAGCCCGCCGCCTTCGCGCACGCTTCGCTGACCGAGTTCATGGTCTCAACCGGGCCTTAACGGCGGGCGCGCGGGGAGCCTGGTTAGCATTTGGCGCAGCCGGAGTCCCGCCGGCCCGCCTCGTGAACACTTCCAACACCGCCCAGACAGAGGGGCCGTCGACCATCCCGCAGGCCGCGACGCTGGAGCTCCGCGGCGCGACCAAGGTCTACGAGGGCCAGTCGAGGCCCGCGGTCGACGACCTGTCGCTGACCGTGCCTGCCGGCGAGATCTGCGTGCTCGTGGGCCCGTCAGGCTGTGGCAAGACGACGGCCATGCGGATGGTCAACCGAATGGTCGACATCACTGAGGGCGACATCCTCCTCGACGGCCGGAGCGTGCGCGAGCGGCGGCCGGCCGAGCTGCGGCGCGAGATCGGCTACGTGATCCAGCAGATCGGCCTGTTCCCGCACCAGACCGTCGGGGAGAACGTGGCCACCGTGCCGCGGCTGCTCGGCTGGGACAGGCGGCGCATTCGCGCCCGCGTAGACGAGCTGCTCGAGCTCGTGTCGCTCGACCCGGCCCAGACCCGCGACCGCTATCCGGCGCAGCTCTCGGGCGGGCAGCGCCAGCGCGTGGGGGTCGCGCGGGCGCTCGCGGCGGACCCGCCTCTGATGCTCATGGACGAGCCCTTCGGCGCGATCGACCCGATCAACCGCGAGCGCCTGCAGAACGAGTTCCTGCGACTACAGGGCGAGATCCGCAAGACCGTGGTGTTCGTCACCCACGACATCGACGAGGCGATCAAGGTCGGCGACCGGATCGCCGTGATGAAGCAGGGCGGGGTGCTTGCGCAATACGCGCCGCCGGCCGAGCTGCTGATGTATCCGGCGGACCCGTTCGTCGAGGACTTCGTGGGCGCCGACCGCGCGCTCAAGCGGCTGGCGCTCCAGCGGGTGCGCGACGTGGACCTCTGGAGGGCGCCCGTGGTGCGCGCCGGCGAGCCGGTGGCGGAGGCGCGCGCGAAGCTCGCCGAGTCGGACCTCCCCTACCCCCTGCTCGTCGACTCGGACGACCGGCCGATCGGCTGGCTCAGCGAGCGCGCGCTCACCGGTGAGCGGGTACGCGAGGAGCTGCGCTCGCGGGCCGAGCCGCTCGTCGAGCTCGACGACGTGCTGCGCGACGCGCTCTCCGACCTCATCCAGCACGAGACCCAGTTCGCGCCCGTGGTGAACGCCCAGGGCAGGCTCGCCGGCGTGCTCTCGCTCGAGCTGATCGCGCACGCGCTCCAGCACCCGAGCGGCGACGTGCCGAGCCCTGCCGAGCTCGCGGCGAGCTGATGTTCGACCTCCTCGCGCAGGTGCAGATCCACAAGCGCTCCGGCGACGCCGGCTGTGTGGCGGACAACGGCTTCTGCCCGGGCTGGATCGCGGACAACTTCGACCGCTACGTCGGCCCGTTCTGGCAGCACGTCTACCTGACGGTGGTCGCCGTGGCGGTGGGCTTCGCGATCTCGTTCGCGCTCGCGCTGATCGCCCACCGCCGGCGCTGGCTGATCGGGCCGGTCATCAACCTCACGGGCATCCTCTACACGCTGCCGAGCCTTGCGGTCTTCTTCCTGCTCCAGCCGATCACGGGCCGCGGGAACACGACGGCCCTGGTCGCGCTCGTGGCCTACACGCTCCTGATCATCTTCCGCAACGTCACGACGGGGCTCGACAACGTGCCGCTCGAGACCAGAGACGCCGGACTCGGGATGGGCCTCACCGATCGCCAGCTGCTCTGGCGAGTGGAGCTGCCGCTCGCGCTGCCGGAGATCATGGCCGGTCTGCGCATCGCCGCGACGACGACCGTGGGCCTCGCGACGCTCGCCTTCTTCGCGGGCGCCGGCGGGCTCGGCGCCGAGATCTTCGCCGACCTCAACTTCAAGTCGAACGTGGTCGTCGCGGGCGGGCTCTGCGTGCTGCTCGCGGTCATCCTCGACGGCCTGATCCTTCTCGCGCAGCGGGCCGCCACTCCGTGGGCGAGGGCGAGGGCGCGGGCATGAGCACCACAGCCTCCGTGCTTAGCCAGTTCGCCGACGGGATCGACTTCATCCTGCACGAGCGGGAGTCACGCGCCGGCGGCGCCTCGGTCGGCGGCACCCAGTACCTGGACCTGATGTGGGAGCACGTGAAGCTGTCACTCGCCGCAATGGGCGTGGCCTCCGCCGTCTCCATCCCGATCGGGCTCTGGCTGGGCCACATCGGCCGCGGGCAGTTCGTGGCAATCACGGTCTCCAACGTCGGTCGCGCGGTGCCCAGCCTGGCGTTGATCGCGTTCTTCGTCGCCTACCTGGGCGTGGGCTTCACGAACGTCACGCTCGCGCTCGTGTTGCTCGCCATCCCGCCGATCCTCACGAACTCCTACGTGGGCGTCAGGCAGGTCGACCGCGACACGGTGGACGCCGCGCGCGGGATGGGCATGAGCGGAAGCCAGATCGTGCGCCGGATCGAGCTGCCGCTGGCGCTGCCGCTGATCTTCGGCGGCGTCAAGACCTCGGCGGTAAACGTGGTCGCGACGGCGACGATCGCCCCACTCGCGGGCGTCGTGACGCTCGGCGACCCGATCATCAACTTCAGCGTCTACGGGGACGACGGCCGGCTCGGCGCGGCGATCCTCGTGGCGTTGCTGGCAGTGGCAACAGAGCTGTCCCTGAGCGCGGTGCAGCGCGCCGTGACTCCGAAGGGGCTAAAGCTCGACGCGGGTGCGCCGCTTCGGCGCGCCCGTTTCCCGTTCCCGAAGAGGAGGGTCGAAGCGACACCATGAATCATCGCCTCACACGATTGATCGCGGTCCTGATCGCAGCCATGGCCTGCGGGCTCGTGCTCGCGGCTTGCGGCGACGACGACGATGACGGCGGCGGGGGGGCATCGAGTGGAGGCGAGAAGAGCGCCGCCATCGAGTCGAATCCCGACAACAAGGCCACGAGCATCACGGTCGGCTCGAAGAACTTCACCGAGCAGAAGGTGCTCGGGGAGATCTACGCGCAGGGCCTCGGAGCCGCGGGCTACACGGTCAAGACCGAGCTCAACCTCGGTGACGAGAAGACGGCCTTGAAGGCGCTCCAGGGCAAGGACATCGACGGCTACCCGGAGTACACCGGAACCGCGCTGCTGTCGTTCTTCGGGGTGAAGGCAAACGAGATCCCCAAGGACCCGAACACGGCCTTCGAAGATGCGAAGGCCGACTTCGCGAAGGACGGTCTCGTCGCGTACCCGCCGACGCCGTTCACGAGCTCGAATGAGGTCGGCACCACGCGGAAGAAGGCCGACGAGCTCGGGCTGAAGAAGATCTCCGACCTCGACGGCAAGTCCCAGGACCTCACGCTGTACGGCTCGCCCGAATGCCGCCAGCGCACGGACTGCCTGCTCGGGCTCCAGCAGGTCTACGGGCTGAGGTTCAAGAAGTTCGTGCCGGTCGCGATCGACCTCCGCCACGAGGTTCTGCAGAAGGGTCAGGCGGACCTGTCGATCGTCTTCACGACCGACCCCCAGATCAAGCGCAACAACGAAGTCCTGCTGGAGGACGACAAGGGCATGTTCCCGCCCTACAACTCCACTTTCGTGGTGCGCAAGGAGACCGCGGACACGGCCGGCGAAGACCTCGGCAAGACCGTCGAGCAGGTCCAGAAGGGACTCACGGACGAGGTGATGCAGGAGCTCAACGCGCGGGTCGACCTGGACAAGAAGACGCCGAAGCAGGTAGCGACCGAGTACCTGAGGGAATCGGGGTTGGTGAAGTAGCAGTCTTCAGTCGTCAGGAGTCAGTCGTCAGGACCTCGGCTCTGACGACTGACGACTGGCGGCTGACGACTCAGTTGATGAGCAGCACGATTTTGCCCAGCTTCCCCCCGGCCTTGAAGCGGTCGTAGGCCTCGGCGACTCGGTCGAGTGGGAAGGTCTCCTCGACCAGCACCTTCACGGCTCCTCTCTCCAGCAGCGGCAGCACATGGCGCTCCATGCCGCGGGCGGTCTCGGCCTTCTGCTCGAGCGGCCGCGGCCGGAGCGTGGAGGACATCACGCGGCCCTGCTTGGCCATCAGGGCGACCAGGTTGAGCTCGGCCTTTGCCCCCGCTCCGATACCGATTACCGCGATGCGGCCGCCGCCGGCGAGCGCCTTCACGTTCCCCGGCATGTTCGGTGCGCCGACCAGCTCGAGGATCACGTCGAAGGGCCCGTGCTCCTCGAACCCCTCGGGTGCGATGGCCCCGGCGCCGAGGGCCGCGACGCGCTCGCGCAGCACCTCGTCACGCACCGTCGCGGTCACCCGCCCGCCGGCGGCCACTCCGAGCTGGACTGCCGCGGTCCCGACGCCTCCGGCGGCCCCGTGAACGAGCAGCCTCTCCCCTGGGCCGAGGCCGGCCTGGGTGAACAGGGCGTCGTGCGCCGTGGTGAAGACCTCGGGCGTGCCGCCGGCCTCGGGCCAGTCCAGCGGCTCCGGCACCGGCATCGCCTGCCGCTCGTGCACGACGCACAGCTCGGCCTGACCTCCCCCGCCGACGATCGTCATCACCCTGTCGCCCTCCGAGAAGCGAGTCGCGCCCGGCCCGAGCGCCGCCACCTCGCCGGCGAGCTCCAGGCCGGGTATGTCCTCGGGCGAGCCCGGCGGCGCCGGGTAGACGCCCTTGAGCTGGTGGAGGTCCGCCCCGTTCAACCCTGCGGCATGGACGCGGACCAGCAGCTCTCCCGTTCCCGGGGCGGGATCGGGATGCTCCTCGACCCGCACCTCGCCGTCCCTGATCGTTGCCGCGCGCACCGGCGGCATCGTAGGCGCATGGCGTTCCGGCCGCGCGGTCGGCTAATTTGAGCCGAGGATCGAAACCACCCGTTTTGGGGACGGCCGAGAGGGGAAAGCAAGCGGGGAGCATGCGACTTCTGTCACAACCGCCGATCTGGCGCGAAGGGCTGGTCGGTCTCGAGGCGGCAGCACTCGTGCGCGACGGCGTCTTTCGCGGGGACGCCGTGCCGGACGCGGGGGGGCAGCCGGTCCTGCTTATCCCTGGCTTCCTCGCCGGCGACGACTCCCTAGGCCTCATGACGAGGTGGCTCCGCCGCACGGGGCACCACACCCGCAGCGCCGGCATGCGCTCCAACGTGGGCTGCTCGGAGGCCGCCGTCGAGCGGCTGGCCGAGCGGCTCGAGACACTCGCGGAGCGCCAGGGCCAGCGCGTGGCGATCGTCGGCCAGAGCCGGGGCGGGCACTTCGCACGCGTGCTCGCGGTTCGGCGCCCCGACCTCGTGTCCGGCATAGTCACCTTGGGTGCGCCGCAGTCCGACCCGTTCGCCATCCACCCGCTCATCTACGCGCCCATCTTCACCCTCGGCCTGCTGGGGACGCTCGGCGCCCGTGGCCTGTTCAGCCACTCCTGCCGGAAGGGAGCCTGCTGCGAGCGCTTCTGGGGGGACATGTCCGCTCCCTTCCCGCAGGACGTCGGCTATCTCTCGGTCTACTCGAAGACGGACGGCATCGTCGACTGGCGCGCCTGCCTCGACCCGGCCGCGGATCACCTGGAGGTGCGGGCGAGCCACTGCGGCATGGCCGTGAACGCCGGGGTCTACCGTGCGCTTGCCGGAACGCTCGAGGCCTTCCGCCAGGAGGATGCCGGCAGCCGGGCCGGCAGACGGCAGCGGCTGGCTGCAGGCGGAAGCCGCCTAGCCAGGGCTGCCTGAGGCGTTCCGGCCCGTCACCAGCACCGCCGCGCCCTGGACCTGGCCGCCTCGCAGGCGGTCGAGCGCGTCCTGTGCGTTCTCGAGTGGATGGGCCTCGACCTCGGTCCGGACGGGGATGCGGGGCGCCAGGGCCATGAACTCCTCGCCGTCGCGACGCGTCAGGTTCGCCACCGAGCGCAGCACGCGCTCCCCCCAGAGCAGGTCGTACGGAAAGCTCGGGATGTCGCTCATGTGGATGCCGGCGCAGACGACAACGCCCCCCTTCGAGACCGCGCGCAGAGCCGGCGGCACGAGTGCCCCGACCGGCGCGAAGATGATCGCCGCGTCGAGCTCCTCGGGAGCCGGCCCAAGCGAGTCGCCGGCCCACTCGGCGCCCAGCTCGCGGGCGAAGCGCTGGGTCGCCTCGTCGTCGGCGCGTGTGAACGCGAACACGCGCCTCCCCTGGTGGAGAGCCACCTGGGCGATGATGTGAGCCGAGGACCCGAAGCCGTAGAGGCCGAGGCGCTCGGCGTCGCCGGTCATCCCGAGCGCGCGGTAGCCGATCAGTCCCGCGCAGAGCAGGGGCGCCGCCTGCAGGTCTGGATAGCTCTCGGGAATCGGGAAGCAGAACCGCTGGTCGGCAACGGCGACCTCCGCGTAGCCGCCGTCGCGGTCGTAACCCGTGAAGAGGCCGCGGTCGCAGAGGTTCTCGCGCCCGGATCGGCAGAAGCGGCAGTCGCCGTCGGTCCAGGCGACCCAGGGCACGCCGACGCGATCTCCCGGCGAGAACCGGTCCGCACCCTCCCCCGTACGCTCGACGGTACCGACGATCTGGTGGCCCAGCACAAGCGGCAGCTTCGGGTGCGGGAGCTCGCCGCCGACGATGTGGAGATCGGTCCGGCAAATGGCGCAGGCCCGCACCGCGAGGGCCACCTCCCCGGCGCCAGGATCCGGGGCGGCCAGCTCGGCCGCCCGCAGCGGGCGGCCGGGAGCGTCGAGGACCATCGCTCGCATGCGCCCATTCTGGCGCGAACGTAGGCTCATTCAATGGCCTCCGGCCCGCTGGTAGATACGCGCTGGCTGCTCGAGCACCTCGGGGAGGCCGGCGTCGTGGTGGCCGACTGCCGCTGGCGGCTCGGCGAGCGGGGCGCCGGCGCGCGGGAGTACGAGGGTGGCCACGTGCCGGGCGCCACTCACCTGGACGTGGACCGGGACCTGTCCGGCCCGCCGGGCCCGGGCGGCCGGCATCCGCTTCCGAGCGCGGCGGCATTCGAGGCGGCCGCCCGCCGCGCCGGCATCTTCCGCGACTCGCGCGTCGTCGCCTATGACCGAGAGGGCGAGGGCGGCGCGGTGCGGCTGTGGTGGCTCCTCCGCCACTTCGGACACGACGCGGCCGCCGTGCTCGACGGGGGTCTCGGGGCGTGGACGAGCGCCGG
>JBKPHS010000079.1:0-10886 GCA_046729975.1 Actinomycetota bacterium
GTCGATCTCCTCGGCGTACTCGCGGCGCAGCTTCTCGACGAACGCCTCGCGCTCGGCCTCGTCCTCGATCGCCTGGACCTGGTTGTAGTAGACGGCGTTGATGGCCGCCTGCGGCCCCATCACCGCGATCTTCGCCCACGGCAGCGCGATGCAGGAGTCGGGGTCGAACGCCGGGCCCGCCATCGCGTAGAGGCCCGCGCCGTAGGCCTTGCGCACGATCACCGAGATCTTCGGGACCGTCGCCTCCGAGACCGCCGAGATCATCTTCGCTCCGGCGCGGATGATGCCCTGGCGCTCGACGGCGGTGCCGATCATGAAGCCGGGCACGTCGGCGAGAAAGAGGAGCGGCACGTTGAAGGCGTTGCAGGTCCAGATGAAGCGCGCCGCCTTGTCGCTCGAGTCCACGAACAGCACTCCCCCGCGCTGCTTCGGCTGGTTGGCGACGATCCCGATCGCGCGACCGTCGAGCCTCCCGTAGCCGGTGATGACCTCCTTCGCCCAGCGCTCCTGCACCTCCAGGAAGGAGCCGGCGTCGAGCAGCGACTCGAGCAGCTCGTACATGTCGAAGGGCTTATTCTCATCCTCGGGGACGAGCTCGCGGATCGGCGTCCCGCTCGCCGGCTCGGCGGGCGGGGCGGTTGGGGGCTCTTCCCGCCAGTTGGTGGGGAAGTACGAGAGGTACCGCCTGGCGAGCTCGATGCCCTCCTCGTCGGACTCGACGAGAAAGTGGCCCACGCCAGACACGCCCGTGTGCATCTTCGCGCCGCCCATCTCCTCCAGCGAGACCTTCTCGCCGATCACCATCTCCGCCATGCGGGGGGAGCCGAGGTACATCGACGCGTTGCCCTCGCGCATGACGACCACGTCGCAGAAGGCGGGGATGTAGGCGCCGCCCGCAGCACTCGGACCGAACAGCACGCACACCTGCGGCACGACTCCCGAGAGCTTGACCTCGGTATGGAAGATGCGGCCGGCACCCCGGCGCCCGGGGAACATCTGAACCTGGTCCGTGATGCGCGCGCCGGCGGAGTCGACGAGGTAGATCATCGGCACGAGGTGCTTCAGCGCCTGCTCCTGGATGCGGATGATCTTTTCGACGGTCTTGGGGCCCCAGGAGCCCGCCTTGACCGTCGGGTCGTTGGCCATCACGCAGGCCGGGCGGCCGCCGATGGTGGCCATCCCGGTCACCACACCGTCGGCGCCGAAGCCCTCCTGCTCCCAGTTCGCGAGGAGCGCCTCCTCCGCGAACGAGCCCTCGTCCACGAGCAGGCGGATCCGCTCGCGCACGGGCAGCTTGCCCTGCTGCGCCGACTTCTCGCGGTGCCGTTCCGGGCCGCCCGCGCGCGCCCGCTCCAGGGCTTCGCGCAGGTCCGACATCAGAGGCCCAGCTCGACCGGCGCCGGCGCGTCGCCGGAATAGTCGTAGAAGCCCCTGCCCGACTTACGGCCGTACCAGCCTGCGGCGACCATCTTGCGCAGCGTCGGCGGGGCGGCGAAGCGGCGCTCGCGGTACTCGTCGAACATGATGTCCGCGATCGACTTGAGCGTGTCGAGGCCGACGAAGTCGCTCAGGGTCAGCGGACCCATCGGGTGATTCGCGCCGGCCTTCATCGCCGCGTCGATCTGGTCGATCGAGCCGACGCCCTCCTCGTACGCGCGGATGGCGTCGAGCATGTAGGGCACGAGCAGGCGGTTGACGATGAAGCCCGTCTTGTCCTTCGCATGCACCGTCGTCTTGCCGAGCTTGTCGCCGAAAGCGAATCCCGTTGCGAGCGCGTCCTCGTCCGTGGTCACGGTCTGGACCACCTCCAGCAGCGGCATCACCTGCGCGGGGTTGAAGAAGTGAAGGCCGATGAAGCGCTCCGGCCGCCCGGTCGACGCAGCCTGGTCGATCACCGACAGCGACGAGGTGTTCGTCGCCAGCACGGCGCCGTCCTTGACGATCCCGTCGAGCTCGCGCCACATGTCGCGCTTCATGCCGAGGTCCTCGGTGATCGCCTCTACCACCAGGTCGCAGTCGGCGAAGTCCCCGTAGTCGAGCGTGCCCTGGATGCGGCCGCGCACGGCCTCGGCGTCGGCGTGCTCCAGCTTGCCCTTCTCGACCGAGCGGCCGAGCTGCTTCTCGATCTTGCCGAGGCCCTTGTCGAGCCGCTCCTGGTCGATCTCGCGCACGACCACCTCGTAGCCCGCCTGGGCCGAGACCTGCGCGATGCCATGCCCCATCAGGCCGGCTCCGAGCACGCCCACCTTGTCGATCTCCATTAGCCTCCGATCAGGTTCAACTTCGAGCGGTCGAGGAGCTTATGTCACTCGTTGGGACAGAGGACCGCGGTGCGGTCCGCCACATCGTGATGCAGCGCGCCGAGAAGCGGAACGCCATGAACGGCGAGCTCGTGTTGGCGCTCGGCGAGGCCTTCGCGGAGGCGGCCGCCGACACGTCCGTGCGCGTCGTGGTGGTGCGCGGTGAGGGCCCGATGTTCTCCTCCGGGATGGACCTGTCGTCGCTGCACGAGCTGTCGGAGCGGCCCGAGACGCTGCGACCGTTCCGGGGCGAGTGCCTGCGAGCTTGGAACCTGCTCGAGGAGATGCCGAAGGCGACGATCTGCCAGATCCACGGCGCCTGCATCGGCGGCGCGATGGAGCTCGCGCTCGCGTGCGACATGCGCGTGATGGCCGAGGACGCCGTGGCCGGGCTGCTCGAGGTGAAGATCGGCCTGCTGCCCGACGTGGGCGGGTCGTCGCGTCTGCCCGCCGTCGTCGGGCTCGGCAACGCCAAGGAGCTGATCATGACCGGCAAGGTGATCGACGGCCGCGAGGCGCACCGGATCGGCCTCGCCAACCGGATCGCTCCAGCCGAAGAGCTCGACGGCGCGACGGAGGCACTCTGCGGAGAGCTTCTCTCCTGCGCGCCGCTCGCGGTCGGGCTCGCGAAGCGCGTGATGGACTCGGCGGCGAAGCCGGCGCTGGCTACGACGCTCGAGCAGGAGGTGACCTCGCAGCAGGTGCTCGTGCAGTCGGATGACTTTGCCGAGGGCTCGAAGGCGTTCCTCGAGAAGCGCGAGCCCGAGTTCGCCGGCGACTAGCCGCGAGCCGGCAACGCCGAGCTCGGGGTGGTAGGAGAATGTCTGGCAGTCGCCGTCCGAGACGAAGGGAGCAGCCGTGTCACGCCTGATCGGTCTGATCAAGGGATTCCCCGGCAAGCCATCGCACCCGCCACTGACGGACGCGGCCATCGGCGCGTACACGGTCGGCGTCGCCATGCTGATCGCCGGCGCGCTCGGCTGGGAGGAGGAGCAGATGGCGCACGGCGCACTGCTCGCGATCGGCTTCGGCCTGATCGTCGCGGTCCCAACCGCGACGACCGGTCTGCTCGACTGGCTCGACCTCGAGAAGGGAACGCCCGCGAAGACGACGGCCACGCTCCATCTGATCGTGATGGTCAGCGCGACCATCGTGTTCGCACTCACCTTCATCGTTCACCTCGACGGCTACGACGACGGCACCGTCTCGGCGGGGGCGTGGATCCTCGGCGTCGTGGCCGAGGGGCTCCTCATCGTGGGAGGGACGATCGGTGGCTCGCTGCCGTACGTCTACGGGATCCGCGTGCTCAAGCGCTCGGATGTAGCGCCAATCGACGCGGTGATCCCTGGCCGGGTCTCGCTGGAGGGCGGCCCGGCGTCGCCGCCGCGCGAGGAGCGTTTGCCGCCCGCCGAAGGGCCGCCGCGCTGAGGGCCATTAGCGGTGCCAGTCCACCGGCCCGGCCGTGAGCAGGTGGCCGGTCAGCGGCCGGCCTAGGACTTCCTGCGCCGCCCGGGAGGCCTCGAGAAGCTTGGCGAGGTCGATCCCCGTCTCGTGGCCCATCTCGTGGAGCATCGACACGAGGTCCTCGGTCGCGATGTTGCCGGTCGCACCCTTCGGGACCGGGCAGCCGCCGAGCTCCCCGAACGATGACTCGAATGAGCGCACACCGCTGTCGAGCGCGGCCACCACGTTGGCGAGTCCCTGGCCCCGTGTGTTGTGGAAGTGCGCGGTCAGCTGGGCCCCGTCGAGGCGCTTGAAGGCGTCGTCGAAGAAGGCCCGCACCTGACGGGGGTTCGCCATCCCCGTCGTATCGCCGAAGGCGATCTCCTCGCAGCCCGCGGCGATCAGCCGCTCGGCGATCGAGAAGACGCGCTCCGGCGGCACCTCGCCCTCGTACGGGCAGCCGAAGCTGACGGAGATCACGCCCTCGCAGCGCAGGCCCTCTCCGCGCGCCCGCGCCACGACCCGCTCGAGGCCGGCGAGCGACTCCTCGATCGAGCGGTTCACGTTCTTGCGGTTGTGCGTCTCGCTCGCCGAGAGGAAGAGGTTGACCTCCTGGAAGCGGTCGCGGAGCTCGAGGGCGTTCTCGAGCCCCTTCTCGTTTGGGATCAGGACCGACACCGACACCTCGTCCGGGATCCGGGCGCGCTCCAGCACCTCGCGGCCGTCGGCCAGCTGCGGGATAACGTCGGGGCGCACGAAGCTCGTAACCTCCAGCCGGCGCAGGCCAGTGCCCGCGAGCATCTCCACGAGGCGGACCTTGTCGTCGGTCGGGACGACCTCCGGCTCGTTCTGGAAGCCGTCACGGGGACCGACCTCCCTGATCTTGACGAAGTTGGGCGTCACGCCCTAAATCATGGCGAGCCCGCCGCTAACGCCGATCGCCTGACCGGTCACGTAGGACGCGTCGTCGGAGGCGAGGAAGGCAATCGCGGCGGCCACCTCCTCCGGCTGGCCGATCCGCCGCAGGGCGGTCTGGCCGACCATGCCCTCGACGAGGCGCCGGCCGAGCTCCCCGTACGCATCGGGAGCCCCCATGAGCAGGGGCGTCTCGATCGGTCCAGGTGCGACCGCGTTGCAGGTGATGCCGTAGCGGGCGTTCTCGCGCGCCAGCGCCTTGGTCAGGCCGATCACGCCCGCCTTCGCGGCGGAGTAGATGCTCGAGCCGTGCGATCCGACGCGGCCCGCCTCGGAGGCGACGTTCACGATCCGCCCGCTGCGGCGCTCCTGCATGCCCGGCAGCGCGGCGTGGGTCACGGCGATCACGCCGCGCAGGTTCACGGCTAGGACCCGGTCCCAGAGTCCCTCGTCCGTATTCGTGAAGAACGAGAACTCGTCATAGCCGGCGTTGTTCACGAGCAGTTCGAGCGGGCCGAGCTCCGACTCGGCCGCGGCAACGGCGGCGCGCGCCGAGTCGGCGGAGCGAACGTCGAGCTCGAACGGCGCTCCGGAGACTTCCTCCGCGACCTCACGGGCGCCGTCGACGTTCACGTCGGTGACCGCCACCCGCGCACCCTCGGCCGCGAGCCGGCGGCAGGTGGCCGCGCCGATGCCGCTCCCGCCGCCCGTCACGAGCGCGATCCGTCCCTCGAGCCTCATGCGTCGCGCACCCTATATCGTCGGCGCCCATGCCAGAGCCCGTCCCGATCGTCGGCGCCACGGGCGCGTTCGGCTTCGGCCTCGCGCTCCGCCTCGCGCGCGCCGGCGTGCCCGTGGTGATCGGCTCGCGCGACGCCTCACGCGCCGCCGAAGCCGCCGAGAGGGCGCGCGACCGCGTCCCCGGTGGGCAGGTCGAGGGGCTCGAGAACCCACAGGCTGCCTCGCGGGGGCCCGTCGTAGTGCTGACGGTGCCGTTCCGAGCGCAGTCGGAGAACCTGACCAACCTCAGGAACGCTCTCGAGGAGGGGCAGATCCTCGTCGACGCCACCGTCCCGCTAGCGGCGGCGGTGTCCGGCAAGGCCACGCGCCTGCTCGGCGTGCCGCAGGGATCCGCCGGCCAGCAGGCTCAGGAAATGGTCCCAAGCGGCGTCACCGTGGTGAGCGCGCTCCATACCATCAGCGCACCCAGGCTGAACGACCTCGACCACGAGCTCGACGAGGACGTACTCGTGGCAGGCGACTCGCGCGACGCAAAGCGGCGCGTGGCCGAGCTGATCGCGCTGGTTCCCGGACTGCGGCCCGTAAACGCCGGCCGGCTCGAGGTCGCCAGGTTGATCGAGGGGCTGACACCGCTCCTCATCTCGGTAAACGGCCGCTACAAGACACACGCCGGCGTCAAGCTCACCGGGCTTCCGGACGAGTTGTGGTAGTCGTCCTCGCCGGCGGAACCGGCGGGGCGAAGCTCGCTCGCGGGATGCTCGACGCCGTCGGAGCGGCCGGCCTGACAGTGATCGCCAACACGGGCGACGACGTGGAGGTCCACGGCGTCCACGTGTCGCCCGATCCCGACCTCGTGACCTACTGGCTGGCGGACGAGATCGACGAGCGCGGCTGGGGGCTTCGAGGCGACACCTGGCGGGTCATGGAGGCCCTCGAGGCGGCCGGCGAGCCGGGGTGGTTCCGGGTCGGCGACCGCGATCTGGCGATGTGCCTGCTGCGAACCGGGCGGCTGCGCGCCGGCACCCGGCTCACCGAGGCGCACGCCGCGGTCTGCCGGAGGATGGGCGTGGAGGCGCGCGTGCTGCCGATGACCGACGCCCCGGTGCGGACGCACGTCCGGAGCGAGGGCCGCTTGCTGCCGTTCCAGGAGTTCATGATCCTCGGCGGTGGAGCCGCGGGCGGCGCGCCGGTCGAGGGCGTGGAGTTGCGCGGCGTCGACGCCGGCCGCCCCACCCCGGAGGTCCTCGACGCGCTCGAGAGCGCCGAGGCCGTGGTAATCGGCCCGTCGAACCCGATCATCTCGATCGGGCCAATCCTCTCCGTGCCGGGCATGCGGGAGGCGATCGCCGACTCGCCCGCACCCGTCGTGGCGGTCAGCCCGTTCGTCGGCGGCCGTGCCGTGAAGGGACCGACAGACGCGTTCGTGGCACAGGCGGGCCTTCCGCTCGGCGCCGGAGGCGTCGCGCGCGCCTACGCCGGCCTGATCGACGGCCTGGTGGCCGACGAGGAGGCGCCGGACGCCGGCATCCCGGTGCGCGTCACGGACACGCTCATGGAATCGCCGGAGGCGCGCCGTCGCCTGGCCGAGACAACGCTCGAGTTTGCGGCTTCTCCGTTGCGCGCTCACTGAGAAGCCCAGGCGCCTTGCCGCTAGAGTGCGACCGGCGGTCAGGACCGGCATGCGGACCATCGCGGTACTCCCGATAAAGAACTTCGGCGACGCCAAGCAGCGGCTGGCGTCGGCGCTCGGGAGTGGGTCGCGCCAGGCGCTGGCGCAGGCGATGTTCTCGGACGTCCTCGGCTCGCTGAGGCACATGGAGTCGCTCGAGGGAGTGGTCGTCGTGACGGCCGATCGCGCCGCCGAGGCTGCCGCTCAGGGCGCTCGCGTCCGCGTGCTTCCGGACGAGCCGCGAGCCGGCCAGTCTCCGGCGACGCTGGTCGGGGTCCGGTATGCGCTCTCGGCGGGCATCGAGCGCGTCCTGCTCGTCCCGGGCGACACGCCGCTGATCGACCCACGCGAGATCGACGACCTGCTCGCTCGCGCCGAGGACGAGCGGCTCGACGCGGTGATCGTCCCCGACCGCCACGGATCTGGCACGAACGGGTTGCTGCTCTCACCGCCGGATGCGCTTTCGCCGAGCTTCGGGCGGGGGTCGCGCGCCCGGCACGAGGAGGAGGCGCGCGAGCGAGAGCTGCGGTTCCGCGTAGAGGCCGTGCCGTCGCTGCTGCACGACGTCGACACGCCGGAGGACCTCGAGGAGCTCCGGCCGGTGCTCGACGAGCGGCGCGAGGTGGCTCCGCGGACGCGCGGCGCGCTGCGTCAGCTCGGCCGCGCGCAGGCCGTGGAGGTCCTGACGGGCTGAGCGTCACGCTCTTCCCCTTCGCCGGGATTCCGGAGGTCCGGCCCGGCGACGATCTGGCGGTGCTGCTGGCGGACGCGGCGCCGGACGACCTCTCGGCCGGCGACGTGATCGTGGTCGCCAGCAAGGCGGTCTCGAAGGCCGAGGGCCGCGTCGTATCTCTGGCGAGCGTCGAGCCGGGCGAGCGCGCGCGGGCGCTGGCGGCGGAGCAAGACAAGGACCCGCGCGTCGTGCAGCTGATCCTCGACGAGTCCGTCGAGCTGTTGCGCGCGCGTCGCGGGGTGCTGATCACCGAGACTCGCCACGGCTTCGTCTGCGCCAACGCGGGGATCGACGCCTCGAACGTCCCCGGGGATGACCGCGTGGTGCTTCTGCCCGAGGATCCCGACGCCTCCGCACGCACGCTCCGGGCGGGCCTCGAGACGGCTCGCGGGGTACGGCCCGGCGTGCTCGTGACGGACAGCTTCGGCCGCGCCTGGCGGCTCGGTCAGACCGACGTGGCGATCGGTGCGGCGGGCGTCGCGGTGCTCGACGACTGGCGTGGGCGCCGTGACCACGAGGGTCGCGAGCTCGCGGCCACCGTGCTCGCGGCGGGCGACGCGCTCGCCGGAGCGGCGGACCTGGCCCGCTCGAAGGACGCGGGCGAGCCGGCGGTGCTCGTTCGCGGGCTGGAGCGGCTGGTGCTGCCCGATGACGGCCCCGGCGCGGCCGCGCTCAGGCGTCCGCGCGCGGACGACCTGTTCCGTTGAGGCGCTCGAGCACGGTCCGGCAGAGGCGGGCCGCGTCGGCGACCGTGTCGTAGTGCACGTTCTCGGGCTTGTCGGTGGGCCAGTGGTAGTGGGTCGGGGCCTTGTACTCGTCCACCGAGCCGATCATCGCCGTCGGATAGCCGGCCTTCAGAGCCAGGAGCGCGTCGGTGGCGTTGCGGAAGCGCAGGTTCGGCCAGAGGTAGATGTCCTCGTCCTCAGCCGCCTGCTTGATCAGCGCGAGGAAGTCCTTCGGGTACTCGCGCACGCCGAGCATCCCCTCTCCCTCGAGCAGCACCAGGTGGGGCGAGCCGACCGTGTCCAGGCAGATCACGTGGGTGCGGTCGGTGGGCAGCGACTCGAAGTGGCGCTTGGCGAAGCCGTGCATCCCCTCCATGAACGACTCCTCCGAGCCGGTGGAGAGCAGGATCACGCGCGTGGCCGGCGCCGGCGCGTCGCGCAGCGCGCTCGAGAGCGAGAGCAGCACGGCAACGCCCGTGAGGTTGTCGTTCGCGCCCGGCACCACGCGCCGGCTGCCAATGTCCACCATCGCGGCCGCGTAGCCGGCTGAGAGCATGGCGCCGGAAAGCCGCAGCCGCCGCAGGCCGAGCAGCGAGCCGAGCGCGACGAGCAGCGGGCCGCCGAAGGCGCCCCAGAGCGTGCCAGGCGTGGTATCGGTCCGCTCGAGGGCGCCCGGAAAGAGACGCCCGGCCGCCCGCGGCAGCTCCGGGTGGAAGACGAGCCCGGCGTGCGCGGCGTCGTGGTGCGCGACGAACAGGACCGTGCGCTCGGCGTCCTCCGGACCGATCTCCGCAACCACGTTGACGGTCTTGCGCTGTGGCAGGAAGCGCCGGCGGAACCAGAGCGTGCCGCCCGTGACGTCGTCGGCCACGCCGGCGGCCGCGAACGCGCCGCCCAGGACGCCCGCGAGCCGGCTCCTTGCGAATCCGGCGAGCGCGGCGAGCCCGGTCAGCAGGCCGATCGGCCACCAGTAGGTCCCGTGGGCGCGCTCTTCCTCGAGCCGAACGCGAGCACCAAGCGAGCGCAACTCGTCCGCGATCAGCTCGGCGGCCTCGCGCTCGCCCTCGCTGGCCGAGCCGCGCTCGATCGCCGCCAGCCGCTCTACGCGCTCGCGGAGCTCTTCCGGTGCCAACAAGCCCATTCGGCGCGCCAGACTATCCGCGAGCTACGAGAGGAGGCGGAATGCGCGTTGGGGTCGTGGGCGGAGGGCTGATGGGTTCCGGCATCGCGGAGGTCTGCGCCCGCTCGGGAGTCGACGTGACGCTCGTCGAAGTGGACGACGCGCGTGCCGAGCGCGCTCGCGGCGCAATCGAGCGCTCGCTCGAGCGCGCGGTCGGGTCCGGAAAGCTGAACGCCGGCGAACGCGACGCGGCGGTCGAGCGCATCGCCTTCACGACGCGCCTCGAGGACACCGAGGGAGCCGATGCGGCGATCGAGGCGATCGTCGAGTCGGAACCCCTCAAGCGCCAGCTTTTCGGCGAGCTCGACCGCCTGCTCCCGGACGCCGAGTTCCTGGCGAGCAACACCTCGTCGGTGCCGATCATGAAGCTCGCGGCCGAGACGGACCACCCCGAGCGCGTGCTCGGGCTTCACTTCTTCAACCCCGTGCCCGTCATGAAGCTCGTTGAGGTGGTCCGGTCGATCACGACGTCAGATGAGACGCTGGAACGCGCGAAGGCGTTCGCGACCGAGGAGCTCGGCAAGACGACGATCGACTCGCAGGACCGCGCCGGCTTCATCGTCAACGCACTGCTCGTGCCCTACATCCTCTCGGCGATCCGCATGTACGAGTCGGGCTTCGCGTCGAAGGAGGACATCGACCAGGGGATGGTGCTCGGCTGCGCGCACCCGATGGGCCCGCTCGCGCTCGCCGACCTCGTCGGGCTCGACACGCTCACCTACGTCGCCGAGTCGCTCCACGAGGAGTTCCGCGACTCCGCTTCGGTGGTGCCGCCTGTGCTGCGGCGCATGGTGGAGGCGGGACTGCTCGGGCGAAAGGCGGGGCGGGGCTTCTACGAGTACGCCGGGCGCTAGATGGTTGATTCCGAATTAGCGTGCTCGCGGGGGCGCGTCCAGACCAAGCTGGGCGCCGAACGCGACGAAGCCGATAGCCGAAGCTATCGGCGAGGAGCGGGCGGCGATCCAGCGCAGGTCTGGCGCGTCATCCGCGGGTGCGGGAATGAGGAATCAACCATCTAGGCCGCAGCGGGCAGCGGGAACCGCTGCCGGACCCCGTACAGCGTCGTGCGCTCCGCCGCCGGGCGGCCCGCCGCATGGGCTGCGCCGATCAGGTCCTCGGGCTCGAGCCGCACGCCGTGCTGGGACCCGGCCATGCGGCTGATCGACTCCTCCATCAGCGT
>JBKPHS010000080.1:0-38319 GCA_046729975.1 Actinomycetota bacterium
CCGGCGTGCTCGTGACCGGCGCGGGGCCGATCGGACAGCTCGCGGTCCAGGTCGCCCGCGCGCTCGGCGCGACCGAGGTGACGGTCACCGACGTCAACTCCCACCGACTGGCCGTGGCGACCGAGGGCGGGGCTACCCGCACCATCGACGTCTCACAGCTGCCGCTCGACGAGGCGGGCGTCGAGGCTGACGTGCTGCTCGAGTGCTCCGGCCATCCCGACGCGGTGTCCGGCGGCCTCCGCGCCCTGCGCCCCGCGGGCCGGGCCGTGATGGTCGGCATGGGTCCCGACGCGGAGATGGCGATCCCGATGAGCGTCGTCCAGAACCGCGAGATCTGGCTCACCGGGACCTTCCGCTACGCGAACACCTACCCCGCCGCGATCGCCCTGGCCGCCGGCGGCCGGCTGAACCTCCAGGCGATCATCACCGGGCGCTACACGCTCGAGGAGACAGAGGCCGCCCTCCGCGCCGGCCGCGAGGATCCCGCCTCGATCAAGCCGCTCGTTCTGCCGCGCGCCGGCGCCCCGTAGTCGTGGCTGGGCCCGAGTCATGCCGGTCCTGATCGGGCTCGACGTCGGCACGGGCGGGACTCGCGCCCTCGCGATCGACACCGACGGAGATGTCGTCGCCGACGCCCGCGAAGCCCATGACCTGCTCACGCCACGCCCCGGCTGGACGGAGCAGCGGCCGGAGGACTGGTGGCAGGCGGCGAAGCACGTCCTCGCGGAGGTCGCAGCTGCCGCCGACGACGAGATAGTGGGCCTTGGGCTGGCGGGCCAGATGCATGGATCGGTGTTCCTGGACTCCGCCGATGCCGTCATCCGCCCAGCGCTCCTGTGGAACGACCAGCGCACCGAGACAGACTGCGCCACGATCACTGAGCGCGTAGGTGCCGAGCGGCTGCTCGATCTCGCCGGCAACCCGGCGCTGACGGGCTTCCAGGCGCCGAAGATACTGTGGCTGCGGCGCGAGGAGCCGGAGGCGAGCGCGCGCGTGGCGAGCGTCCTGCTCCCAAAGGACTACGTCCGCCTGAGGCTCACCGGCGAGCGGGCAACCGACGCCTCGGACGCGTCAGGCACGCTGCTGCTCGACGTCCGCGCGCGCCGCTGGTCGGACGAGATCCTCGACGCGCTCGAGATCCCGCGCGAGTGGCTGGCCGATGTCTACGAGGGGACCGACGTCACCGCCGTCCTGAGTGACCCGGTGGCCGACGAGCTCGGCCTTCCGCGCGGCCTGGCGGTGGCGGCCGGCGGCGGCGACAACGCGGCCGCTGCCGTCGGCGTCGGTGTGGTGCGCGAGGCCTTGATCGCGAGCTCCATCGGCACGAGCGGTGTGCTGTTCGCGCACCGCGACTCGTTCGCGCGCGACACCTCCGGCCGTGTGCATGCGTTCTGCCACGCCGTGCCCGGCGCCTTCCACCTGATGGCTGTAACGCTGTCCGCGGGCGGCTCGCTCGGCTGGTGGCGGAACAGGATCGCGGGCGGGGCCGACTTCGAGGCATTGGTCGCGGAGGCGGCGGAGATCGAGCCCGGCGCGGAGGGACTGCTGTTCCTGCCCTATCTGACGGGCGAGCGCAGCCCGCTCCTCGACCCCCGGGCGCGCGGCGGCTTCATCGGTCTGACGGCCCGTCACGGTCGCGCGCACCTGACCCGCGCGGTGATGGAAGGCGTGGTGCTGTCCATGCGCCAGGGGCTCGAGGTGATGCGCTCCCTCGGCACCGCCGACGACGAGATACGCGCGACCGGCGGCGGTGCCCGCTCGCCGCTCTGGCTGCGCCTGCAGGCCGACGTCTACGGCCGCCCCATCCGTCGCACCGGCGTCGACGAAGGACCCGCCTACGGCGCCGCGCTACTGGCCGGCGTCGCCTCCGGCGTGTTCGCGAACGTCGAGGAGGCAAGCGCCCGAGTGCGACTGCGGGAGTCGATCACCGAGCCGGACCCCGAGCGCGCCAAGCGCTACGACGAGCTCTACGAGATCTTCGTCTCGCTCTATCCCGCGCTGCGAGACGCGATGCACGCGCTCGCTCGCCCGCAGCTGTGAGTCGCGGCTTGGCGAGATACTTCGTCAATGAAGCCAAGGCTTGACCACATAGGGCTGGATGTGAGCGATTACGACCGCAGCAAGTCCTTCTACGAGAAGGCCCTCGCGCCGCTCGGGATGAGGCTCCTGATGGAGCCGGTCCCCGGGGTGGGTGGATTCGGCGACGAGTTCCCGTTCTTCTGGATCGGCAGGCGCGGGCGCGGACCGGACAGCGGCGTGCACGTAGCGTTCACGGCCGAGAATCGCGAGACCGTCGATGCCTTCCACGCCGCTGCGCTGGAGGCCGGTGGGACGGACAACGGCGGGCCGGGCGTCCGCGAGATCTATCACCCGGACTATTACGGCGCGTTCGTGCTCGACCCGGACGGCAACAACGTCGAGGCCGTCTGCCACGTTCACGCCTAGACGCTGATTGACGGCCGCGGTCGAAGTTGCGTTCCGGAGGCCGATGCTATTTAATGGCTGCGTTAATTAACCGGATCGTTACGTGCCAACCGACCAGCTCAGCCTCACCTTCGCGGCTCTCGCCGATCCGACGCGCCGCTCGATCCTGACCCGTCTCGCCGACGGCGAGGCGACCGTGAACGAGCTCGCGGAGCCGTTCGCGGTGACCCTGCCCGCGATCTCGCGCCACCTCAAGGTGCTCGAGCGCGCGGGATTGATCGCCCGCAGCCGGGAGGCTCAGTGGCGGCCAAGCCGGCTGCAGGCCGACCCGCTCGACGAGGCGGTGGAGTGGGTGCAGTCGCGCAAGCGGACCTGGGAGGCCCGGATGGACCGACTCGAAGCGCACCTGCGCCCGAAAGGAGAGCAAGATGAGTGACTCGACCCCCGAGGCGGCCACCGATCAGGAGGTCCTGATCACGCGCATCTTCGAGGCACCGCGCGAGCGCGTGTTCAGGGCCTGGACCGACCCCGACGAGGTGGCGGCTTGGTACGGCCCCGAGCACTTCGACACGCCGCGCGAGCAGGTCCACATCGATCTGCGCGTCGGCGGGCGCTACGAGCTCACGATGGTCCGGCGCGACGGCGGCGCGCAGTTCGCCATCGGCTACGAGATCCTCGAGCTCGTCGAGCCGGAGCTGATCGTCCTGCGCTCGGACCCGATGCCGGAGGTGGGCATGCACGAGGGCACGCTGTTGCGCTTGGAGTTCCACGACCACGGCGCCAAGACGCGCATGACGCTCAGCGACGGGCCCTACACGCCCGAGAGTCGCGGTGGCGTCGAGGCCGGCTGGCGCGCCGCCTTCGACAACCTCGAGGCGCTCGTCGCCGGATAGGGCTGCCCCGCCGACGAAGGCGTAATACGCGCGCAAGACACGGGTGCGACGATTGCCCCATGACGATGAGAGTGCGACTGGTCGTCGTGGGGATGGGTGCGGCCCTGGCCGGTGGCTGTGGCGACGACGCCGACTCCCCGGCACCGACACGCGGTTCGGCCGGCGGTGAGATGGCGGCGAATCGGTCGCCCGCGGGCCGAGAGGCGAGCGGTACGAGGATCACGGTCCGGAGCTCGCGCTTCGGGCGGATGCTGTTCGACTCGAGGCGCCACGCGATCTACATCTTCGAGCGCGACAGGCGGAACAGGAGCGCCTGCTATGGCGGCTGTTCGCGGGCATGGCCGCCTGTGTTCACGAGCGGCAGGCCGCTAGCCGACCGGGGAGTGCGAACGTCGCTCCTCGGGACGATCAGGCGGCGTGGGGGCCGGCTGCAGGTGACCTACGCGGGCAAGCCGCTGTACTTCTACGCCCACGAGGATCCCGGGCAGGTCCTCTGTCACAACGTGAACCTGAACGGGGGCTTTTGGTGGGCGTTGGGTCCTGACGGCAAGCGCCGGCCGTAGCTGCTTGCCCTCGGACGCCTTAGCCGAGCGACTTGCCGCACACCTGCTCGCCGGCGAGCCCGCCGGCGACCCCGTCGCGGTCGCCAAGCGGCTGGTCGCCGTCGTAGAGCTCGCGGGGTTGTTCTGACGGGCTCGTCCTGTGGCCTCAGCCAGCAGCGGAGAAGGCTCCGACGATCGCGCCGTAGACGACGTGCGTGGCAACCATCACCGCTGGGGTACTGGTTCCGTAGTTCAGCAGCAAGAACCCGGGTGGCTCGAGGAGAGGGGCGGAGCTGGCGTCGCTGAAGATCGTCCCCATTCGCGGATGGACGAGGGGAAGGAGAATGTTCACGAGCGCAGTCCCGGCGAAGAGGGCGTGGATTAGCCCAAAGCTGGCGCCCAGCCACCAGCTCGCTTGGTCGATCGCCTGGAAGTTAACGTAGTAGGCGCTCGCGAAGAGAAGGCCGAAGCAGAAGTGAAGGGCATAGCCGAGCGCTCGCGCTCGCATGCGGTCCGTCGTGACGGCGGTGCCAAGCAGGAACGGGAGATCGATACGGGTCAGTCGCAGTTCGGTCGCTGCCAGCATCGCGGTGGTCAATACGAGCGTCCCCACGAATCCGCCGGCCAAGGCGCCCCAGACGGTCATCGGCGCGTCGCCTCCTCGAGCGTCACCGCCGCGTTGATGAGAGCGAGGTGCACCAGCCCCTGCGGGAAGTTGCCCAGAAAGGAGCTGGTCTGCGGATCCATTTCCTCCGCGTAAAGCCCGACGTCGTTGGCCAAGCCGAGCAGCTCCTCCATCAAGTCGGCCGCATCCGCCACCTCGCCCAGCTGCGCCAGGGCGTCGACCAGCCAAAACGAACACGCCAGGAACGCTCCCTCGCGACCTGGGAGTCCATCGTCGCCGCGGTAGCGGTAGATGAGCGCGCCGCTTCCCAGATCCCTGCGGATCTGGTTTACGGTCATCTTGAGCTGCTCGCGTTCTTCGTTCCCCGCGTAGCCGAGCAAGGTTGGGAGCAGCAGGCCGGCGTCTGGCTCGGTGCTGCCGGGGAAGCGGACGTAGCTGCGGCGCTCGGGCGACCAGCAGCAGTCGCGGACGAAGTGGCGGATCGCGTCCGCCTCCGCTCGCCATCGTGCGGCGCTCGAAGCCGCAATTTGCCCGCTCTCGGCCAGTCGGCAGGCGCGGTCCAGGGCGACCCAGCACATCATCTTCGACTGCGTGAAATGACGCGGGCGGCTGCGCACTTCCCAGATGCCGAAGTCCTCGCTCTTCCACAGGCCCGTCACGAGGTCGGCGGTTGAGGCCATGCGCGCCGCGGCGTCGCCGTCCAGCTGACCGCCGGCCTCGACGTACAGCCATGCGGTCTGCAGCAGGTGCCCGTAGACGTCGAGCTGAAGCTGCGTCGCCGCGGCGTTGCCGATCCGAACCGGACGCGAGCCGCGATAGCCGTCGAAGGCCAGCTCGCGCTCCTGTGCGTTGGCACGGCCGTTGAGCCGGTAAAGCACGTTGACCCCCGGATGCGTGAGCTGTGAGGCATGCAGCAGCCACCAGAAGAAGGCTTCCCCTTCAGCCGGGCAGCCGAGGCGCAGCAATGCTTCGAGCGTGGCGGAGCTGTCCCGCACCCAGGAGTAACGGTAGTCCCAGTTGCGCACTCCACCCGGCGCCTCCGGGAGTGAGGTGGTCGCGGCAGCCGCGATGGCGCCCGACGGGGCGTAGATCAAGAGCTTCAGCGCAAGCGCGCTTCGGACGACTGCGTCTCTCCACGGGCCGTCATAACGTCTGGTTGCTGCCCACCTGCGCCAGTACTCGAGGGTTCCGTCGAGCCGGCGCTCGATGTCGTCGCGTGGCGAAAGGACGAGTGCATCGCCATGCGCAACGCTCAGCGCGAGCAGGGACTCCGAGCCGCATTCCGCGACGAAGTCCCCGGCGATTGCCCGCGCGTCGCGCTTGGCTTCCCCGGCGTCGAAGGCGAGGACCGCGAGCGCGTCGCTGCCGGCGCTGGCGATCGGCACTCCGACTCGGCTCGCGAAGTGCGTCTTCTCCCGCCCGTAGTCAAAGCGCGGCTCGACCTCCCAACGCATTGTTACCTGACCGGCGAGGCCCTCTACCCGGCGTGCGATCTCGCGCGTAGGGGCGAGACCGGTGAGCGGTAGCGGCATGGCGTCAGTGACCCGGACCCTCCCGCCCGCCGTGGTGAAAGTGGTCTCGAGAAGGTTGGAGTCAGGGATGTACCGGCGCTCCACCGCGTGGCGCTCGACTGGCAGAAGCCGAAACCCGCCTCCGCGCCTGGCATCGAGGAGGGCCCCGAATACGCTTCCGGAGTCCAGGTCCGGCAAGCAGAGCCAGTCGATCGAACCACCCCGGCCCACCAGTGCGATAGTCCGGCCGTCGCCGATCACCGCGTAGTCGCGTATGGGCGCGTAGCGAGGCCGCGCCATCGACGGCGCGGTCGGCGCGGGGGCCGCCCGCGCCGCACCTAAACCGCCTAGCGGGCTTGTCCCAGAGATCGCTCACCCCCTGGGTACGCGCTCGCCAGCCTCGCCAGGGTCAGCGCCCCGAGCAGGAGCCCGAAGTCGCGCAGCGCGATGTCGGCGTAGCCGCCGACCAACAGCAGGCTGATGATGATGCCGCCGAGCCAACCGGCGACGAGCAGCCCGCCGAAGCGCGGCGTAACTGCAACAACGAGGCCGGCGGCGATCTCTACGACCCCGACGACGTGCATCGCGTCCGCCGCGCTGCCCGGGATCACGTCGTTGAACTCGGGCGCCAGGTACTTCGTCCAGTCGTTGAGCATGATCCCGGCGAACTTGTCGAGCCCGAACAGAATGGGCGCCACCGTGAAGGCGATCCGCAACAGCATGAAGGCCTGGGCGGCCGGGTCGTGCCGAAGCACGGTCAAGCTGGGCACTGGGATCGGCCGCAGAGCGGCCGCAACGGCAGTGGTCATGGCTTTCTCCTCCTTTGGAGTTGTGTTAGGGGGTTAGCGCCGCGACCGGCGCTGGACTTACCTCCGCTCAGGCGCCCGAGGCTCCCTCCCGCGCATCGGGAAAATGCGTACGACGTGCCCTCGGACGCCTTAGCCAAGCGACTTGCCGCACAGCTGCTCTCCGGGGAGCCGGCGCGCGATCCGGTGGCGGTCGCCGAGCGGCTGCTGGCTGTCCAGGCCCAGGACCCGCGCGGAGCGCGGCTTGCCGTCCGCTCGCGCACGACGGGCCTCTGCGCCGGCGATGTCGACCGCGCTCTCACCGAGGAGCGCGCGCTGCTGATCACCTGGCTCAATCGGGGGACGCTGCATCTCGTCCGTAGGGAGGACTACCCATGGCTGCAGGCGATCACCACGCCGCCGCTCCTCGGTACGAATGCACGGCGGCTCGCCCAGGAGGGCGTCTCTCCAGGTGCGGCCGATCGCGGCGTGGCCGTGGTCGAGCGCTCCCTGTCCGAGCAGGGTCCGCTGACGCGCGAGCAGCTCCGCGAGCGAATCGCCGCGGCAGGCGTGCGGACCGAGCGCCAGGCGCTGGTCCACATCCTGATGCTCGCCAGCCTGCGCGGCCTCGTGGTGCGTGGCCCGATGATCGGCGGCCGTCAGGGCTTCGCGCTGGTTCGAGACTGGCTCGGGGAGCCCGCTCCCGTCGACCGCGATACGGCTCTGGCCGAGCTGGCCCGGCGCTACCTCGCCGGCCACGGCCCCGCCGGCGAGGGGGACCTCGCGAGGTGGGCCGGGCTTCCGCTGCGGGACGTACGCGCAGGACTGAGTGCGATCGCCTCCGACCTCGAGGAGCGCGAGGACGGCCTCGTCGACCTGGCCGGTCGCCCGCCCGCGCCGGACCTCCCTCCCCCACGCCTGCTCGGTCCCTACGACCCCGTTCTCCACGGGTGGAGCTCGCGCGAGCAGCTGCTCGGCCCCCACAAGGGCGTCGTCACGGTGAACGGTCTCTTTCACCCGTTCGCCCTCGTCCGCGGCCGCGCCGCTGCCATCTGGAGCATGCCCGGCGGCGAGGTCGTGCTCGAGCCGTTCACCCGGCTCACCCGCAAGGACACGGCGGCGCTGAAGGCCGACGCGGCGGACGTCGTTCGCTTCCTGGACTGCTGACCGCGAGCTACGGGCCGAGTGGCACGGCGGCCTCACGCGTCGCGACCACGAAGCTGAAGCTCTCCTCCAGATAGAGGTGCGCGTTCTCCGCGTCGTGTGCCTCGTAGCCGATGGAGATGTCCTGTCCCGAGTCGAACAGGAAGTCGCCGCCCCGCAGGCTGACCACCACCGCCCCCTTCACTCCCGGGGCCCACACGATCGGGCCGTCGAGGATCTTCCGAAGGTGACCGAGCAACGGGTAGCCACCGTGCTCCGCCGTCTCGGCGACGCGTGTGTACTCCTCGCGTCCCAGGGCCAGCCCGTACGGACCGTCAACGCCGCTCTGGAGCAGGAGCTCGACGGCGCCCGCGACCGGCCGGGGGTAGGCGTTCGCGTCGTCGCCGAGCGGCTCCCCTTCGTGTGGAGACGCTTCCGTGATCCCTTTGACGCCCGCCTCGGGCCAGCCGTGGAACACCGCCACGTTCTCGGCGACCGCGACCCGGTGCGCCGCGTCGTCGAGATCGTCGAGGTCCACGTCCGGT
This sequence comes from Actinomycetota bacterium, assembly GCA_046729975.1. GTDB lineage: Bacteria > Actinomycetota > Thermoleophilia > Solirubrobacterales > Thermoleophilaceae > JBKPHS01. The sequence goes on from JBKPHS010000080.1 coordinate 8,469, forward strand.
GCGCCTCGGTCGTGGTCGCGGAGCTCGGAGCGCGAGACCGTGAAGCTGGCGCGCAACTCGACGAGCGGCAGCACGCGGCGCTGAAGTCCGCTTACGCCCTCGGCGGGAGCCGAAGCCACCGCCGTCGTACGACCAAGGTTGGTGGCCGAGTGCGCCCAGCCGTGCGGGCCCGCGAAGTCGACGAGCCTGCGCGCGGCCAGCGCCGCCGTCACCCGCCTCTTCGCCTCCTCGTCCAGGAGCTCCCAGCCGGTGTCGCTTATCGGCGCGAGGGAACGCAGAAGATGGTTCATCCGGGAACCCCCTTGAGGCTGCCGATCCCGAGCGAGCCGGAGCGATCCTCCGCGCCGTCGCCGCCCTCGGCCGCCTCCGCCTCGGCCTCCTCGCCGTGCTCCACGATCTCGCCCGGCTGGAAGAGGACGCCCTCGGCGATCTCGCGCCAGATCGGGGTGCGGCGGAGAAGGAACTCGAGGTCCATGCTGAAGTGCTTGAACTCCTCGCCCTGAGCGTCGCGCATGATCGCTCGCGCGTCGGGATCCGGTTCGATCGCCAGGCGCTGCTCGTACCAGCCGATCGCCTCGGCCTCCTCGGTGAGCGACGCGCACAGCCGCGCGAACGTCCGCGTCGCCGCCGGCAGCTCGCCGGGTGGCTCGTGATACTGGTCAAAGCCCACGGGGCCTCCTTCCAGACAGCGTACGAGCCGATGCTACGGGCCGCCCCACTCCGGCGTGGACTCAGCGGGCGCGTTCGAGCGCGTGAGTCGTGAGCTGAGCCAGCGCCGATCCCGCCAGGGCTCCGGCGACGACGTCGCCGGGATAGTGCACGCCAGTGTGTACCCGCGAGTACGCGACGAGCGCGGCCAGCGCGCGCAGCGGGACCGCGGCGTGGGGCATCACCTGTCCAACCCCGGTCGCGAAGGCGAACGCCGACGCGGAGTGCCCGGAAGGGAACGACGTCGAGGCCGGCATGCTCACGTGGCGGGCGACCGGAACCTTCTCGGCTGCCCGATCGGGGCGCCGGCGGCGGCCGATCGGCTTGATCAGCAGGTTGACGATCGTGGCCGTGACGCCGACGGACGCCAGGCCGAGCGCGGCAGCGCGGCGCCCGGACGGACCGCCCGCCAGGGCGAGCACCGCGGCCGACGCGAGCGACAATCGGGAGTAGTCGGCCGCTCGTGAGAGCCGGCTCATGGCGCGATCGAGCGTGGGCGTGGGCGTACGGGCGATCGCCGCGTAGAGGGCGACGTCGACGCGCTCGGCGTCTTGCAGCCAGCCGGGATACGGCACCGCCGGATCCTATGAGCAGGAGCCGGGACGGCTAGCGGTTGCGCGCCAGGTAGCGCTGGCCCCTCTTGACGATGATCGTCTTCTTCTTGACGAAGTCGCGGACAGCAACCTTGCCCCGCCGCACAAAGGTGAGGGTGCCGTCGCAGCGGTCCTCGACGAGCCAGACCGTGCCACGGACGGTCGCGGCGCTGTTGCGCCCACGGCTCCGGAAGCGGCCCCGCGCGTTGCCCCACAAGCGCCGCTTCCGGCGCGCAGCCGCTCCGGCGTTCCGGCCCTTCTTGCAAGGTCCGACCCTTCCCTTGAGGATCAGGTCGGTCGTCGGCCGGCGCTTCTTGGTCTTCCGCTTCTGGAAGACCCGGAACTTGCCGGCGAAGACCGTCGCTCCCTGAATGCCGCCCCTAGGGCCGCGCCCGACCGTCAGGTTCACACGCCCGTCGGTCACGTCGATGGTCGTGCCGATCGGGATCTGGCGCTCGCTCGGGACATCCAAGGCGCGGCTCGAGCCCGGGAGCGTGACCTCGACGTCACCGCCCACGTTCTTCAGGTTCGCGCTCCTGCCGTAGACAGGTGGTGGCAGCTTCCAGAGCACCGTGGACGTTCGCTCGACCTCGCGGATGTCCCGCACGCCGTTGCCGTTCGAGTCGATGTAGGCGGTCACGGTGTCGAGCCCTGGCTTGTCGCCGGTCCAGACGATGTGCGCCGTCCCACCCGGCCCCGTCGTGACCACTCCGCTGGACGGGTTGGCGCCGCTGATCGCGTAGCGGACGGCCTTGCCGGCGATCGGCAGGGCGTGGTTTCTCACCGTCGCGGTCAGGTCGGTCTGGGTCCCAGGAGGCGCCTGCTTTCCGAGGGGCTCCAGCGTCAGTCCGTCGAACCCGCCCAGGATCCAGGAGATCTCGAAGGTCCTCGACGCGCCGACGGCGAGCGTCGTGTCCTCCCACTGCACGCCGAGGCCCGCGTCGGTGAGGCTCGGATTCACCGTGTCGGCGAAGCCCGTGGACGCAGTGTCGAAGAGCCTGGCCCAGATCGTCGAGATGTCGTTCTCCTCGTAGTGCGTGAACGGCGTGGCATCGACGTCCTGGAGCGCGCCCCCACCCCCGACGACGTCGTTGACGCCGCTGACGAGCCGCGGCGGCCCGGTCTCGAATACGCCGTAGCCTCGATCGTCGCCCGCGAAGAAGATGTCGCCGGCCATCGTCGGCCTGAAGCGAGCGGGCGACGTTCCGTTGTTCGTCACGACGTACTTCGCGCGGAAGGCCGTCTCGCCATTGACGTAGCTCAGGCTCTGCGCAACGTCGAGGTTCGGACCGCCTGCCCGATAGCTCGACTCGAGCAGAAACGGGTCGCCGGCCGTGCCGGTGCCGGACAGGGACGGCGCGGTCAGCTCGGTGAAGGCGACGGCCGGGAGCGCCGTCGGGTCGCGCGGGCCGAAGAGGATGGACTGGCCGGGCGCCGGCAGATCGAACACCGCGAGGTGGAAGCCGGCGGCGGTCGCGTCCGCGCTCGGGTCGAAGAGCTCGCCGCCCGCCTGGCCGTCGAAGCGCGCCTGGAGCCCACCTGGGCCCGACTGGTCGGCGGACGCGCCCGTGAACACGTCGAGCGGACTCCCGTCGATTCGCACCGCGGCACCCGCGGACGCGGGCGCCATCGCCAGCGCCAAGAGCACAACGAGGCCGAGCGAGCAACGGCGGCGGGTTATCAGCGAGCCTTCCTGGCGGGGAGCAGCATCCGAAGGGCGATCTTTCGATCCTCCCCTCGTTCCTGCCCCCTGTCAAGCCCGGGTTGCGGCGACACGGGCGCACGGGGAGACTTGTCCCACCGATGGCGGACTCGCTCCCATCCGGCGCGCGGACCCGAGGCCGATGGCGCGGCTCGCGCCGCCGACTTCGCGTCCTGATGTTCTTGGCCACTGCGTTCGTCCTCACCGGCGCCGTGCTCACGGCTTACGCGCTGGACGCGGTCCGTGACCTCGATCTGGACACGGTCGACGCACGCTTCACGATCCGCGGCGAGCAGCAGCCCCCACGGGACATCGTCGTCGTCGCCATCGACGACGTCTCGTTCGACGAGCTCCGCGAGCGCTGGCCCTTCCCCCGCTCGCTTCACGCGAAGGCGATCGACGCGCTGCGCCGGGGCGGCGCCCGCGCGATCGCCTACGACGTTCAGTTCACAGAGCCGACCAGTGAGAGCGAAGACAACGCGCTGATCGACGCAGTGGCGCGCACGCCGCGGGTCGTGCTCGCCACCACCGAGGTCGACGAGCAGGGCAGGAGCAACGTCTTCGGAGGCGAGGACGTCCTGCGCGACATCGGCGCGCGCTCCGGCAACGCGCTGCTCCCCAACGACCCCGGCGGCGTGCTGCGCCGGGTGCCCTACTCGGTGCAGGGCCTGAAGAGCTTCGCCGTGGTCGCCGCGGAGTCGACGAGCGGCCGGCGCGTCTCGCCCGCGGCCCTCGACGGGGACACTGCGTGGATCGACTATGCCGGGGGGCCGGGGACGGTCGAGACGGTCTCGTTCTCACGAGTCATCGACGGGAGATACGAGCGCGACCTGTTCCGCGGCAAGACGGCCGTCGTAGGCCCAGCCGCGCCGTCGCTTCAGGACGTGCACCCCACCTCCACGGCCGGCGAGGACCTGATGTCGGGCGCGGAGATCCAGGCCAACGCGATCTCCACGGTGCTGCGCGACTTCCCGCTGAAGCAGTCCCCCGATGCCGTGGATGTGATCCTCATCGTCCTGTTCGGCCTTGTCGGTCCGCTGACGGCCTTCCTGATCGGCCCGCTCCGCTCGATTCTCGTCGTGCTCCTCGCCGCGGCCGCATTCACGATCGCGGTCCAGCTCGCCTTCAACGCCGGTCTGATCGTTTCGTTCGTCTATCCGCTGGCCTCGCTTGTGGTCGGCGGCGTCGCGGCGCTCGGTGTGGGGCTGCTCCTGAACGCGTTCGAGCGGGAGCGCATGCGCGACCTGTTCGCGCGCTTCGTTCCGGAGCCTGTGGTGGACGACGTGCTCGCGAACACCGACGAGGACCTGCGGCTGGGCGGCGAGTGGTGCGTCGTGACCGTCATGTTCAGCGACATCCGGGGCTTCACCACCTACTCGGAGACCCGGCCGCCGGACGAGGTGATCGAGGTCCTGAACCGGTATCTCGGCGCCATGAGCGAAGTGATCCTGGACCACGGCGGCACGCTCGTCTCGTACATCGGCGACGGGATCATGGCCGTCTTCGGAGCCCCGATCGAGCAGCTCGACCACGCCGATCGCGCCGTGGCCGCGGCGCGCGAGATGACGGGCGAGACGCTCGACCGCTTCAACGACTGGCTGCGCTCCGAGGGCCTCGGCGACGGCTTCCGGATCGGCATCGGGCTGAACAGCGGGCCGGTGATGGCCGGCAACGTCGGCTCTCAGCGCCGGCTCGAGTACACGACGATCGGGGACACGACCAACACGGCCGCGCGGCTCGAGGGGATGACCAAGGGAACACCGCACATGGTCTTCCTGTCCGAGTCGACCAGGGTGATGATGAGGCGCGCTGTTCCGGGCATCGTGCACGTGGATGAGATGGAGGTCCGCGGCAGGAAGGAACCGGTGACCGTGTGGTCCTTCGACGGGTCCGCGGAGGCCGCGCCGTCGCGCGTCAGCGCAGAGACCGAACGGCCCGCTTGAACGCTCTCAAGGCCGGCTTGGCCCGTCCGTTGCGGTAGTGCAGGCCGGTGTGGAGTCCCCAGAAGTTCTTTCCACCCGCGTAGACGCGCTGGTCGCGCCACGCGTAGTAGACAAGGCCCCGGAACCCGAGCGCTCCGCGCTTGCGCCACAGGCCCCGGATCGCCTGCGCGATGTAGCGGCCCTGGCGCCTGCGCCCGGCCGTGTAGCGCGCCTTCGGCCGCTCGGGACCACGGTCCGCCCAGCCGAACTCGGTGAGGCGGATGCCGGCGTCGGCATCGCCAAACGAGTTCAGCATCCGCCGGTAGCGGCCCACCTTCCTGACCACGCCCCGACCCGTGCGCGCGTACCCGTTCAGGGCGAACGTGTCGAATGCGCCGTTCGCGCCCGCGGCGTACATGCCGCGTAGGAAGGCCGGCAGCGACATCGCGTCCTTGATGTGGCTCTCGGGTAGGCCCGCTGTGACGATCTCCGCGGAGGGATCGACTGCCTTGATGCGCTCCGAGGCCAGCCTGAGCATCGTGGCGTAGGCGCCCGGGTCGGGCCGCGGGCGCCAGTAGACGGGCAGGTTCGGCTCGTTCCAGATCTGCCACGCGACGATCGGCAGCCGCGGCAGCTCCGGATGCTCGTTCCAGAAGCCCCCGTTCGAGCCGTAGCGCCGGGCGAGCTGCGCGCCGAAGTTGCCGATGTCGCCGAGGTCCGCCGGCGGGTACGTGCCCCGCTCGGCTCCCTGCGCGGGGCGCGTCGTGCGGTGGGCGGGCGGGTTGAACAACACCGGGAGCACACGAATTCCGCGCTGGGCGCAAGCGCCTATGAAGCGGTCAAGGAAGATGTAGTTCAGTGTCCCGGGCGCCTGGCCGTACTCGAGAAACTCCCAGTTCAAGGTCTGGCGGATGGTTCCGACCCCGGTGCGCGCGATGCCGGGAAGGTTCGAATGCCGCTGGGCGCCGACCGCCACGAAGGTCTCGTCGCTCGTCACGCCGACGAATTCCTGCCCCGCGCTCGCGCTACCAGCGGAGATCCCCTGCGCGCCTGCCGCGAGAAGGACCGCCAGCCCGGCGAATCTCGCCCCCCGAGTCCTCATGCGCTCGTGATACCCGCGATTGACCGCCGACTACACCAATTGAACGGTCTTCGGTCCTCGGTCCTCGGTCATCTGAAGACCGATGACTGAAGACCGAAGACTTGTCAGTAAGCGCCACGGCCGGACAGGACGGCCGGAACCGTGGCGAGCAGGATCTCGACGTCGCGCGCGAGCGACCAGCCGGCGACGTACTGATAGTCGAAGCGGACCATCTCCTCGAACGGCACGTCCGAGCGGCCCGAGATCTGCCAGGGGCCGGTCAACCCGGGGCGGAGCTCGAGGCGACGCTCCTGCCACTCGGCGAGCGCGTCCGTCTCCGGAACGATCAGCGGCCGCGGGCCCACCAGGCTCATCTCGCCGCGGACGACGTTGAGGAGTTGCGGCAGCTCGTCGAGCGAATACCGCCGCAAGAACCGGCCGACGCGTGTGGTGCGCGGATCTTGGTGAATCTTGAACATCACGCCGTCGCCCAGGTCGTTGACGCGCTCGAACTCGCGCTTGCGCTCCTCGGCGTCCACGTACATCGAACGGAACTTGAACACGTGGAAGAGGCGCCCATGCCGGCCGGCGCGGATCTGCTTGAAGAAGACCGGACCGCGCGAGTCGATCTTGATGGCCAGCGCGACGGCGAGGAAGAGCGGGCCGAGTGCGACGAGCACGGCCGTCGAGACGAAGAGGTCGAGCGCGCGCTTGGCGATGCGCGCGGAGCGACGCAGTGGCGGGACACCGATCGAGAGGACGGGCAGCCCGCCGACGAACTGGAGCCCGCGAGCGCCGTCGAGGAACTCGAACAGGCGCGGCACGACGTCGACGGCCACGCGCAGGTCGCGGCATGCACGGATGCTGCTCAGCAGCTGCTCGTGACTCGCCCGAGAGAACGCGATGATCACCCGGTCGGCCGCGTGCAGGCGAACGACGTCCGGCAACGCGGCGATGCCTCCGAGCACGGGCAGCGACGGTGCGCCGGCGATGTGCGGATCGTCGTCGACGATGCCGATCGGCTCCAGGCCGAACTCGCGGTGCCGGCGCAGCTTCTCCACGAGTGTGCCCGCGACGATGCCCGAGCCGACGATGATCGTTCGCTGCCGGAGCGGCGAGAGTCGCTGGACCAGCGCCCGCGCACCGGCCCGGGCGAGCGAGCCGAGGACGATCGAGGTGGGGATCGCCACCAAGACGAGAAGCTCAGGATTGCCCGCGGCGAGCGCCGTCGCGGCCCCGAACAGAGGCCACGAGGCGAACAGTCCCGCTATCGCCGTCTTCTTGGTCTCGGTCACGCCGGTCGACCAGGCCTCGAGGTCGTCCGCGTTCGAGACGCCGACGAAGAACGCCATCCCTGCCCACGCGAGTGCGCCGAAGAACACGAGGACCGCGGTGTCCGCCACACCCGGGCTCGCGGCGAGAGCCCCGCAGACGGCCCCGAGCGCGCCTGCGAGCAGGTCGGCGCAGATGAGAAGCCGCCGCAGGAGCGATTCGCGGATGCTTGCCCGCGAGACGACCGAAGGGTCCGGGCCCTGGACCTCGACCGCGGTCAGGCCAAGGGGTGCCGGAGCACGGGATGGCGAGAGGTGTCCCGGCTCGGTCGCTGACATGTCGATCGCTCTGTCGTCGTGGCTGGAGGGTGCGACGGGCGCTGCCGTCACTCCTCTGGTCGGCCCCCGCGCGCGACATCTTTAGACCCGTCCCGATCCCGTCTCAAAGCAGGAGTGCGATTCGGCCTCACGGGTAATGGAACGTCGTCAAGGTTCGAAGTCGAGGAAAGGGATTCCCGTGGCGGAACTGAACGCGCGCGACGCGAAGCTCATTCAGTACCTCAACGAGGCATACGGCAAGGAGAAGCAGCTCGAGACCGCGCTGCAAGCTCACATCGCGATGACTACGCGGGCGCCGTACAAGAAACGCCTCCAGCAGCACCTGAAGGAGACGAAGACCCACGGTCGTCAGGTCGAGCGCCGGATCAAGCAGCTCGGCGGCAAGGCCGAGATGGCCGACCTGCCCGGCCCGGAGCGGCTCTCGGAGGCGGCGAGCAGGGTCGTGGCAGGCGCCCAGCGCGCCGCGGCCGCAGCTCAGGGCCCGCTACACGCGGTGCGCGGCACCGGCGAGCAGGAGAAGCTGCTCAAGAACGCCAAGACCGAGTACCAGGACGAGGCAGAGGAGATCGCGACCTACACGGCGATAGAGACGCTCGCGAACGAGGTCGGCGACAAGGAAACGGCGCAGGTTGCGAGGGGAATCCGGCGTGAGGAGGAGCGCATGGCGAGCTTCCTGGAGCGGCTGATACCGCAGCTCGCCAAGGCGGTCGTCAGGCAGGAGATCCCGGCGCCCCTCCGTAACGGCGGGACGAGGCGCAGGCGCACGACGAGGCGCGCCGCTTCGACGCGCGCGAGGGCATCGAGCCGGTCGCGCAGCGGCTCGTCCAGCCGGTCGAGGTCGTCGCGCTCCACGGCGAGCCGCGGCCGCGCGTCGAGCCGCTCGCGTTCGGGTGGCTCGCGACGCAGGTCGGGCGGCTCGCGCCGCAGCTCCGGCGGACGCAGCTGAGGCCAGGCGGCCCGCGCGAGCGGGCCGCCGATAGCCTGCCGCGACCCATGCGCGAGCTCCTCTCGGACCTGATGGACTCCGCGTCGCGACACGCCGACTACGCAGACGCCCGCCACGTCCACTCCCTGTCGGAGCGGATCTCGACCCGCGGTGCGCGGGTGGACGACATCAAGCGCTCCGAGGCCGAAGGGATCGGCGTGCGGGTCCGCATGGGCGGTGCGTGGGGCTTTGCCGGGGTAGACGGGACGGACCGGCAATCCGCCGAATCGGCCCTTGCGGAGGCGCTCGCCGTCGCGGAGACGCAACCACGCGTGGCGAAGAGTGAGCTCGCACCCGAGCCGCCCGCCCGCGGGCGCCGCGACGGCGGCGGTGGCGGCCTCGATCCCTTCGAGGTGTCGCTCGAGGACAAGCTTGCCGAGCTGGTGGCCGCCGACGAGGCGCTGAGCGGTGACCCGCGCATAACGGTGACGCAGGCCCACTTCCTCGCCTACCGCGACGAGAAGACGTTCGCGTCGACCGAGGGCGCGCTGTGCGAGCAGCGCACGACTGAGTGCGGGGGCGGGATCTCCGCCGTGGCCACCAGCGACGGCGAGACCCAGATCCGCTCGTATCCCGGGTCGTTCCGGGGGGACGTCGCCCAGGCAGGGTTCGAGCACTTTCGTGGGCTCGAGCTCGCACGGCACGCGCCGCGCGTCGCCGAGCAGGCTCTCGCTCTGCTCAGCGCTCCTCCCTGTCCGGCGGAGCGGCTGACCGTGATCCTCGACGGGGAACAACTCGCGCTCCAGCTTCACGAATCCGTGGGACATGCAGTGGAGCTCGACCGCGTGCTCGGCTGGGAGGCCTCGTATGCGGGGACGAGCTTTCTGTCCGCCGACGACGCCGGCTCGTTCCAGTACGGCTCGCCACTCATGAACGTGACCGCCGACGCGACGGTCGAGGGCGGGCTCGGGACCTACGCTTGGGACGACGAGGGCGTCGAGGGCCGCGCCGTGCCGATCGTGCGGGAGGGCGTGCTGCGCGGCTTTCTCTCTTCGCGCGAGTCGGCCGCGCGGGTGGGCCTGGATCGCTCAGGGGGCTGCATGCGAGCCGAAGGCTTCGCGCGCCAGCCCCTCGTGCGGATGACGAACGTGAACCTCGAGCCGGGTGAGGCGGGCACCCTCGAGGACCTGATCGCCGACACCGACCACGGGCTCTACATGGAGACCAACCGCTCGTGGTCCATCGACTCGCAGCGGCTCGGGTTCCAGTTCGGCACCGAGGCTGCTTGGGAGATCTCGGACGGTCGGCTTGGCCGGATGCTGCGCAACCCGAGCTACGCGGGCGTCACGCCCGACTTCTGGGCCGGCCTCGACGCGGTCTGCTCGCGCCCGGCATGGCATCTCTGGAGCGCGCTCAACTGCGGCAAGGGGGAGCCCGGCCAGATGATGCACGTCTCACACGGGTGCGCTCCGGCCCGCTTCCGCAACGTGCAGGTAGGTGTGGCCTGAGTGCGGGGTCGCGCGGAGGCGCTGGCCCATCGCCGCGGCGTGGAGCGCCCGATCGAGCTCGCCGAACGCGCACTCGGGGCGATCGATGCGCGCGACGGCGCGCAGGTAAGCGTCACGCGCGAGCGCTCGCTGCTGTTGCGATTCGCGCGCTCCCACCCGACACAGGCGACCGCGGTCGACGACCTCACCGTGCAGGTGACCGTCGTTCGCGACGGCCACGTCGGCAGCGCGTCGACCAACCGCATCCACCACGACTCGCTGTCCGCCTGCTGCCGCGCCGCGGGTGTGTCGGCGGACGCCGCGGCGCGGTCCCGCGGTCACGGCGACTTCCCGGGCCTTCCCGCACCTCGTCAGGGCCATCGCTCCGCGGACCACGACCCCGACACCGCACGGCTCGACGCAAGCGCTGGAGGCCAGGCGCTCGAAAGAGCGTTCGAGGTCGCGCAGGCCCAGGGCGTCGAGGCCCATGGCATCTGGACGGTGGCCGAGGTCGAGCGCGCAATCGCCTCCTCGGAGGGCGCGAGCGTGTCGGAGCGTCTGACGGATGCGTTCATGAAGGCAATATGCATCGCGCCCGGCGGCCGCAGCGGCTATGCGGCGGCCACTGCGGTCGCGCAGCGCGACATCGAGCCGCGCGCGCTCGCCGAGCGCGCCGCCCACAGGGCGGCGGTGGCAGGCGACCCGCTCCAGCTGCCGGCAGGCGAGTACCCCGTCGTGCTCGAGCCGCATGCCGTCGGTGAGCTGCTCTCGTGGGTGGGCTGGCTGGCGTTCAACGGGCTGGCCTACGCCGAGGAACGAAGCGCACTCTGCGGGCGGCTCGGACGGCCCGTCGCCGCGCCCGCGGTCAACCTGTCCGACTCGCCGGGCCATCCCCGGACGCTGCCGCGTGGCTTCGACGCCGAGGGCGTGCCGAAGGCGCCGCTGACGCTGATCCAGGACGGGCTCGCGCAGCAGGTCGTGCACGACACCCGCAGCGGGGCGCTCGCCGGCGAGGCGTCCACCGGCCACGCGCTCGCACCGGGTGGCGCCAGCGAAGGCCCGGCGCCGACGAACCTGGTGCTAGGCGGTGGCGGCGCCAGGGACGAGGAGGAACTGGCCGCGCCGATCGAGCGCGGCGTCTACGTGACGCGGCTCTGGTACATGAATGCCGTCCGTCCGAAGGAGACGCTCGTGACGGGCGTCACGCGGGACGGCACGTTCCTGATCGAGGACGGCCGCGTGACTCGCCCGCTCGCCGACCTGCGGCTGACCGACAGCGCCCTCGGAATCCTCGAGCGCGTCCAGGCACTCGGGTCGCGCGCCGTCCTGACGAGCGACGGCGAGTTCTACGGACGCCGCTTCGCAACGGGCGTCGTCTGCCCCCCGCTGCGGGCCGGGTGGATGCGCTTTACCGGCTAGCCGATCTTCAGCAGCACGATCACGTTCACGACGAACACCAGCGCGAACGCGATCGTCCAGCGATCCAGGTTCCGCTCGACCAGCGAGCCGCCGCCGAATGGGCCTCCGCCCGTGCCGACGCCGAAGGCGCCCGAGAGTCCCGCGTCCTTGCCCGAGTGCAGCAGAACGAGCAGGATGAGCATGACCGACAGAAAGACCTGGAAGATGCTGAGGATCGTCTCCATCGAGCCCGAAGGTTAGCCAAGACCGGCGAGCCGGCGAAGCGGACTCAGTGGCGCATGCTCGGGTGGCCTTCTCCCGGCCAGGGCGCGAGAAGCAGGACCACGCGGGAGTCCGATTTGGCGCGGACCTCGTGGCGCTCGTTCGGCGGGAAGTGGGCCAGAAACCCGGGCCCGGCCGCCGTGCTGCTGCCGCCCTGCTCGACCTCGAGCTCGCCGTCGGCGACGAACAGATAGGCGCGTTCGTGGACCTGGTGCTCCTGTAGGAGCTCGCCGGCCGGGAGGTTGATCGCGATCAGCCGCGCGTCGTCGTCCGAGTGCAGGACGCGCGGATGATGGGGCTCGACGTCAAGCGACCTGATGTCCCAGTTGTCCACTCTTCTCCTCCTCGCGCTCGCCGGTGATCAAGCGCGTAATCATCTCGCACGCTAGGCGAGCGCCGCTTCGCGCTGCCTCCGCTCTTCGTGGGTGCTGATCCAGTTCACGCCCGCGACATCGGTCGCTCCGTGGGCGACGATCGAGATGAAGACCGCCAGCGCGGCGATGTTGAAGATGCGCTCCCCGTCATCGATGCCCGCGCTGAGCACGAACAGCGAGAAGGTCATCGTCGCCACGCCCTTCGGGCCGAACCACGACATGAACGCCTTCGTGGCGGCGTCCGTGCGAGTGCCGGCAAGCGCCGCGAAGACGGCGATCGGGCGGGCCGCGAGCAGCGTGAACAGCGCGATCGCCAGAGCGTCCACGCCGTCGCCGAACAGGCCGTCGAGCGTGAGCACGGCCCCGAAGACCACGAACACGGCGAGCTTGACGACCTCGATGACGTCCTCCGACCGGCGCTCGAAGGACTCGCGCACGTCCGGCCGCAGGATGCCGAGGGTGATCGCGGCTACGAAGACCGCGATCAGGCCGTTGCCCTCGGGCGGTGTCTCAACCGCGACGCCATAGGCCAGGAAGGCGGTCCCGAGGGCGAACAGGGCCTTCTGGTGGGGTGTGACCCTCTCTTCGAGACCTCGGGCGCGCGGCAGGATCCTGGAGGCGGCAAAACCCACCACGAGGCCGGTCACGAGCCCGACGGACACGTCCTGGAGCACGAAGCGCCACCACACGAAGTCGTCGTCGCCACCGAGCGCGGCGGTCAGCGCGAGCACCGCAGGCAGCGCGAGACCGTCGTTGAGTCCCGACTCCAGGTTCAGGGAGTGGCGCACCACGCGCGGCACGCGCGGATTCGTGACCACGCTCGAGGAGAGAACCGGGTCGGTCGGCGCCAGCAGAGCCCCGACGAGAAACGCCTCTGTCCAGCTCAGGTCGGTCAGCGCGGCGGTCGCGCAGGCCACGAGCGCGGCGGTGATCGGCATGGCGAGCACGAGCTTGCGTAACGGCAGGTGCCAGGCCTTCTGCAGCATCTCGGCCTCGACCTCGAGGCCATCCCGGAACAGGATCAGGATCAGGGCGACGATCGCGAGCGAGGAGACGAAGCCCGACTGGGGGTCGAACTCGAGGAACTCCAGGCCCCCGTTGCCGAGCGCGAACCCGGCGATCACGAACAGCGCGGTCAGCGACAAGAAGCTGCGGCCGGCAACGCCCGCAGCGAGCACGCCCAGGGCCAGCAGCGCGCCGAGCGCGAGCAGCGACGAGTCGAGAGCGTCCGGAACGCCCGCGGCCGTGACGATGCCCTGCTCCATGGCCGAAGCATGACCACTCCGGCGTCACGGGCCCGGCGGGGCCGGGCGAGACGGCCCCGCCGAGAGGGGGGAGTCAGCGCTCGGGGATGCGCTCTCGCTCGGACGGCGCGCCCTCGCCGCGCCCCGCGCCTGCACTGCCGTCGTCGAGCAGCTCGGCGAACAGCACGCGGTAGTGCACCACCGCCTGGCGCAGGTCCTCGGTGCCGGCGTCGCCGCGCTCGTGCCTGCGCGAGATGCCGTGCGCCGCGCGATAGCTCTGCACCAGCTCGGGATGGTCCACGGAGATGTCGCCCGCGCGCTGGTCGAAGTCCTCGACCGGGTAGCCGCGTGCGCGCATCACGTCCTGCACGAGCCGGTCCGCGTTTCGGACCGCCGAGCCCGGCGAGTCCACGAACTCGGACTGGGTGTCCCTCCATGCGCCCGAGAAACGCTCCCTCTCGTCGGCGCTCAGGTCTCGCAGGCGGATCTGCTCGCGGCGCTGCTCGCGCTCCTGCAGGTCGGCCTCCGCCCGGCGGCGGCCCTCTCCCTCGACCGTGCGCTCGTACTCGGGTCCGAAGCGGTCCCTGAGCCTCTGCGTCCGCCGCTTGCGGATCATGCTCCACGCGACGAGGCCGATCACCACCAGCACGGCTACGACGATCACGATTACCAGCCAGGCGTCCATTGGGGTACTCCTTTCCGTGTCCTCCCACCGGCATGCCCGGCGCCCATGCAGGCAAACCTCGCTCATTCGAGGTAGAACGCCCGTCCAGGCTGCCGGCAACGGCTGAAGGGCCTCGACGCGCGGTCGATGACAACCCCATGGCGCCGCCGCGCTTTGTCACGGCGACCCTCCGCGCCGCCGCCGCCGGAGGGCTCGCTCTCGCGTTCCCCCTGCTCGGGGCGAGCGGGGCAACCGCGGACAAGCCGCTCGAGCCGCCAGGCCAGGTCAAGAAGCAGCTGCAGGCGATCGAGCAACAGGCGGCTGGCGTTGCGGACCAGCCGCCGTCGCCACCCCGCGACCTGAAGCTCGGAGCGGACGCAAAGGCAAAGCGGACGCATCCACACGCACCGGGAGGCAAGAAGGGGCCGGCCGTGGAGACGCCGGCGGCTGCTTCGCCGCAGCCCGTAGCGGACGCCGCACCGGCGGGCACCGCGGCGGCGACGGCACCGTCCGCGCCCCAGACCTCGCGACGCTCACGTGCGCGGCGGCGCAGCGCCCAAGGCGGCACCGACGCGCGCCGGCCAAGCCGGCGAGGCAGGCCTCGAGCCCGGACCCTGGTTCGTCCCGCAGTGTCCAGGCCGGCCCGCACGGCTGTCCGATCCGCGAGCGAGCGCACGGCCAAGCCGCGCGACCACGCCTCTCCGCGTCCCGACCCCCGGCCGCGCGGCAGGTCCGTGATCGCGCGGACCGCCCGGGAGATCGTCAAGGTCGTGCCCGGCCCCGTCAAGGCGGTGCTCGCGGCAATGGCGGCGCTGATCGCGATGCTCGCCGTGGCCTACCTGCTCGCAGCCGCGCGCGGCCGCCGCCTGGGCGAGCAGCGAGGCGCGCTGCTGCAGGAGGTCGGCCTCCTCCAGGCGGCGCTGCTGCCGGACGTGCCGGACCGCATCGGCCTCCTCCAGACCTCCGTCGCGTACAAGCCGGCCGAAGGTCCCGGCGCCGGCGGTGACTTCTACGACGCCTTCCCGCTGGACGGCGGCCGAGTGGGCATCGTCGTTGGTGACGTCGCCGGCCACGGCCGCGCGGCGCTCGCGCAGACGGCGCTGCTCCGCTACACGCTGCGCGTGTACCTCGAGACCGGCCTGGACCCGCGCACCGCCCTCAGACTGGCCGGGCGGACGCTTGACGAAGACGTCGGCGCCGGCTTCGCCACGGCGGTCGTGGCCAGCTATGACCCGGGCGAGGGAACGCTGACCTACGCCTGCGCCGGCCATCCCCCGCCGGTGCTGATCGGGCCGCCGGCGCACGAGCCCGTGGTGGTCGGCTCCTCGCCGCCAATCGGCATGGGCGCGCGCACGGGACACAGGCAGACCACGGTGCCGTTCTCTCCGAACGGAGTGGCCTGCTTCTTCACCGACGGCCTGACCGAGGCGCGGATCGCGCCTGGCCTGCTCGGGCGGGAGAGACTGACCGAGCTGCTGGGGGGACTCGGACCCGATGCCTCGGCAGCCGAGCTGCTCGAACGGATCGGCCGCCAGGTCCGCGGCCCGTCGGACGACATGGCCGCCTGCATAGTGCGGCCGCGCGCCGAGTCGTTCGCACCGGTGGTTCGGATCGAGGAGCTGGAGGTCGATCTCGGCGAGGAGGTGGAGCCGGTCGTGCACCGCTTCCTCGCAGCTTGCGACGTGGACGGCAGGGAGCTCCCCGCGCTGGTCGGTCAGGCGGCGTCGATCGCGTCGCGCTGGGGCGGCGTCCTGGTGCGGGTAAGGGTCACGCCGTCGGGCGCTGAGACCGCGGTCTTCGCGCCGCACGTGAACGCACTCGAGGCCGCAGCCCTCGGGTAGCTAAGTGAGCGGCCGGCGCCGCGAAGTCACGACGCCGCGAGTGCTCTCCGCGTTCATGTTGAACCGCTCGTTCGCGACCTGAAGCGGAAGCCAGCGCGCCACGATGGTGCGGAGGTGCTCCTCGGGGATCTCCTCCGCGACGCGTGTCGCGATCGCTCCGGCGTCGCTGCGCGGGTCGCTTTGGCGGATGTGCTCGCGGATCAGCCCGCGGACGTCGAAGCCTTCCGCTGGTGCGTCGCCATTCGAGTCCAGGGCCAGGTCCTCAGCGGTCCTCATGGTGCGTCCCTACACCACCTCTGTCACTTCTGGGGTACGACATTCCTTACCTGGGCTTTCCCGACCGCCGAGTCGCGAAACCCATTCGTGGGATCGATGGACGACTCGTCGATACTTCAGTCGATGCCCTCCGGCAGAGCGCTGCGACTCGTGCGCACGAGATTCACCGACCGCCCGGCCTTCGACACAGCGGTCTCACACGCGATCCTGCTGCGGGTCGCAGCGGGTGAGCTGCCCGACACGCTGCGCTTCGGGCGGCCCGGCGCGATGGTGGCCTTCGGGCGCCAGGACGCGACGGGCGCCGGCTACGGCACGGCCGTTCGCGAGGCCCGGGAGTCCGGCTACGAGGCGATCGAGCGTCTCGCGGGCGGCCGCGCGGCCGTGTTTCACGAGAACACGATTGCGTTCGCCTGCGCGACGCGCGAGGAGGAGCCGGGCGCGGGCATCCACGTTCGCTTCGAGGAGGTGGCCGGAATCGTGGTCTCCGCGCTCGACCGGCTGGGGGTTGACGCCCGCGTAGGCGAGGTGCCCGGCGAGTACTGCCCCGGCGCCTACAGCGTGAGCTCCGGCGGCCGGCGCAAGCTGATGGGCGTCGGGCAGCGCCTGATCAAGCACGGCGCGCACCTCGGCGGCGTCGTGGTCGTGAGCGAGCCGGAGCGGGTGCGCGACGTGCTGGTGCCGGTGTACCGTGCGCTCGGCCTCGACTGGGATCCGGCGACCGCAGGGGCGATATCGGACGACGTGCCCGGTATCGACTGGGACAACGCTCTCGAGGTGCTGATAGACCAGTTCGGCACGCGCTATGAGCTCGTGGAGGATTCGCTCGACCAGGAGACGTTGACGCTCGCCGAGCGCCTCGAGCCGGAGCACGTCGCGCCGCCTCTCGAGGAAGACGATCTGGTGGCCGGCGGCAGGTGAGCCGCGGGACGCTCGCGCTGGCGGCGGCGCTGCTGGCAGCCGCCGGCGCCGCGCTCGTCCTCGCGCTCGCCCTCGGCGACGAGTCAGACGACCGGATGCCGGCTCGCCCGCGCGCCGAGCTCTCCGTGATGGACGACCAGCTGCTGCTCGGCTCGCGGCCGAAGGACGTGGAGCGCGTGATCGGCGCGATTCAGGCGCTCGGCGCCGATCGCGTGCGCGTCTCCGCGTTCTGGCGCGACCACGCGCCGGCCCCCCGGTCGACTCGGCGTCCGGCCGGCTTCGAGGCCGCGGACCCGGCGGTGCGCGGATACCGCTGGCAGTCGCTCGACCGCGTCGTGGCCGCGGCGGCCGCACGTCGTCTGAAAGTGATGATCACGATCAGCACTCCGGCGCCGCTCTGGGCCACGGCCGACCCGGAGAGGCGCAACCCGCTGTACGAGCCGCGGCCCGACGAGTTCGCGGCCTACGCGCGGGCGGTGGCCGCTCGCTACCGCGGCCGAGTGGACCAGTACGGCTTGATGAACGAGCCGAACCAGGGCGGCTGGCTCCAGCCGCAGAGCCTCGGTGGCCAGCTCGTCGCGCCGCACCTCTACCGCGCGCTCGTCCAGCGCGCATACCCCGAGCTGAAGCGCGCAGCCCCCGGCGCGACGGTCCTCGTCGGCGAGCTTGCCTCCTCGGGCACCCGGGAGCGCGGCGACACCCGGCCGATCAGGCCGCTCGAGTTCCTGCGCGCCATGGGCTGCCGCGACGCGCGCTTCCGGCCGGTCCGGAGCGGTCGCTGCGAAGGCTTCCGCCCGGTGCCGCTCGACGCGCTCGGGCACCATCCCTACCAGCCGCTCACCGGTCCGTACGAGCGCTCGCCCGACCGCGACGACGCGGGGCTCGCCGACACGCCCCGCCTGCTCGCCACGATCGATCGGCTCGTGCGCGAGGGAGCGCTATCGCCCGGCCGCGACGGCCCGCTCGACGTCCACTACACGGAGTTCGGTTACCAGACCGATCCG
Organism: Actinomycetota bacterium; assembly: GCA_046729975.1. Classification (GTDB taxonomy): domain Bacteria; phylum Actinomycetota; class Thermoleophilia; order Solirubrobacterales; family Thermoleophilaceae; genus JBKPHS01. The sequence goes on from JBKPHS010000080.1 coordinate 26,498, forward strand.
CCCGACCCGTTCGCCGGCGTCTCGTTGCGGCGCCAGGACCGCTGGCTCCAAGACGCCGCCTATCTCGCCTGGAGGGAGCCGCGCGTGCGGACGCTCAACCAGTTCCGGCTGACGGACGGTGCCCTCGGCCGAGGCAGCCGGCCGGCGACCTACCGCGAGTTCCAGAGCGGCCTCTACTTCGCCAACTTCGGGCCGAAGCCGGCCGCGCGCTCCTTTCCCCACCCGTTCGTGCTGGCGCGCCGCGGACCGGGCGGGCGTGCCGAGCTCTGGGGGCAGGTCCGGCCCGGAGGCGCTCACGAGGTCACGATCGAGGTCCGCTCCACGGCGGCCGGGGGCTTTCGCGAGCTCGAACGGCTCGAGACCGACGGGCAGGGCTACTTCCTCGCGCGCCTCGACGACGCGCCACCTGGCGCGTACCGCTTGAGCTACCGCGCGGGCGGCCGCAGGCAACGCTCCTCCCCGCTCACTCTCCGGTAGGGTCGCCGCGCCGTGCCGCTCCCTCCGCTGCTCTCCGAGCGCCCGCCCGCATTCCGCCTCGTGCTGGCCGTGGTCCTGCCCGTCGCGTTCGGCGTTCTCTGCGGCGTCTTGCTCGGCGTCTCGGAGCCCGCCTATCTCGTGTTCACGATCCTCGCGATCCTCGGGGGCTTCGGCGCCGGGATCGAGCATCTCGGTGGACGGGAGGGCGCGCTCCGCGGCGTGGTCGGCGGGACGCTGTTCGGCGCATCGATCCTCGTCACGCACGAGCTGACGGGGGCCGAGGCGAAGGCCGACCTGCCCGACCCCGCCGCCCTGCTCCTCATCCTCACGATCGGCGGCGGTGTGATGCTCGGGGCGCTCGGCGGCCGCTGGCGCGCACGGCGATCGCAGGCACAAATCGCCTGAACGAGGCGAGCGCACGTTTGCGCGTCGCCGACGCTGGCAATCAGCCAGTCATGAGCCTCGACGTCGCCGTGCTCGGAACAGGAGCGATGGGCCTGCCGATGGCGCGCAACATGCTGCGAGCGGGGCTCGCCGTCAGCGCCTGGAACCGCAGCGCCGAGCGGGCGGAGCCGCTCGCGGCGGAGGGCGCCACGATCGCCGCCACTCCGGCCGACGCGGTCCAGAGCGCCGACGTGACCGTGACGATGCTCACCGACGCCGACGCCACGGCGACCGTCACCCGTGACGCCCTGCCGGCGATGCGCGACGACGCCGTCTGGGCGCAGATGGGCACGGTCGGCATTGCCGGCACCGAGCTCTGCTCGTCCCTGGCCGAGAAGCGCGGGGTGGCCTTCGTCGATGCGCCGGTGAGCGGCACGAAGGAGCCCGCCGAGCAGGGGACCCTCATCGTCCTCCCCTCCGGACCGGCCAGTGCCGTCGAGCGCTGCCTGCCGGTCTTCGACGCCGTCGGCTCGAAGACCGTCCGCCTGGGCGACGCCGGCGAGGGCACGCGGATGAAGCTGGTGCTGAACAACTGGCTCGTCGGCCTGCTCGAGTCAGAGGCCGAGACGATCGCTCTCGCCGAGGGCTTGAACCTGGATCCCAAGCTCTTCCTCGAGACGATCTCGGGCGGCTCGGTCGACTCTCCATACGCCCAGCTGAAGGGCCGGATGATGATCGAGGGCCAGTTCCCGCCGAGCTTCGCGTTGCGGCTCGCCGCAAAGGACGCGGACCTGGTCATCGATGCCGCGTCCCGCCACGGCCTCGACCTGCCCCTCATCCGCACGGTCGCGGCCCAGATGCACCGCGCGGAGGAGCTCGGCCACGGCGACGACGACGTGGCCGCGACGTTCGCGGCCAGCGAGCCGCGGGCGCCCGGGGCAAGCTAAGACCCAGAGCGGCCTCCGGCTTCCGCGTCGGGCGGACGGCAGACCGCACCACGACAACTGCCCGGTCGTGATCATCCGCCCGAAGCGGGGAAAGAGTTAGGCGATGGCTGTTCGCCTGAAGCGTGCTTACGAGCAGGCGGAGCGCTCGGACGGCTACCGGGTGCTGATCGACCGCATCTGGCCGCGTGGCGTCTCCAAGGAGCAAGCCCATCTGGACGAGTGGGCTCGCGAGCTGGCGCCGAGCAGCGAGCTGCGCCGCTGGTTTGGCCACGACCCCGACAAGTTCGAGGAGTTCCGTCGCCGCTACCGCGACGAGCTGGCCGTGCGGGGGGAGAAGCTGCGCGAGCTGCGCGGCCGCGCGCACAAGGGAACGCTGACGCTCATCTATTCCGCGCGCGACACCGAGCACAACGACGCGGTGGTCCTTGCCGAGCTGCTGCGCAGGCCGTCGCGATGACTGAGGTCGAGGGTCTCGCCCGCCTCGTCGAAACGCGCTCCTTCGACGACCTCTCCGACCAGGCGCGCGACGCGCTGACGATCCCGCGTGCTCGACGAGGATGAGGACGAATGATCCGGCGGCGCCGCAGTTCTTATGCGCGCATCCTGGGCTGATGCGCGATCGTGTGCGAGCCGTCACTTGGGACACGCGATCCTACGCGAGGGTCGGCTACGTCGGCTCGTAGTGCTGTGCCGCAGAAGCACAAAACCGCTCGCTAGAGCGGTTTGGGAGAAGCGGACGACGGGTCTCGAACCCGCGACCTTCGGCTTGGGAAGCCGACGCTCTACCAGCTGAGCTACGTCCGCGCAGCGGGCTCGCGCCCGCTCGGTGCGGCCATTCTAGCCCCGGCGGGCTCCCCGGATAGGGCCGTCTCGGAGGGCTCCTCCGGGGCTATCCGGCGGTCTGCCAGGACGGTCAAGAGCTGGGCCATCCCGATCGCGGCGATGAAGATTGTGGTGCTGACGGCGCGGTCGACGGAGTCGGTGATGTGCTGTGTCACCTCGGCGTAGGCGCTCGTCCAGTAGACCCAGAGGAGCGCCGCGCACGATCCGGCGGCGGTGAGGACATAGAAGACCGCGGTGCGGCGGGCCAGCCTCAGCGCCAGGCAGACGCCGGCGATCACGAGGAAGAGCGGAACCAGCAGGTGCCAGTAGTCCTGGCGGGCGAGCTGTGCGGCGACGGCCTTCGCGCCCAGGTTCAGGCGGTCCGCGCGGTCGCTCAGGAACGACGGGTCGAGAGAGTCGCCGAGCGGCGTGATGTCGCGCGACTCGAGGTCGTGCGATGCGACCCAGACCTGCCAGGGCACGACGCCGGCGAGCGCTACGGCGAAGCCAAGCGCCCAGTCGCGCAATCCGGTGCGCCGCCAGACGACGATCGCCACCGCCCCCGAGACGAGCAGCGCCACCAAGGCTGCCGCTAGTCCCTCGTTCTTTGCGTTCGCGGCGGCGGCGAGTAGCACGCCGGCGAGGACGACGTACGCGGTCCGGCGGCTCTCGAGCCAGAGCCCGAGCGCCAGCACGCCGGCGGCGGCGAAGCAGGCGACCGTGACGTCGGCGTTGCCGAGCACGATCGAGGGCAGGGTGCCGGTCGCGAGCCCGAGCACGCCGACGGCCGGCAGCCAGACGATCGCGAGCCGCCCCGGCGCGAGTAGGAACGCCGCCGTCCAGACGAAGCTGCCGAGCAGGATCCACAGCTCCACGTGGATGAGCCGCAGGTCTGGCCGCCCGATCGCGTGGTAGATCGTCGACTCGACCAGCGGCTGGAGCAGCGGGTAGATCAGATGTGTGGAGCCGTGCAGGTCCTGGTTGAGGAAGACGCCTGGAACGAGCTCGCCGAAGTGGTAGAGAGCAAGGGCACGGAACGACCAGATGTGCGCGTCGTCCCAGAAGGTGGGCAGGTTCGGCAGCGCGAACGCGCCCGCGACGAAGTACGCGGCAAGCGCCCCGAGCCCGATGCGAACCGCCCAGCGCTCGAAGGGCCCGCGCGCGGGCTCCGGCGGGGGCAGCGGCGCACGCGCGCCGCCGCGGCGCAGGCGGACGCCGAGCACCGCGAGCCCGAGCCCACTCGCGACCGCCACGGCCACGACGGTGACGAAGGTGACCGGCACGCCCACCACGACGAGCAGGATCAGCACCGGCAGCACGAGTGCCACGCCGCAGAGGTAGGTGGCGCCGAGCGCGAGAAGCACCGCCCGCGGCCGCGCCTCCAGCAATCCGAGGGCGAACAGGAGCGCCGCGCCGGTCGCAGCCAGCAGGACGTGCACGCCGATGAACCCGAGGATCGCGTGCACCTCAGCGCACCTTTGCCAGCGCGTAGGCGGGGGCGAACACGCTCACGCGCGGATCGCGGCGGTCGATGCGCGCCTGCCACTCGGGTGGGATCGTGCCGAAGAGGACGACGTAGTCGGCCTCGCGCGGATCGCGAGCGCGTAGTGCGGGCAGGAGATTGAAGCCAAGGCAGCTCGGGTCGATGCCGCCCTCGACGCGGTAGCTCGCGCCGTGGGGAAGCCGCTCCCGCAGCCAACGCACGAACGGAATCCTGTCGGCGCTGCCGCCCTCGCTCACGCAGCGCTCGCGAGCGGCGTCGGCCGAGGCGGTGCCCGAGTAGGCGCGGCGGTGCGCGTTGAGATAGCGAGCGTCGGCCCACAGGGCCGGGACCGCCGCGACCGACAGCACCACGAGCGCGACCGCGACGGCGCCCACGCGCACGCCGCTCCTGGTCAGGCGGCCGTTGGGCAGCGCGGCCACGACCAGCACGGCGAGCAGCAGGCCACCGGCCTGCCAAAGCAGGTCGAAGTAGACGCCGGGGATGTCGGGGATCAACCCGGCTCCCTGCAGACCGAAAGCTTTCATCTAGGCGCGGGGGCCCCGCAGCGGCGCGCCGGAGCGACGCGGGAAGGGAGGCCGGGCCCGAACTGTAGCCCCTCCGCTCTACCCTTGGCTCAGGCCGTGAAGCGTCCGTTTTCTCCGTACAGCCGTTGAGCGACGCCGTCGACACGACGGTCGTCGCCGCCTTCGGGGTGGGCTTGCTGTCGTTCGTATCGCCCTGCGTCCTGCCGCTGGTCCCCGGCTACCTGTCCACGATCTCGGGCGTCTCCTTCGCCGAGCTCAAGGAGGGCCGGGGCCGCAGCCAGGTGCTCGTTCCGGCACTGCTCTTCTGCCTCTCGTTCACCGTGATGTTCGTCGCGCTCGGGATGACCGCCACCGGGCTGGGCCAAACGCTCCAGGAGCACCGGCAGACCCTGCGCCATGTCGCCGGCATCGTGATCGCGTTGATGGGCCTGATCTTCATCGCCACGCTGTTCGTGCCGCTCTTCAACAAGGAGTGGCGGCCCGAGGCGCTACTCGCTCGCGCCCACACGGGAGGGCCGGTGATAGCCGGGCTGGCGTTCGCGGTTGCGTGGCTGCCGTGCACCGGACCGACGCTCGGCGCGATCCTCACGGCGGCGAGCACCAAGGACACCGTCGGTCAGGGCGCCGTGCTGCTCTCCTTCTACGCCGCGGGGCTCGCGGTGCCGTTCATCCTCAGCGCGCTTGCGTTTTCCTCGGTCACGGGCCTGTTCCGCTTCTTCCGCGACCACTACGCGGTGATCACGCTGGTCTCCGGCGTGGTGCTCGTCGCGATGGGCGTGCTGCTCTACACGAACGAGCTGAGCCGGCTGAACTCGGAGGCGCTGCAGCTGATGGACGACCTGCACATCAACTTCTTTACCGAGGTCTAGAGCCAAGGCCGCGGCGTCCCGCTCCGGCCGGCCGGGAGGCGACCGGTCAGCCGGAGCGGGTAACCGCGATCAGTCGCTGACCTTCGCCTCGAGCCGCTCGCGGATGCTGTCTGCGAACGCCTCTCGGAGCTGCCGGTCCTCGACCACGGAGCGCGCCCATTCGAGCGCTTTCTCCGGTCCCGCGTACTCGTCGATCTCGATCACGCGGAACAGCGTGTAGAAGACTGCGTCGCTGACCTCTGTGCTGGTTGGGATGACGATGGCCATGGCGTCGGTCCGGGCCGGACTGGTCCCGGGATGGTTCCACCGCGAGCGCCGCACGCCTCGCCTGCTCGACGAATGTACGAGCTACATCTGCTCGGGCGCGGAGACCCCGAGGAGCTCGAGCGACTTGGCGATCACGCGCTTCGAGAGCACCGACAGCGCGATGCGGAAGTCCTCGTCGCCGCCCTCCTCCGCGGCGCCCACCACGCGGCAGTCCCGGTAGAAGGCCGAGAACTGCTGCGCGACGTCGTGCGCGTACGTGGTCAGCCTGTGCGGAGCACGCCTCTGGCCGGCTGCCTCGATCTCGCCGGGGAAGTCGAGCAGCTGCTTGAGCAGGGCTCGCGCCGAGGGGTGCAGCTTCTCCTCGCTCGCCGCCAGATCGGCCTCGAGCGCGGCGCGAACGCGCTCCTCCCCCGCCCTCCGCAGGATGCTCGCGATGCGCGCGTGCGCGTATTGCACGTAGTAGACGGGATTCTCCTGGCTCTGCTCGCGCGCAAGGGCGAGGTCCAGGTCGAGCGTCGTGTCGTGGTTGCGCTGCAGGAGGAAGAAGCGCGCGGCGTCGACGCCGATGTCGTCAAGCAGGTCGTCGAGGGCCACGAGCTCGCCCTTGCGCTTCGACATCTGGACGCGCCGCCCGCGCTCGGTCAGGTTGACGAGCTGCATGACCTGGATCTCGAGCCTCCCGTCCTCGCCGCCGAGCGCCTGCCAGGCGGCCATCATGCGCTCTATGTAGCCGTGGTGGTCGGCGCCGAGCACCGTGACGTAGCGGTCGAAGCCGCGCTCGAGCTTGTCCTCGTGGTAGGCGATGTCGTTCGCGAAGTAGGTGAGGTCGCCGGACGAGCGACGCAGCACCCGGTCCTTGTCGTCCCCGAACGTCGTCGTGCGCAGCCAGATCGCGCCCTCGTGCGGATACACGTGCTCGCGCTCCTCGAGCAGGGCGATCGCCCGCGTGATCGCGTCGCGCTCGTGGAGGGCCCGCTCCGAGAAGAAGCGGTCGAAGCGCACGCGGAAGCGCTCGAGCGTGGCCGCGATGTCCTCGAGCATGAGCTCGACGCCGCGGTGCGTGAGCTCCTCCGGGTCCCGTTCCGCCGCGCCCTCGATGCGGGCCGCCAGCTCGCGCACGTAGTCGCCGTGATAGCCGTCCTCGGGTGGCTCCTCGCCGCGCGCCCGCGCCCGGATCGACTCGCCGAAGCGGAGGATCTGCGTGCCCGCGTCGTTGACGTAGTACTCCCGCGCGACCTCGTGGCCCTCGAACTCGAGGATGCGGCCGAGCGAGTCGCCGTAGGCCGCATGCCGTCCCGCGCCCACGTGCAATGGGCCGGTCGGGTTCGCGCTCACGAACTCCAGGAGGACGCGCTCGCGCGGGTCGGCGGCGCCTCCGCCGTATGACTCGCCCGCGGCGATCGCGTCGGCCAGCGTCCGGTGGAACCACTCGTCGGCCATGAACAGGTTGAGGAAGCCGGGACCGGCCACCTCGACGCGCTCGAGGGCGCCCGCGAGCTGCTGCGAGAGCACGTCGCCGAGGCGTTCCGCGACGCCTCTGGGCTGCTCGCCGAGCGTGGGCGCCAGCAGCATCGCGGCGTTCGTCGAGTAGTCGCCGAACTCGGGCTTCGGCGGACGGTCGAAGCGGGGCTCGGGGATCTTGCCGTTGCCGTGCAGCTCGGAGGCGCCGGCGCTGACGGCGGCGCGGAGCTCGGCTATCGGGTCGCCGACCACTTCAATAATGGTATGGCTCGCCTGCGAGGATCTTGTGGGCGCGGTAGAGCTGCTCGAGGAGCACCACCCTGGCGAGCTGGTGGGGAAGCGTGATCGGCCCGAACGACAGGCGCTTGTCGAACCGCTCGAGCTCGATCCCGTAGGGGCCGCCGACGACGAAGCAGAGGTCGCGGCCGGACTGCCGCCGGTCCTCGATAAAGCGGCTGAACGCGACGGAGTCGAGCTCGTCCCCCTCGCGGTCGAGCAGGCACACGAAGTCGCGCTCCGGGAGCCGGCCGGCCACCCGGTCGTCCTCCCGCACCTCGTTGACCTGTACCCGCGCGTGCCGGGCGAGGAGCTTCATGTAGTGCTGGACGTCGTCCGCAAACGGCGGCCTCAGACGGCCCACGGCGAGGATGGTGATGCGCATCGGTTCGGCCGCCTCCGGCTGCGATACTAGACGTGTGCCCGAGGAAGACCCGCAGGAGCGCCACATCAACATCCACACCTCGCCCGAGGTGATGGCCGGCGTCTACGCGAACTTCGCCAACGTCTCCCACTCGGACTACGAGTTCACGATCACCCTGGCGCGGGTGGACCACGAGGTGGACGAGGACGAGATCCCGGGTGTCGTCGTATCGCGGCTGAATCTCTCTCCGCGCTTCATGCGCGAGCTGATCGACGCCATGGAGGACAACTACTCCAAGTGGCTCACTCGCGAGGGGATCAAGAACCTGCCCGAGGCGCCCGGGCGCGACGGGCGCGACCGCTAGCTACTCTTCGCGTGCCCAGGTCAGGGCGTAGCCGATGCGCTCGAGCGTGTACGGGTGCGTCCCGAACAGCAGGCGGAAGACCTTAGGCGGCTTCGGCTCCGAGACGTTCTTGATCGTCAGCCCGCGCTCGAGGCCGATGAACGCCGCCGGATCGCCCGTCAGCCGCAGCGCGTAGGCGTCCGCCCTCGCTTCGACCCTGCGCGAGAGGACGTTGCCGGCGATCGTGCCGCCGAGGGACACGAGCGCCAGCGACAGCGCCAGCGCGGGGAGCATCGGCGGAAGCCCCGGGGAGGCGCTCCCGCCCGAGGGGCTGAAGATGGCGGACCGCGAGTACACGGGCCCGGCGACCTTCCGGGGAGCGCTCCGCCGCTCGATCCGCTCGGTCAGCCGCTGGGCGACGAGCATGCCGGCCGGCGCGACGATGGCCAGCCACAGGAGACCCCGCGGCACATCGCGATGCTTGACGTGGCCGAGCTCGTGCGCGACCACCGACCGGACCTGGTCGGGCGGGAAGTCCTCGATCAGGTTGTCGAAGAGAACAACCCGCTTGGTGTGGAAGATCCCCGTCACGTACGCGTTCGCCCCGGTGGTGCGGCGGCTGGCGTCCACTCGGTAGACCTGGCCGACATCGATGTCCGACCGGCGCGCGAGGTCGAGCACCTCCGAGCGCAGCGGCCCCTTCGGCAGCGGCGTGAACTTGTTGAAGAGCGGGTCGATCAGGAGCGGCGAGGCGTAGACGAAGAACGCGCTCAGCGCGACGACCGCGACCGAGGTCGGCAGCCACCACCGGCGCGGAAAGCGGCGGATCAGCCCGAGCAGGATCGCCGCTCCGGCACCGGTGAGAACGGCCGCGACTGCGCCCGACCGGGCGACGTCCGTGAGCCACTCGCCCCAGTTCTGAGTGGAGAGGCCGACGTCGACCGAGCGCTCGTGGGCGATCGCGTCGAGCGGGAGCGTCGCGACGAGCACAACGATCGAGAGCGCGGCTCCCGCCGCCGCGGCGCCGAGCACGGGGCGCGACGCCGAGCGCGCCAGGGCTCTGCGCACGCCTGGAGGCGGCCGGAAGGCGAGGAGCACGAGCACGCCGCCGGTCACCCCGAGGCTTCCGAGGCCGAGGATCCGCTGAACGCTCCTGAAGTCCTCTGCCCGGTCCAACTCCTGAGGGCTGAAGTAGGCTGTTGCTTCGACGGGCGTCGGGTCGATCAGACCGCTCCGTGGCCGGAGAAGCAGCGTTGCCGCCCCTGCGGCGACCACCGCCACCACGATCGCGAGCGGCAGTCGATAGCGACGAGCCTCCATTCCACGACACTGTAAGAGAGACCGACCCGCCCACTTGAAGATCGCGCTGCTATCGGACGTTCACGGCAACCTGCCGGCCTTCCAGGCCGTGCTCGAGGACATCGGGCGCACCGGCGTCGACGAGACCTGGTGCCTCGGCGACCTCGTGGGCTACGGAGCCCAGCCCGATGAATGCGTGGCCCTTGCCACGGAGACCTGCGACGCCTGCCTGATCGGCAATCACGACCTGGTCGTGCTCGACAGGCTCCCGATCGAGGATTTCTCGGCCGATGCAGCCGCGGCGGCCCGCTGGACGCGCGACCGCATCGGCAGCGAGGCAGTCGAGTTCCTGTCCGGCCTCGAGCCGAAGGACGAGAGCCGCGAGATCGCCCTCTACCACGCCAGTCCCCGCGACCCGGTCTGGGAGTACGTGCTCTCCGCCGCTGTCGCGGAGGCCGGCATCGACGGCATGGACGCCAGGCGCGGAGCCATCGGGCACTCGCACGTTGCGCTCTGGTTCCACCGGCACGACGGCGAGATGTCCGGAGAGCCGGCGAGAGGCGGCGCGGAGGTCGCGATCGGCGAGGGAGAATGGCTGATCAACCCCGGTGCGGTCGGGCAGCCTCGCGATGGCGACCCGCGCGCCGCGTGGCTCCTACTCGACACGGCGGGCTGGAACGCGAGCTGGAGGCGTGTGGAGTACCCGATCGAGCAGGCGGCTCAGAAGATCGAGGAGGCGGGTCTCCCCGGCACCCTCGCAGACCGGCTGTACTACGGGCAATGAGTAAGCGACTGGGGACACTTCTGCTCGTGCTCGCCGCCGGACTCGTGGGCTGCGGCGGCGGCGGGGGCGACGGCGGCTCGATCCCGTCAGCCGACGCCGACCGCCTCGTCACCCAGCTCGACCAGGTCGCCGAACGAGCGGACAACGGCAGCTGCAACAGCGCTCGGTTCCAGGTCGGGGAGCTCGAGCAGAAAGTCGGCGCGCTGCCGCAAAGCGTCGACGCGGACGTGCGCCAGGAGCTGAACGAGGGGCTCGACAACCTGCGCAAGCTCGTCGACGAGCAGTGTCAGGAGCGAGAGACGCCCACGACCGACACGACCGAGACGGCGCCGACCACCACAGAGACCACGCCGACCGAGACGGAGCCAACCGAGACGACCGAGGAGAAGAAGCCACCGAAGAAGAAGAAGGACGAGGACCAGACCACGACGGAGACGACGCCGGAGCAGACGGCGCCGGGCGACGGCGGCACCCCGACACCCGGAGAGGGCCAGTGACGACGCCGACCGAGGTCGCCGGCCGCTACAGGCTCAACCACCGGCTGGGAGCCGGCGGCATGTCGACGGTCTTCCTCGCCATGGACACGGTGCTCGAGCGCGAGGTCGCCGTCAAGCTGCTGGCCGAGCACCTGGCCGAGGACGAGGCGTTCGTTGCCCGCTTCCGACGCGAAGCCCTCGCGGCCGCGCGCCTGATGCACCCGAACATCGTGCAGGTCTTCGATTCGGGGCAGGATCCGGGCACCCACCGGCACTTCATCGTCATGGAGTTCGTGGAGGGCCCGTCATGCGCGGACATGCTGCGCGACAACGGGGGCCGGCTCGACATCGAGCTTGCCGTCGGGGTCGTGCGCGACGCCTGCCATGGCCTCGACTACGCGCATCGCGCCGGGGTCGTGCACCGCGACGTGAAGCCGGGCAACCTGCTCGTACAGAGCGAGACCGGCACGACCAAGCTTGCCGACTTCGGCATCGCCAAGGCCGCCGAGCAGACGCGCATCACGCAGGTGGGATCGGTGCTCGGCACGGCCGCGTATCTCTCGCCCGAGCAGGCGCGCGGCGAGGAGTCCGAGCCGCCGTCGGACATCTACTCGCTCGGAGTCTGCGCCTACCAGTTCCTCGCCGGCAGGCTGCCGCACGAGTACGGGTCGCTTACCGAGCTCGCGCTCAAGCAGCAGAGCGAGGTCGTGGAGCCGATCACAACCTTCAGGCGCGAGGTCCCGCCGGCGCTCGACCGCTCTGTCCGGCTGTGCCTCGAGCGGGAGCCCGCGGCCCGCTACGAATCGGCGCTCCAGCTGGCCGAAGCTGTGGAGGCCGGACTGCGCGGCGAGGACACCGCCGCGACCATCATGCTCTCCGAGGGCCGCTATTCCGACTCGATCGAGGCGACTCAGGCGCTGCCCGCCGACACCGCCGCGACGCAGGCGCTGCGCACCCGGACGGCCCGCCGGCCGGACACGAGCGTCCCGCGCCGTACCGCGCCGCCGGCGCCCCCACGCGCGCGC
>JBKPHS010000081.1:0-17220 GCA_046729975.1 Actinomycetota bacterium
GGCTTGTGCCGACGCACGAAGCGCCGCGGGCGGCGCCGGAGCGCCGCCCGCGGGCGAATCGGACCGAGCTCGGCTAGCTCCTGCCGGGCCTGGCCACGCGGCTCGTGTTGCCGTTCCAGAGGAGGCGCCAGGAGCCGGACCTCCTCGGCACGCTCGTGAAGAAGATCCCGGCGCCGTTCGAGCGCACGGTCTTCACGGTCGTGAAATTGCTTCCCGAGCCGTTCTGGATCGCCACGGACTGGCCTCCCGAGCCGCGGGTCCAGCCGAACACCCTCAGGCTGCCGCCGCGGAGCTTCGCCACCCAGATGGGGAGCCGGTACGCAGCGAGGCTCGGCTTGTCGGCGCCGTTCGCGAACCGCAGGCCGGTGTTGAACACCTCCGGCGCCGGCTCGTCGATCAGCTCGTACTGCGACATCCCCTTGACGGTGCGCTGCTTGAACGCCACGTAGTCGGCCTGGTTCAGGAACTCGGCCTGCTTCGCCGGGCTCGAGCCAAAGCGCCGGTCAGGCGGGTTCGTCTCGATGCCGTACTCGGTGAAGAAGATGGACTTCGCCGCCGAGCTCGAGATCCCGCGACCGCGCACGCCCTGCGCGAGCACTCCCGGAAGCCGGTCCAGAGAACTCATGACGATGTCGTTACGGCCCGGTGCCCGCTTAAGGGTGGGCCCGCCGGAGCCGCGGTTGTACGGGTGGTGCGTCACGCCGTTCACCTTGAAGCGCTTGAACCGCGTGCACTTGCGCTTGCGCGCCGCGCTGCCCCGATAGCGCGCCCCCGTCGGGTCGAGGCAGAACAGCTCCCGGTAGAACTGGACCGGCCCGGGGAAGAGGCTGCCCTTGCCGAGCGGAGCGGTCTCGCCCAGGTAGATCTTGCTGCTGGAATGGCCCGAGCCGCGCAGCGCCGCGACCCCCCGGTTCACCATGTCGCGGTAGATCTGTGCCGACACGACGACGCCCCTCGAGATCTGAGGGGTGATCCAGCCCCTCTGGTTCGGCTCGTTCCAGATCGACCAGCGGCCGACCTTCGGGAGCGTGCCGCTTCCGTCCTCGTCGCTGTAGCTGCCGCTGTAGCGCCTGCCGACCGCCTGTACGAACTTCGCGTACTCCGCGACGTTCGGGCGGCAGTTGCGGAACTTCGCCGTCTCGCACGACGAGGCCCACTCAGGGGTGTCTCCCGTCGGCGACATCAGCACGTCCATGCCTCGCGCCCGCGCGCCGCGGACCAGCGCGTCATACCCATCCCAGTTGCCGGCGGGATAGGCGCGAGGATCGCTGCCGTTGAAGCCGCTCGGCTTGGTGTCCGAGGAGGACCCGGGCGCGATCTTGTCCCAGAACACGAGCGTGTGGATCGTGTCGACGCCGAGGCTCTGGAGCTGGTCGAGAGAGGCGTCACGCTGGTTCGGATCGAGCAGTACGCGGTCGTCCTGGAAGATCGACTCCTGGCGGCTTCCGGCGTTGGCCGCGGGCGCCGCGGCGAGCACCAGCACGAGCGCGGATGCGAGCAGGGCAAAGCGAGCTGTTCTCGTCATACGGATGGTCAGGGCCCCTTGAGGTCGGGAACAGGGGTCAGAGGAAGAACGCGAGGCTAGCGAACAAGTTGCGGCGAGGCGGAAGCCCTCCCCGCCGCCAGGGGAGCCTCTACTGCGTGCGGGTGAAGCGGCGCCCGGCCGTCGGCGAGACGGTCTCGTCGAGGGTCAGCGGCTCGGTCTTGCCGTTGCCGTCGTCCGCCCTGGCGGCGGCGGCCTCCAGCGCGGCGATCCGCTCCGGCGTGAGCTCGTCGGCGTTCTCCTCCTCGATCCGCTGCAGCCACTCGGCGCCCTCGGCGGCCTTCCGCTCGTCCACGACGGTGCGGCCTGCGGCCAGCGACTTGTCGATCTCGACGAACAGCTCGTCCACCAGACGTTCCTGGGGCACCTTCCGCAGCGGCTTGCCGTGGGCGAAGATCAGACCCTCGTTCTTGGCACCCGTGATGCCGAAGTCGGCGTGCGAGGCCTCGCCGATCCCGTTCACCGCGCAGCCGAGCACCGCGACCTCGACGGGCTCCTCGTAGCCCTCGAGACGGCGCTCGATGTCCGCCACCACCGTGTCCATGTCGAACTGGAGCCGCCCGCAGGTGGGGCAGGCGATCAGGACGGGGCCGCGCTCGCGCAGCTTGAGCGCCTTGAGGATCTCCCAGGCGACCTTGACCTCCTCCTCGGCGTGAAACGTCGAGAGCGAGATGCGGATCGTGTCGCCGATACCGTCCGCAAGCAGCGTGCCGAGCCCTACCGCCGACTTGAGCGACCCCGACCACTTCGTGCCGGCCTCCGTGATGCCGAGGTGGAGCGGGTAGTCGATCCGCTCGGACAGCAGGCGGTTAGACGCAATCGTGTTCGGCACGCTCGTGGACTTGATCGAGACCTTGAAGTTCTCGAAGTCGAGTCCCTCCATCAGCTCCACGAACTCGGCGGCGGCGGTCACGAGGGCCTCCACCGAGTTCTCGCGCTCGAGCGCGTGCAGGTGCTTTGGCAGGGAGCCCGAATTGACCCCGATCCGCATCGGCACCTTCGCGGCCTTCGCCTTCTCGACCACCTGCGCCACCTTGTCGGGCCCGCCGATGTTCCCCGGGTTGAGGCGGATGCAGTGCGCGCCCGCGTCGATTGCCTTGAGCGCCAGCGTGTAGTTGAAGTGGATGTCGGCGATCACCGGGATCGGTGACTCCTTCACGAGCCGCCTCAGCGCCTCGACGTCCTGCTCGCGCGGGACCGCGACCCGAACGAGGTCCCCGCCCGCGTCCGCGATCGCCCGCACCTGGCGCAGCGTCGCGTCGTAGTCCGCCGTCTCGGTCTTCGTCATCGACTGCACGGCTACCGGGGCTCCGCCGCCGATCGGCACGCCACCGACCCAGATCTGCCTGCGTGAGGCCATGCGCGACAGGGTATCGAGGGACCGGGATTAGACCGGCGGGGGCTGTGGGTATCGATACCCGCGCAGGGGCATGCTCGACAGCAAGCGAATCAGCCGTCGCCGGCTCCTCCAAGCCGGCGCGGGGAGCGCCGCCGTGCTGCTCGCCGGCCCGCGACTCGCCGCGGCGGCGCAGGGCATTCCGCGCGGCAGCTGGCTCGCGGGCGACCTTCACTGCCACACCGTGCTGAGCCACGATGTCTGGGGCGGCCCGGGCGACGACAACACGAGCCCCGAGGAGGCCTATACGCTCGGCTTCACGGCCGCTGAGCAGATCAGGAACGCGGAGCAGCGCGCGCTCGACTTCCTCGCGCTCAGCGACCACAACCGGCTCGACGCGCTGCGGCTCCCGGAGTACGCCTCCTCACGCGTGACCCTGCTCCCGGGCTACGAGCACTCGCTGGCGGGCGGTCATGCGGGAGTCTTCGCACCCTCGGTGGACGGCCTGCCCGACGTCGTCCGGGACGGGGATGGCTCGACCGCCTTCGCGGACGATGCGGCCCTCGCGCGCTTCCTCGACGCGGTCCACGCACGCGGCGGAATCGCCGTGCTCAACCATCCCTTCTACGGCAACGAGGAGCAGGGCGAGGCGCTGGCGTGGGGATATGGCCTCGAGGTATCGGCTCTGTTCGACGCGGTCGAGGTGTGGAACATCGGCTGGCCGGCCCGGCACGACGTGCTGCCCTTCGCGGACTCCGACAACTACGTCTCCCTGCCCTGGTGGGAGCGCGAGATCGTGTCGCGCCAGCACGTTCCGGCGGTCGGTGGCAGCGACAGCCACTGGCGCGCCACGAGCGAGCTGAACGGCCCCGGCCAGCCCACGACCTGGGTGTACGCGCGCGGCCGGTCGGCGTCGGCCGTTCTCGAGGGCATCCGCGCCGGACGCACCTTCGTCGCCGCCGAGCCGCCAGGGCTGGCCGGCCCGCGGCTCCTGCTCTCGGCGCGGGAGGGCTGGAGCGGCGGCAGCGGCGCCGCCATCCCGGGCGGGAGCGTCGGCTCCGAGGGCCCGCTCGCCGTCTCGGTCCGGGTCGAGAACGGGGAGGGCAGCCGGCTGCGACTCGTCTCGACCGGCATGGTGGTGGGCGAGGAGACGGTCGCCTCGCCCAGCTCCGAGCACGGGTTCGACGTCGTGCTGCCGCGTGCCGGCTGGCTGCGCGCCGAGCTCTACCTGGACTCCGGCTACTGGATGACGGCGCTCACGAGCCCGATCTACGCCGCCGCGCCGGCGCCACGGTCGCAGCGCGCCGCCCCCACGATCGGCGATCCGCCCACCTACGGGCACCCCACCGAGCACACGGACGCAGTCTCGTCGGTCATCGCGCTGAAACAGCGCGCGGGCTGTACCTGCTGATCCGCTGAACTACGAGGCGCCGAGCGGTCCGGCCAGCAGGCGCGGCGCGAGCGAGTCGGCCTCGATCGCGGCCGGCTCGGTCGACTCGACGAACCGCTGAAGCAGCCGCGCGAAGCGGAGCGGCTGGTCGAGCTGCGGGAAGTGCCCGGAGTCGTCGAAGATCTCGATGCGGCTGCCGGGCATGCCCTCGTGGGCGATCTCGGCGTGGCTGACCGGTATCACCGGATCTCGCGCACCCCACACGATCAGGCTCGGCAGCTCGGTGGCGAGATACAGGCGGTCGGTGGCGTCGACGCGCTGGCCGGAGGGATCGATTACCGCACGCAGCGTGTGCAGAAAGGCGGCGCGGGCGCCCTCGTCGGAGAGCGAGCCGTAGCCGCGGGCAATCTCCGCGAGGTCGGGCCCCGCCCGCAATCCGACGCGCTGGAGCGCACCTGCCACGGCCGCCCCGGCATCGCGGAGCGACCGGTGGGCCAGCAGCGGGAGCACGTACTCGGCCCCCGGCAGGGTCGCGGCGCGCAGCAGCGGGTGAACCTCCCGCCCGAGCCCGCCGCTCGACACGAGCACCAGCCGCTCGGAACGCTCCGGGAACTGGTAGGCGAACTGCATCGCGATCCCGCCGCCGAGCGAGTGGCCGACCACGGTGGCCGAGCGGTGGCCGAGCGCGAGCATCATGTCGCGGACACCCGCCGCGTACGCGCCAAGCGAGTAGTCGCCGCGCGGCTTCGCGGAGCGCCCGTGCCCGAGCAGGTCCGGCGCGAGCACCGTGAAGCGCTCGGCCAGCAGCTCCATGGCCGGCTGCCACTGCTCGGAGCTGCCCGTGACTCCGTGGACGAGCAGGATCAGCGGCCCGCTGCCGGCGCTGCGGTAGCTGACCTCATGCCCGTGCAGCTCGAGCGTCTCGTGGCTGATCGAAGTCATCCGACTCGATCAGTGTTACACGGATCGATGTAAAGCTAAACCCGGCGGCGTCAGTCCTGGTTGCACCCGAAGTGCTGGCGCTCGGTGCGGGTGAAGCCCGCCGGCCGGGACCCGGTGAAGGTCACGACGATCCGGGTGAACTGCCGCCTGGTCGCCGTGCAGAGCTTCGGTGTCATCAGCTTGATGCTGGCCGGGTAGCTCTGGAAGGTGCCGGCGGCGCAGTTCGGATTGCAGTCGTTCACTCTCGCCGTGCCCTTGCCGCTGGCGCTGCTCGTCGTCCAGGAGCTCCAGGTGATGCTGCGGATCACGAAGCCCGAGTCGGCGCACGCGAGCGTGATCTGCTTCGGCTTGAAGCTCGGCGTCTTGCAGTTGCCCGGGAACAGCACCCGGCCGGTCTGCGAGGTACCGGCCGTGGGGTCGCCGCTTGCCGGCCCGGCGCCGGCGGCAACGCCCACGATCAACGCACTGCAAGCCAGTCCCGCTGCGATCGTCCGCTTCCGAGTCATGGATCCTCCCCCTGTTTTTGGAGTCCGCGTCGTGGCGCGCTCGGGGCGATCCTAAACTCGCCGGCTAATCGGCGTAAAGCGCCTCGATCTCGTCCGCGTACTTCTCCGCGATCGGCTTGCGCTTGAGCTTCATCGTCGGTGTCAGCTCGTCACCGCCCGGCTCCCAGTCGGACCCGAGGATCTTGAACTTCTTGATCTGCTCGACGCGGGCCAGCCGCTCGTTGGCGCGGTCGACGCCGGCCTGCACCTCCTCGATCACTGCGTCCTGCTTCGCGAGGTTCTCGAAGGAGCTGTCGTCGATCCCCTTCGACTGCGCGAAGCCGGGCGCGGCGTCGGGATCGAGCGTGATGAGCGCGACGTTGTAGGGCCGGGCGTCGCCGATCGCGGCGACCTGGCCGATCAGCGGGCTCGCTGACTTGACCTCGGCCTCGATGTTGGCCGGCGACATGTTCTTGCCGGCGGCGTTGATGATCAGCTCCTTCTTGCGATCCACTATCCGCAGGTAGCCGTCCTCATCCAGCTCGCCGATGTCGCCGGTGTGCAGCCAGCCCTCGTCGTCGATGGCCTCCTTCGTCTTCTCCGGCTGGTTGCGGTAGCCCGGCATGACCACTGGGCCCCTCAGCAGCACCTCGCCGTCCTCGGCGAGCTTTAGGTCGATGCCCGGAGCGGCCGGGCCCACCGTTCCGACCTTGATCCGCTCTGGCGGGTTGCAGGTGCCCGCCCCGGTCGTCTCGGACATGCCCCAGAGCTCCGCCAGCGGGATCCCGACCGCGTGGAAGAACTCGATCACCTCGGGTGGAGTCGGCGCGGCGCCCACGTTGCAGGACTCGAGCTCGGTCAGGCCGAGGTTGCCCCTGATCTTCGAGAAGACGAGCTCGTCCGCCTTCGCGTACTCCTGCGCGAGCTCCTCGGAGACCTCCTCGCCGGACTGCTCGGCGCGCACCTTGCGCAGCCCGACGTCCATCGCCCACTTCATGCCCTCGCGCTTCTTGTCGTCCGGCTCCGCCGCCATGCCCGCCTCGAGCGCCGCCTTGAGCTTCTCCCAGATGCGCGGGACCGCGAAGAACCAGGTCGGCCGCACCTCCGGCAGGTAGGCGATCACCTCGCGCGGGTTGGGGCAGCAGGTGACCGTGAAGCCGACGGCCATCGGCAGGTACTGGCTGACGTTGCGCTCGGCGACGTGCGCCATCGGCAGGTAGGAGACCACCCGTCCATCGCTCGGGAACTCGATCATCTCGTCGTAGGAGCGGATCGTCTGGGCCATGTTGTCGTGCGTTATCTGGACGCCCTTGGGATTGCCGGTGGTCCCGGAGGTGTAGATCAGCGTCAGCAGGTCGCTCGGCTCGACCGCCCGCCACGCGGCCTCGAAGTCGAAGTCCGGGTCGCCGCGCCCCGCTAGCTCGTCGAGCGTCATCGCGCCGTCGGCCTCGCCGTCCACCAGCACGACATGCTCGAGGAAGGAGGAGGCCTCCCGGGCCTTCAGGACGCGATCGAGGAACTGCTGCTCGGTCACGAGCACGCGGTTCTCCGCGTCCCCCACGAGGTACTCGATCTGCTCTGGCGAGTAGGTGTTGTAGATCGAGAACGGGGTCGCGCCCAGGTGCATGGCGGCGGCATCCACGACGTGGAACTCCGGCCGGTTGGTCAGCATGATCCCGACGTTTTCCCCCCGCTCCACGCCGAGCGCCGCAAGCCCCGCGGCGAGCGCCCGCACACGCTCGGCGTACTCCGCCCAGGTGGCCGTGAAGCCGTCCTCCTTGGTGCGGAGCGCCACGCGATCGGGGTGCTCCTCGGCGGTCATCTGGAACGCCTCGCACATCGTCCGCGCGTCGAGCGCGCGTGGACGGCCGGTCCGCTGCTCGCTGGTGCCGATCCCCATCTCGCTCCCTCCTCCAGAAAGCTCGTCGAGGGGACTATCGCACCTTGAAGCCCTCTCCGGAAAGCCGGTTGATGTCGTTCGTGAAGCCGATCACGAACAGTCCGATCACAAGCAGGAAGCCGAGCACGCTCGCTCGCTCCATCACGCTGAGAGGCACGGGCTTGCGACGGACCTTCTCGACGATCGCCCAGAAGATATGGCCGCCATCGAGCGGGAGGAAGGGAAAGAGGTTCACGATGGCAAGCGAAAGCGAGATGATCGCGAGGATCCCCACCACGTCGGCCGGGTCGGTGATGATCGTCTGGCGGGTGACCTCGTAGGAGCCGACCACGCCCGAGATCTCCTTTCGCTTCTCGGTATCGAATATGCGCGCCGGCAGGCTCACGGTCGCCTTCGCGATGAACCAGAACTGGTCGACAGAGACGTCCAGCGCCTCGCCGCCCGGCAGCGGGTCCCGTGGCCCCGGCGCATAGGCGAATCCGAGCCTTGTGCGCTCGAGCTGCGCGTCGTAGATGGGCCTCACCTTGACGGTCAGCGTCCTGCCGTCGCGCTCGACGAGGAGCGTCGCCGGCGTCGACGCCCTGCAGCCGGCCACCGGCTTGCCGGGGCACTTGTGCCGCTGGATCTGCCTCGACAGCTCCTGCGGCGTCCCCCGCTTGCCGTCCACGGCGAGCAGCTTGTCGTCTGGCTTGAGGACGCTCGCCGCCGGGTAGCCCTTCTCGATCGCCCCGACCCGGCCCGACGCCTCCTGTGGCCCGATCTGCCAGAAGAAGCCGAAGAGGAGCACGAAAGCGATCAGAAGGTTCACGAGCGGCCCCGCCGCGATCACGACCACCCGCTTCCAGACCGGCTGCGAGTAGTAGGCCCGGGTGCGGACCTCGTCGGGGAGGTCCTCGTCCGGGTTCATGCCGCTGATCTTCACGTAGCCGCCGAGCGGCAGGGCGCCGATCGCGTACTCGGTCTCGCCGACCTGCTTCCTCGCGATCAGCGGCGGGAAGAAGAGCGAGAAGCGCTCCACGCGCATGCCCACGGCCTTGGCCGCCGTGAAGTGGCCGAGCTCGTGGAGGATGATCAGGAGCGCGAAGCCCGCGAACGCGAGCAGCCAGCTCAAGCGCGCACTCCCTCCACGAGCTCGCGCGCGCGGACCCGCGCGTCCGCGTCAGCCTCGTAGAGGTCGGAGAAGTGGCGCACGGGCCGCGCCGGCACCTCCTCGAGGGCGCGCTCGATCACCTCTGCGATGGCGGTGAACCGGAGCCGCCCGCCGAGGAAGGCGTGCACGGCCACCTCGTTCGCGGCGTTCAGCACGCACGGCGCTGTGCCGCCCGCGGCCGCGGCCTCGCGGGCGAGCCGCAGGCAGGCGAAGGTCTCGGCGTCCGGTTCCTCGAAGGTGAGCCGCCCGACCGCCGCCAGGTCGAGCGTCTCGACCGGCACGTCGGCGCGCTCGGGGTAGTGGAGCGCGTAAGAGATCGGCACTCGCATGTCCGGGTGGCCGAGATGGGCCAGAGTGGCGCCGTCGTTCAGGTGCACGAGCGCGTGCACTATCGACTGCGGGTGCACGACCACGTCGATGCGGTCGTAGGAGACGCCGAACAGGTGGTGGGCCTCTATCAGCTCTAGGCCCTTGTTCATGAGCGTTGCGGAGTCGATCGTGATCTTGCCGCCCATGTCCCAGGTCGGGTGGGCGAGCGCCTCCTCGGGAGTGACCGATGCGAGCTCCTGTGGGCCCCGCCCGCGAAATGGGCCACCCGACGCGGTGAGGACGAGGCGATCGATCGTGCCGGGGCGCTCGGAGGCGATCAGCTGGTGGAGCGCCGAGTGCTCGGAGTCGACGGGAATCACCTGCGCGCTGGTGGCCTGCGCCAGGGCCATGACGAGGTCGCCGCCCACGACGAGGCTCTCCTTGTTCGCAAGCGCGAGGTCGATTCCCTCCCCGAGTGCCGCCACCGTCGGCCCGAGGCCCGCCGACCCCACCAGGGCGTTCAGCACGAGGTCGCACTCGGTCTCGGTGATAAGCCCGACGAGGCCCTCGGGGCCGGCGAGCACCTCTCCCCCGGTCCACGACTCCGCCGCGCGCGCGGCGGCGCTCTCGTCGGCGAGCGCGATGCGCCCCACCCCGAGCCGGCCGGCCTGCTCGACGAGCGGCTCGAAGCTGCGGCCGGCCGCCAGGCCGACGACCTCGAGCTCCTCGCTGCCCTCGATCACCTCGAGCGCCTGCGTGCCGATCGAGCCAGTGGAGCCGACGATGACGATCCTGCGCATCGACCCAAGTCTAGGATCCGGCTCGCCGTGCCCCTGACCAGCTCATCCGTGCCCTGGTCGCCCGTACTGTCCGGCGGCGACGCGAAGCGCGCCAGTGAAACCGTCGCGGAGCTCGCCGTGGAGCTGTCCCGGGAGCAGAGATCCCATCCGGCACTCGCGTCGGGGGCAGCGGGCATCGCCGTCTTTCTCGACTACGCCGCCCGGGCGGGCATCTGGCAGGAGGGCTCGGCCGCCGCGACCGCCCTACTGCGCGAGGCCGTGGCCGGCGCGAACGAGCACGGGCTCGGCCCGGACCTGTACGGCGGAATCCTCGGCACGGCATGGGCCGTCGTGCACACCCAGCCGCCAGGCACGGCCAACGTGGTTGCAGCGGCGGTGGACAGCGGCCTCGCGAGCTTCCTCGAGCGGCTTCCGGATCGAACGCACTTCGACCTGATCAGCGGGCTGGTCGGACACGGCGTCTACGCCCTCGAGCGGCTGCCGGAGCCAGGCGCCACGGAGCTCGTGGAGCGTGTCGTCGAGCGGCTCGCCGGCCAGGCGAGGCCCGTGAACGGCGGGATCGCCTGGGCGTCCGACTCGGCCGCCAAGGGCAACCCGGCCGGAGCCCGCCTGGACCTGGGACTCGCGCACGGCACGCCCGGCGTGATCGCTCTGCTCGCGTCCTGTCATACCGCCGGCATCGCCCGTCGCCGCGTCGAGGAGCTGCTACCCCCGGCCGTCGCGTGGCTCTTGTCGCAGCGCCTCGATGACGGCGGGCTTCCCTACTGGATCGAGCCCGGCACGCGCTCCGAACGCGCACGGACGGCGTGGTGCTACGGGGATCCCGGGGTGGCTCTCGCCGTGCTCAGGGCCGCCCGGGCACTCGGGAGAGATGACTGGGAGAGGGCGGCGCTCGAGCAGGCCGAGGCGGCCGCCGTCCGCCCGGCCGACCGAACGGGCGTGCAGGACTGCGGACTGTGCCACGGGGCGCTGGGACTCGCACACCTCTTCGGTCGCCTGTTCGCAGCCACGGACGACGTCCGGTTTGCCGTCGCCGCGCGCGATTGGATCGCGTGGGGACTCGACCGTCGTGTTCCGGGTCAGCCGCTAGGTGGCTTCCTCGCCGTCGAGTGGGACGAGGCCGGGCGGCGGATCGAGCGCGAGGACCCCGGTCTGCTCACGGGCGCGGCCGGCGTCGGGCTCGCCCTGGCGGCAGCCGCGAGCAGCGTCGAGCCAGCCTGGGACCGGGTGATGCTGGTCTCTGGCCCGCCCCGGCGGGCGGCGTCGCCCACCTGACCCGTATAGATGTCCAGCTTGCCCGCGTACGCGATTGACTCCCCCATTCCTCGCGAGTTAGATTCATCCACGGTACGGCTGTCCACTTCCGAGGAGGAGCCACATGGCAGAGGAACACGGTCGCGAGGCTGTCGGCATCGGTCAGCTCGAGGCGATGCAGGCGGATATCGAGCTGCTCTGGCAAACGCTGGAGTTCAACAAGGAGACCATCCGGCCACTCGAGCGGAAGCCCCGCCCGGGCGAGAGGCCCGCGTCGACAGAGGGCTGCTCGACCGGCACGGTGTGCACCTCCTGCAGCAGCAACGGCTGCGTCATGACCGTCTACCACTGAACGCCCCCCGCATCGCCGCGGTGAAGGTCGTCAAGTGAGCGACTTCACCGACGATCACGATCCATACACGCTGCGGCACCTGGCCGCCGTTGGAATCGCCGAAGGAGCCGCCTGCCTCGACGTCGGGGCGGGCGGCGGCTCGGTGGCCAGTTGGATGGTCGAACGGGTGGGAGAGCGCGGGCGCGTGGTCGCCGTCGACATCGACGAAGGCCCGCTTCGCGAGGGGCTCCGAGGGACCGCTGCGGAGGTGCGAATCCTCGACGTCACCGGCGACGGTTTGCCGGAAGCGGCGTTCGACCTCGTGCACAGCCGGCTGATGCTCTGCAACCTGCGGGATCCCGGTGCCGTCCTCCAGCGCCTCGTCGCCGCGGCTCGGCCCGGCGGGACGGTGGTCCTGGCCGACCTCGACTTCACGACGCACCGGCCGACGTTCCCGGCTCCCGAATGGAACCGAGCGTGGCCCGCGTTCCTGAGCGGGCTCGACCACGCGGGCTGGGATCCGGCCTTCGGCGCGAGGCTCCCGGCGATGCTGGATGTCGCGGGCTTGGAGCAGGTCCAGGCGGAGACCTTGCGCCGCCACGTCCGTGGCGGGTCACGGACTTGCCGGATGACGACACGAGCGCTGGAGCGGGCCGCACATGTCGTCGACGACCTGACCGCCGAGGACGTGGACGAGCTCCGCGGCCCGCTAAGCGATCCGGACCGGGCCTTCGTCGCCCCGGAGTTCACGATCGCGTGGGGCGTGCGCTCCGGGCGCGCCGCGTGAGCGTTCCCCCCGCGGCCGCCGAGCCGACCGGCTTCTTCGTCCTTCGGACGCCGCTCTACCCGATCGACGAGCTGCGGGATTGGAGTCGCGGATGTGCGGATTGTGGCGACGATCACGCACGTACGGTCCTTCGCGAGCGGCTACGGGCACTGCTGGAGCGGCCCGAGCTCGCCGAGGCGATCTACGTCGCGTCTCCGGCCTTCCACGCCGCGCTTGACGAGTGGCGGGCCAATCCACTCGGCCGTCGCGGGCGCAAGGTCGAGCGATCGTTGGTCCGCTACGTGACGCGCGCGGGCAGCCGGCCCACGCCCTTCGGGCTGTTCGCGGGCTATGCGGTCGGACGGGTCGGCGCCGAGACGTCGCTCCGGCTCCCCCCATGCGCCGCCTACCGCCGGCACACGCGCCTCGACATGAGCTACCTGTCGGCTGTGGCGGAAGCCGCCGAGGCTGCGCCGGGCTTTCGGAGCGAGGCGCGCTACCGGCCAAACCGCACGATGTATCGGGCGGCTGGCCGGCTTCACTACGTGGAGCGGGCGAACGCCGACGGTGAGCGGCGGCTCGTCGCGGTCGCCGAGACGCCACCGCTCGCCGCGATCTTGGACCGCGCGGCCGGTGGGGCGAGACAGGACGAGCTGGCACAGGCGCTCGCGGAAAGAGGGGCCCCGGCCGAAAGGGCGCGCGAGTACGTCCGGAACCTCATCGACGCGAGGGCGCTCGAGCCGGGCATCGATCCGCCGGTGACTGGAGTGCCGGCGCTGCATGCACTCATCGCGGCGCTCGAGAGGCAGGAGTCCACGACCCGGCCGGCCGCCGTGCTGCGGGATGCTCAGGCCCGCCTGTCCGATCTAGATCGGGACGCCCTCGGGGTGGCGCCCGAGCGCTACGAATCCATCGCCGCAGGGCTCGAGCGGCTCGCCGTCCCGATCCAGCCGGGGAACCTGTTTCAGGTCGACCTCGCAAAGCCGGCGCCCGAGCTGGGTCTGAGCGGCGAGATCGTAGAAGAGCTGCTTCGCGGCGTCGAGCGGCTTCGCCTGCTGCACAGCGCGCGGCAGGATCCACTCGAAGCGCTGAGGACACGGTTCCGCGATAGGTACGAGACGCGGACCGTCCCCATGCTGGAGGCCTTCGACGACGAGGCGGGAATCGGGCTCGAGGCGTTGCCGGAGCCCGCCCTGGGTGAAGACGCCATCGGCACGGCAGGCGCGCCCCCTCCGTGGCAGCCTCGCGACACCTTGCTGCTCGACAAGCTGATGAACGCGGCGCGCGCAGGCGGGCCCGAGATCGTGCTGCAGGACGCCGAGCTGCAGGCCATCGCGCCCGCCGAACTCCCCGAGCTGCCCGGAGCGTTCGCCGCGATGGCGACGCTCGCCGGCGAGCCGGGCAGTCCGCAGCTCGTGTTCCTGCACGGCGCCTTCGGGCCATCGGGAGCCCGCATGCTCGCCCGCTTCTGCGACGCCGATCCGGCGCTCCGGCGGCTGGTCGAGCAGCATCTGCGCGACGAGGAGTCGCTCGAGCCGGACGCCGTCTTCGCCGAGGTGGCGCACCTGCCGACGACGCGGCTCGGGAACGTGGTCCGTCGCCCCTTGCTGCGCGAATACGAGATCGACTACCTGGGGCCTTCCGGCGCACCCGAGGAGCGGCGGATCCCAGTGTCGGACCTCCTCGTCACGCTCGACGGCGACCGGTTGGTCCTGCGCTCCGAGCGCCTCGGCCGGCGGGTGGTGCCGCGCGTCTCGAGCGCGGTGGCGACCAGCCTGCCGCTTCCCCCTCTGTTCCGCCTCCTGGGAATGCTTCAGAACCAGGGTGCGTCCGGCCTGTCGTTCGACTGGGGCGCGCTCCGTGAGGCGGCGAGCCTGCCGCGGGTCCGCGCCGGGCGCACCGTGCTTGCGCTCGCGCGCTGGCGGATCGCCGCCGCTGATGTGCCCTCTCCCCACGCCCTCCGGCGGCTCCGCCGGGAGCGCGGGCTTCCTCGCTTCATCGCGGTGCACGAGCGCGGGAATCCGCTCACCGTGGACCTGGACAACCAGCTCTGCGTCGACGGGCTGCTCGCCATTCTGGACCGCAGAGGCGCCATCCTCGCCTTCGAGATCCCAGGCGTGGATGACGGCCTCTGCGTGGAAGGACCGGAGGGTCGCTTCGTCCACGAGCTGCTCGTGCCTTTCACGAGGAGACGCGCCGCGGGTGAGCGCGCCGCGCCGGTTCGCCGGCTCCCCGCCGCCATCCCGTTCGTGGCGCGGCGTTTCCCGCCGGGATCGGACTGGCTGTACGCCAAGCTCTACGGCGGGCCGGCGGCGGTCGAGCGCACGCTCTGCGAGACGCTTGCGCCGCTCTGCGCGCGCCTCGCCGACCGGGAGGCGATCGACGGCTGGCACTTCCTCCGTTACAGCGACCCCGACCACCACCTCAGGCTGCGAATGCACGGCGACCCGGCGGCGCTTCAGGAGGTCGCGCTGCCGGAGCTGCAGCGGGCGGCGGGGGCGGAAATCGAGCAGGGCCGGCTCTGGCGCCTCGCGTTCGACACGTACGACCGGGAGATCGAGCGCTATGGCGGACCGGCAGCGATCGACACGGTGGAGTCGGTCTTCGCTGCGGACAGCACGGCCGTGGTCGAACTGCTGGCCGAGACTCAACAGGCGGAGGCGCGGCTCGATCTGGCCCTGCTCGGCGTGGACGCGCTGCTCGACGAGCTGGGGCTCGCGTCACAGGAGAAGCGCGCCACCGTGTCGGGACTCGCCGCCGGGCTGCGAGCCCGCCTGGGGCCGGCGGCGCCGGCGCCCAGGGAGCTCGGGATCGAGCTGCGCGCGTGCCGGTCACGGCTCGAGGAGGCACGCCACGAGGTGCGTGAAGGCCGGCCCCCGGCACTGGCCGGCGCCCTGAGAAAGCGCGCGACTGCGCTCGCTCCCCCGGCGCGTCGACTCGCCGAGCTGGAGGCCGCCGGCGAGCTCGCGACTCCTCTCTCCGAGATCGCGAAGAGCCTCGCCCACATGCACGTCAACCGTGTGTTGCGGGAGCCACAGCCGGAGGACGAGCTGCGCATCTACGACCGGCTCGACCGTCTCCACCGGTCGGAGGCCGCCCGCGCGAGCTGACACCGGCAAGCGGCGCCAGGCCTACAGGACCGCGACCGTCACGTAGTACGCGGTCACGGCGGTGAAGAAGACCGCGTCGAGGCGGTCGAGCACGCCGCCGTGGGCGCCGAAGAAGCGACCCGTGTCCTTCACGGAGAGATCGCGCTTGACGAGCGACTCGAAGAGATCCCCGACCGGCGCCGCGAGGGCCACGCAGAAGCCGATCAGAAGCGCGTCCGCGCCGGGGAACCAGTCCTGGTACGAGATCGCGAACAGCCAGAAGGCCAGCGTCCCGCCGGCTATCCCGGTGAGCAGCCCCTCGAGCGTCTTGTTCGGCGACACCCGCGGAGCGAGCGGCGTCCTGCCCCACGCGCGGCCGCCGAAGTAGGCGCAGGTGTCGCCGACGAAGGTCCCGATCAGGACGTCCACCACGAGCGCGCCCCCGTGGTCGAGCTTGCGCAGCAGCACCGCGTGGGCAAATGCGAGCCCGATCCAGAGGACGCCGAAAAGCACGACCGCCATCGCCCAGGAGGCGTTCTCCCGCCGGGGACGCAGGAGAGTGAAGAAGAACGTGACCGGCACCGCGATCACGAGCGCCAGCAGGATCTGGAACTGGTCGCCGTAGTTGGCGGCCAGCACGACGCCCGCCAGCGCCATGAAGCCCGCGACCGCGGCGGGCCGGGCCTGGCCCATCATCCGGTAGAGCTCGGCCAGCGCGAGCACGCCCAGGGCCACGAGCCCGAGCGCGAAGACGAGCCCGCCCTCGGCCACGATGAAGATGGCGAACGCGATCGCGGGCAGCGCCGCGAGCACGCGCGGCCCGAGGTCGGAGCGCCGCCGGCGCCGCCGCCGGCCCCGCGCCGCCATTGCTATCGGGCCCCGAAGCGGCGCTCGCGCTCCGAGAACTCCTCGAGCGCGCGCGCCAGCTCGTCGTGATCGAAGTCCGGCCAGAGCGCATCCGAGAACACGAGCTCCGAATAGGCGCACTGCCACAGCAGGAAGTTCGACAGCCGCCGCTCGCCGCTCGTGCGGATCAGGAGGTCGGGATCGTTCATCTCGGGCGCGTAGAGCTGCTTGGCGAACTCTTCTTCCCCGCCGCCCTCGAACCTGCGCGCCGCGTCCACGAGCTCCGCGCGGCCGCCGTAGTCGAACGCAACGAACAGCTTCATGCGCGAATTGCCGGCTGTGACCCGCTCCGCCCAGTCCATGCGCTCGAGAAGCTCCCGGGAGACGCGGTCGCGCCGCCCGACGAAGCGCATCCGCACGCCCTCCTCGTCGAGCTCCGGCGTCTCGGACTCGATCAGCTCGGCGAACATCGCCATCAGCCCGTCGACCTCGTCCCGGGGCCGCGTCCAGTTCTCCGTCGAGAACGCGTACACGGTGAGCTCGCGGAGCTCGAGCCTGACGGCGTTCCGGACCGTCTGCTTGAGTGCCTGGGCGCCGCGGCGGTGGCCCTCCAGCACCGGCAGGCCGCGCTCCTTCGCCCAGCGCGCGTTCCCGTCCATGATGATGGCGACGTAGCGCGCGCTCATGCCGCCGGGGAAGAGCCGACCTCGCTAGACCTCGAGGATCTCTTCTTCCTTGCCGGCGAGGAACTCGTCGATCTCGCCGATCCGTCCGTCGGTGAGCTTCTGAAGCTCGCTCTCGGCGCGGCGCTCCTCGTCCGAGCCGACCTCGCCCTCCTGCTTGAGCTCCCGCAGGTCGTGCATCACCTCGCGGCGGACGTTGCGGATCCCCACCCGGCCCTCCTCGGCGATGTGGCGCACCACCTTGACCAGCTCCTTGCGGCGCTCCTCGGTCAACTCCGGGATCGTCAGGCGAATCACGTTTCCGTCGTTCGAGGGGGTCAGGCCGACGTCGGACTCCATGATGGACTTCTCGATCGACTTGATCGAGGACTTGTCGTAGGGGGTGACGTTCAGGAG
>JBKPHS010000082.1:0-11324 GCA_046729975.1 Actinomycetota bacterium
GGCGCACCTCCGCCGGCACGGCATCGCGGCTGAGCTCCTGGTCGACCGTATGCGCCCCACCGGCCGCAGGCGCGGCGGGTTCGCCGGCGCCGTCGACGCGATGCGCCGCCGCGCGGAGCGCGCGCTCGCCTCCGGGCTGTCCCCGCCGGACGGGGCGCTCGCTCGCGGCATGGTGCTCGGACAGGACGAGGCGATCCCGGCCGCCGTTCGCGACGACTTCCGTGACAGCGGCCTAGGTCATCTCCTCGCCGTGTCGGGACAGAACGTGATGCTGCTCTGCGCGCTCGCGCTGCCCCTCCTCGTCGCGGCGGGTCTTGGAGTGCGCGGCCGCGTCGCCGGCCTGCTCGCGCTGATCGCGGTCTATGTGCCACTCGCCGGCGCCGGGCCGTCTCTCCAGCGCGCCGCCGTCATGGGCGCCGCCGGTCTCGCCGCGCTCGCCCTGAGCCGGCCCGCGTCGCGCTGGTACGCATTGTCGCTGGCGGCGGGCGTCACGCTCGCGCTGAATCCGCGCGTGGCCGGAGACCCGGGGTGGCAGCTCTCGTTCGCAGCGGTCGCCGGCATCCTGGTACTCGCCCCGCCGCTGCGGCGGCGCCTCACGCGGCTGCCGCGGCCGCTGGCGGAAGGAGTCGCGATGACGGTGGCCGCCTCGGTCGCGACGGCGCCGCTGGCAGCACACCACTTCGGCTCGGTGCCCCTTGCGGGCCTGGCCGCCAACCTGGCGGCGCTGCCTGCGGTCGCGCCCGTCATGTGGATCGGCATGCTCGACGCCGGCGCCGCCCAACTCGGCGCAACGGGCGTGCCGCTCGAATGGGTCGGCGCGGTGAACGGGCTGCTGCTCGGATACCTGCGGGCCGTGGCGCGGCGTTTTGCCGAGGCGCCGGGTTCCCAGCTTGCCCTGCCGCTCGGCTCGGGCTGGGCGGTGGCCGCGACTTACGCCTTGCTCGCGGGGGCCGCCGTGGGGGCGTTGGCCCTGCGGGCGCGCCTTGCGGCGGTCCTCGACTCGACGGCCGTGCGCTGGCGTCTGCTGCGGCCGCAGAGCCGCACCGCGATCGCGGCGAGCGTGGCCGCGCTCGCAGCGCTGCTCGCCCTGCGCGCCGTCGCACCGCCTGGTCCACCGGGCGCGCTGACGGTCCGCTTCCTGGACGTTGGTCAGGGCGACGCCACCCTGATCCAACACCCCGATGGCTCCGCGCTGCTGTTCGACGGTGGGCCCGAGCAGGCCCGCGTGGCGAGGCTACTCCGGAGCGCCGGCGTCAGGCGCCTGAGCGCCGTAGTCGCGACGCACGCATCGGCGGATCACCACGGCGGGCTGCGCGAGGTGATCGAGCGCTTCCCGGTCGGCCTTCTCCTGGACGGCGGCGACGGGACGGCAGATCGGGACTTCCGGGCGCTGCTCGCCGAGGCCGACCGTCGCGGGATCCGCAGGCTGCCGGCCAGAGCCGGGCAGTCGCTGCGAGCGGGCTCGCTGCGGGTGAACGTGCTCTCGCCCCCATCGCGGCCGCCGGGGCCCGCGCCGAGCGACCCCAACCTGCGCGCGGTGACGACGGTCGTAAGCGTCGGGTCTTTCGACCTGTTCCTGTCCGCGGACGCTGAGAGCCCGGCGCTCGAGGGGCTCGACCTGCCAGACGTCGACGCCATGAAGGTGCCTCACCACGGAAGCCGCGACCCTGGGCTGCCGGCCGTGCTGCGCCGCCTTCGGCCCGAGGTAGCGGCGATCGAGGTCGGCGAGCACAACCGCTACGGCCATCCGGCGCCGGAGACGCTCGCCGCGCTCGGCGAGGCCGTGCCGCGCAACTACCGCACCGACCGCGACGGCACGGTGACGCTGACCGTCGAGGGCGGCCGGATGCACGTCTCGACCGCGCCCTAGACTCGAAGCCTCGTGGCCGGCCTGAAGCCCGTCTATCTCATTTACGGCGAGGACGACGCCAAGATCGACGCCTGGCGCGGGCGCGTCAGGAAGCGGGCCGAGGAGGAGCAGGGACCGGGCGCGCTCGAGACCTTCGACGCCCCGCCGGCGGGGCCGGCCGACGTCGCCGCCGCCCTTGCGACGCTCACCTTTGCCGCCGGCGACCGCTACCTCCTCGCGGACGGCGTGGAGTCGTGGAAGGCAGGCGACCTCGAGCCCCTCGAGCGCGCGCTCGGCGAGCCGCCGCAAGACACGGTCCTCGTGCTCGTCGCGCGCGGCAAGAAGGTGGTCGCCCGGCTCGTCCAGGCCGTGAAGAACGCCGGCGGGGAGGTGCGCGAGTACGAGGCGCCGAAGCCGTGGGAGCTGCCGAAGTGGTGCATCGGCCGTGCGCACGAGCTCGGGCTTCAGCTCGAGCCCGAGGCCGCGAAGGAGCTTGTCGCGCGCGTCGGAGCGCGTCAGCAGCGGCTTGCGCGTGAGCTCGAGAAGCTGGCGCTCACAGTCCATCCCTCGACGCGGATATCGAGCGAGGACGTGGTCGGACTCGCCGCCGGCGACCCCGCGGCGGGGGCCTACGATCTCGCCGACGCGATCGTCGCCGGCGAGCTTGCCGAGGCGTTCGCCCTCGCCGAGAGTCTCACCCAGCATGAGGGCGGGACCCGGCTCGCCTTCCCGCTGGTGCGCCGGCTGCGCGAGGTTCATCGCGCGGCGGAGTTGCTCGAGGCGGGCCTCTCCGAGCAGCGGGTCGCCTCCGAGCTCAGGCTGCCGCCGTGGCTCGCGAAGCGCGTCGTGGCCCGCGCCCGGAAGGCCGACCGGGAGGCGCTCGAGGCCGCGATCTGCGCTTTCGCCGACCTCGAGGTCGAGACGCGCGGGGGCGGGAGAGGCGGCCTCGACGAGGACACAGCCTTCACGTTGGCGCTCGCCCGCGCCGCCGGCTGACGGCGCCGCCGCCGGCCCGCCGGCACCGACGTTGCGGACGAGACTGCAGTTGAGCCCGACATAGGGGCTTAACTGCGACCTCGTGCCGTGGGCCACGCGACCCCGGGCAGCCCGAGCGCTTGCGGTCGCCTAGAGGCTCGAGCGCAGGCGGGCCGCGCGCGCCTTCTTGCGCGATCCGTTGTTCGCGTGCAGGGCGCCGCGACTGACGGCGCGGTCGATCTGCGAGACGAGCGCGCGGTGCTCCGCGTCGGCACGCTCGGCGTCAGCCGCCTGGACAGCGTCCTCGAGCCGGCGGAAGTAGGTCTTGATCGCCGAGGTGTAGCGCCGGTTCTCGAGCCGCTCCCGCTCCGCCCGGTGAATGCGCTTTTCTTGTGAGGCGATGTTGGCCATGAATGAGTACGCCGCGCTCGGGGCACGGCGGCGGACTATGTTAGCGGCCCTGTGACGGCCGCCGACCGCGAAGCCGCCTCGCCGCCGGCGGCGCCCACCGCACGCACGGCGGGGAGGCAGGAGGCCCCCGCCGAGCGGCGGGGAAGGCTCGCGCGCAGCACAGCATTCTTCTCGTTCGCGACCGGACTGTCGCGCGTCGCGGGACTCATCCGGGAGATCGTCGCGGCCAGCTACTTCGGCGTCAGTGGCGCGATGTCGGCGTTCACGATCGCGTTTCAGGTGCCGAACCTGGTGCGGGCCCTGTTCGCCGACGCCGCGCTGCAGGGCGCCTTCGTCCCCGTCTTCACCGAGCTGCTCGAGCGCGGCGAGAAGAAGGAGGCCTTCCGCGTCGCCTCGAGCCTGTTCTTCATGATCTGCCTGATCCTCGGGGGGCTGACGGCGCTGTTCATCGTCGCCGCCGGCCCGATCATGCAGCTGGTCACACCCGGCTTCGACGACCAGCCGGAGCTGCGGGATCTGACGGTCAACCTCGCCCGGATCATGTTCCCGATCGTCCTGCTGCTGGCGCTGTCGGGGCTGATCGTCGGGATGCTGAACTCGTTCGAGCACTTCAGCGTGCCGGCACTCGCACCGGTCGCCTGGAACCTCGTGATCATCGGGGCGCTGGTCGGGCTCACGCCGCTCTATCCCGCGGAGGACGAGATCTACGCGTACGCCTGGGGCGTGCTCGCCGGCACGATCGTGCAGCTAGTCCTGCCGATCCCGTGGCTGCGCGGCCGCGGTGGCCGCTTCACGTTCTCGCTCGACTGGCGGCACCCGGACGTGGTGCGCGTCCTCAAGCTGATGCTGCCGGTGACCATCGCGCTCGGGTTGATCAACTTCAGCCTGCTGATCAACTCGTTCTTCGGCACGCTCGTATCCGATCAGGCGCCGGCGGCGATCGACAAGGCGTTCCGCATCTACCAGCTGCCGCAGGGGCTGTTCGCGGTCGCGATCGCGACCATCCTTTTCCCGACGCTGAGCCGCTTCGCGGCGCGTGGCGCCCGCGACGACATGCGCCGCACGATGGCGAACGGCATGCGCCAGATCCTGCTGCTACTGATCCCCTCCGCGGCACTGATGGCGGTGCTGGCGGAGCCGATCACCCGGCTCGTCTACGAGCGCGGCGAGTTCGACGCACAGGCCACCGACTTGGTGTCCGAGGCGATGTTCTGGTGGGCGTTCTCGCTGCCCGCCCAGGGCGTCAGCCTGCTGTTCTCACGGACCTTCTTCAGCCTCCAGCAGCCCTGGGCGACGACCGCGCTGGCCGGCGCGAACCTGCTGCTAAACGCGGCTGTGGCGCTCGCGCTGTACAGCCCCTTCGGCATAGCGGGCATCGTGATCGGAACCGTCGTCGGCACTCTCGGCATGACGATCGCGCAGGGCTGGCTGCTGCGTGGGGAGCTCGGCGGGATCGACGGGGCACGCACTCTGGGCGCTGCTCTGCGGATGCTCGCCGCCGCTGCGCTCCTTTGCGCGGTCTCGTACGGGGTGTGGTGGGCGCTCGACAAGGGGCTCGGCCGCGCGCTCGGGGCGCAGGCCGTATCGGTGGGCGCCGCACTCGCGGCGGGCGCCGTGGCGTACGCCGCGGCCGTGTGGGCGCTGCGGATCCCGGAGGCGCGCCAGATCCGCGACCTGCTGCTCTCCCGGCGGCGCCGCTGAGCGAGGTCCGTAGACCGGCGCCCGCCTTGCGACGGGCGCCGGTCCAAGCTCGCCTCGGGTCTGCGAGCTATGCCCGTGCGGGCTCGCTTGCCGGCTCGTGGGTGACCCTGGGCAGCCACCGAAGAGACTTCGGCAGGTACCAGTTCCAGTCGCCCAGGAGCTTCATTACGGCGGGGAGCAGGACGCCGCGGATGATCGTCGCGTCGATCAGGATCGCCGCCGCGAGGCCGACGCCCATCATCTTGAAGTCGACGAACTGGAGCGTCGCGAAGATCCCGAACACCGCCACCATCACGATGGCCGCGCTCGTGACCACGCCCGCCGTGGTCTTGATCCCGTGCGACACCGCGTCCTCCGTCGACATTCCCTTGTCGACCGCCTCGCGCACGCGCGTGAGGATGAACACGTGGTAGTCCATCGACAGCCCGAAGAGGATCACGAACAGGAACATCGGCAGCCAGGACACGATTCCGCCGATCGACTCGAACCCGAGCAGATCCTCGAAGCGGCCGTCCTGGAACACGAGCACGAGCAGACCGTATGCGGCGCCCACCGAGAGCAGGTTCAGCACGATCGCCTTGATCGGGATCACGATCGACCGGAAGGTCATCGTCAGCAGCACGAACGCCAGCGAGAGGACGAACAGGAAGACCAGCGGCGCCTTGTCGCTCATCAGCTGGTTGAAGTCCTCCGACTGGGCTGTCTGGCCCGTCACGTCGGCCTTCGCGCTCGTCTGCCCGATCGTCGCGGGGATGATGTCCTCGCGAAGCTTGCTGAGTGCGGCGATCGACTCCCCGTCCGCGCCGTCGCCCGCCATCGGGATGTCGACCGAGGCCACCTTCTTGTCGGGGCTGACGTTCACCGTCATCGGCTCGTACATACGGCCGCTCGCGACCGCCTGCCTCCGGAGCTCGGCGATCGCCGCCGTCACCTGCGGCGAGGTCACGTCTCCGCCCTGAACGGCGACCGACGCCTGATTGCCCTCACCCGGGAAGGCGGCCTGCATGCGGTCGTAGGTCTTCATGATCGGGATGTCCCGCGGGAGAGTGTCGGTGCCTGACTGCGTCAGGTTCAGCCCGAGCGCCGGGACCGCGAGCGCGACCAGGAGCGCGGTGGCGACGACCGCCGAGACGACGGGACGCCTCAGCACGCGGTCCAGGACGGCGCCCCACACGCGCGATTCACCGGCGGGGCGGCGGAGCCGGTGCAGGAACGGGATCCGGCCCTTCTCGACCCTGTCGCCGAGTGCGGCGAGCATCGCGGGCAGGAACGACACCGAGCCGACCATCGCGACGGCCACGACGATGATTGTGCCGATGCCGAAGGAAGCGAAGGTCGGGGAACCGGTGATCAGCATCCCGGCCATCGCGATTATCACTGTGAGGCCCGAGATCAGGACCGCGCGGCCCGACGTGGCCGCGGCGGCGTTTAGCGCCGCGTCCTTGTCGCGGCCGGCCGCCCGCTCCTCGCGCTCGCGCCGTAGGTAGAAGAGCGAGTAGTCGACGCCGACAGCCAGCCCGACCAGCAGCACAACGGACGAGATGGCCTCGTCCATCGGGAAGAGCTGACTGACCGGCGCGAGCAGGCCAATCGTGGCTAGCACCGACGTGCCGGCGACGAACAGCGGCACGAGCGCCGCGACGAGAGCCCCGAAGGCCACCAGCAGGATGATCAGCGTGAGCGGCAGCGAGGTCGTCTCCGCCTTCTGGAAGTCGTCCTCGAAGACCTGCGACAGCGCCTTGTCGGCGCTCGCGTCGCCGAACTGCTCGATTCGGAAGCCGGGGTTGGCCTTCTGCGCGGCGGCGGTCGCGTCGAGCGGCCCGTCGACGAGCTCCTCAGCCTTGTCGTCGTCCCCCCTGATCTCGAACGTGATCAGTGCCGAATGGGCATCGCGCGAGATCTGGCCCTTGCCGCCCTTGTCGTACGGCGTCCGGACGTCCTCGACGCCCGGCTCAGCGCCGACCCGCTTCGCCGCGTCTGCCACCGCGGCCTTGAAGCCGGCGTCCCTCGCCGTCAGCTTCGAGCTCTGGACGAGCACGGACTCGTCCGCGTTCTTGGGGAAGTGGTCCGCGATTGCGGTCTCCGCGCGGCCGGACTCGCCCGGCGAGAGGTCCTCGTCGGCGATCGTCTTGAGCCCGACCGAGCCGCCGAGGACGGCGGCCACGATCACGAACGCGAGCCAACCGAAGATGGCGGTCTTCTTGTGGCGAGCGCTCCAGCGGCCCGCGCGGGCGGCGAAGTTGCGGGGGGATTGCATTTGCGAGTCCTCCAGGTCCTAGGTGCGAGTCGGTGCGGGTGGGATCCGGTGGTTGGCCCGGACCAGATCGTCCGGGTCGTACTGCGCCCTCACGGCGCGGAGCCGCTCGAACGTGCCGCTGTCGTAGACAGCCTCCGTCTCGACAGTCCGCTCGACGAAGCTGAGGAACAGCCCGGCGTGGTGCGGCTCGAGCGCGTCGTTCACGAGCGCCAGATGCGCGTCGAGCGCGGGTGCGGCGGACTCGTCCATCAGCGCCCCGACCGCGAACATCAGGAAGGAGCCCGGGACCGAGGCGAGTGCGCCGTGGTGCTGCTCGGTCCGCGACAGCGCGCCCCCGGTGTGCCGCAGCTCAACCGACAGCAGCGGAGAGCCCGAGCCCGGCCCGGTGACGGCCACCAGGTCGTCGATGGCCTTGGACGGGAGCTCGCGCGTCAGCATCGCGCCGCTCATGTACGGGACCGGCTCCGGTGGATCCATGTGCAGCCCGCTCAGGGCAGCCGGCGGGACCATCGCGAAGGTGTCCATCTGCGGGCCGAGCTCGCGGATCGGCCGCAGCAGCTCGGCGCCGCCGGCCTCGCTCCCGACGTAGGCGGCCTCGACCACCACGAAGGAGTTGCCGCGCAGGGGCTCCGGGATGTCCGGAAGGGGCGGGAACTGGAGGACCCGGCCCACCGACGTGACCTCCTCGGGAACGGCATCCGTCCACTCATGCCAGGCATGCAGCACCTCGCTCGAGCGCTCGAACGGGAAGAACAGGGCCCCGGCGTAGACCTGCCGGATTGGGTAGAGCTCGAACTCGATCGCAGTCACGACGCCGAAGTTGCCGCCGCCGCCCCGGAGCGCCCAGAACAGGTCGGGCTCGTTGTCATGGTCGGCCCGTACGAGACGGCCGTCGGCGGTCACGACCTCGATCGCCGTGACGCTGTTGGACTGGAGGCCGTGCTTGCGCGCGTACCAGCCCACGCCGCCGCCGAGCGAGTAGCCCACGATGCCGACGTCCGGAGCCGAGCCGTGCAGGGCGGCGAGGCCGAGCTCGGACGCCTTCGGGACCACGTCCTGCCACTGTGCGCCGGCGTTGACGCGGGCACGGCGATCATCGGCGTCGATCTCCACGCCCTTCATCTCGGAGGTCTTGAGCAGGATCGTGTCCTCGAGAGAGCCGAGCGGGCCGGCGTTGTGGCCCGTCCTCTGCGGGGCGACGCGCAGGCCGCCTGCCTTCGCGTACTCGACGATCGCCGCGACGTCGTCGGTGCCGTTCGGGTAGGCGATGAGCGCGGGGCGCTGGTCGAGGGTGAGGTTGAAGGCCTGGCGGGAAGCGTCCCAGGCGGCGTCGCCGGGCGTGACTACGCGGCCGGAGAGCTTGAGGTCGGTGGCAGTGGGCATGCGAGTCCCTTTCGAAGGTGGATTGCCCATCCAATCTGGCAACCCGACTCGCGGTCGCCCGTGAGGCTGGCTGGCGTCTTCCGGTGCGGATAACCGCCCGTTGCCGGCCCTGGGCGCTCCGGCGAGTCCCGCGTAGCATCAGGCGCCGTGACGTCGCCCGCGCGGAACATCCGCAACTTCTCGATCATCGCCCACATCGACCACGGCAAGTCGACTCTTGCCGACCGCATCCTGGAGATGACCGGGGCGGTCGATTCCCGCAACCACCGGCCGCAGCTGCTCGACTCGATGGAGCTCGAGCGCGAGCGCGGGATCACGATCAAGGCCCAGGCCGTGCGGGTGGAGTACGCCGCCAGGGACGGGGAGACCTACCGCCTGAACCTGATCGACACGCCGGGGCAC
This sequence comes from Actinomycetota bacterium, assembly GCA_046729975.1. Taxonomy (GTDB): domain Bacteria; phylum Actinomycetota; class Thermoleophilia; order Solirubrobacterales; family Thermoleophilaceae; genus JBKPHS01. The sequence continues at coordinate 8,979 of JBKPHS010000082.1, forward strand.
GTGGACTTCACATACGAGGTGTCGCGCTCGCTGGCGGCGTGTGACGGCGCCCTGCTGGTCGTCGACGCGTCGCAGGGTGTGGAGGCGCAGACGCTCGCGAACACCTACCTCGCGGTCGACGCGGGCCTTGAGCTCATACCGGCCCTGAACAAGATCGACCTGCCGGGCGCGGAGCCCGATCGCGTCGCCGGCGAGATCTCGGAGTTGCTCGGCGAGCCCGCCGACGAGATCCTGCGCTTCTCGGCCAAGACCGGCGATGCTGTCGAAGACCTGCTCGAGGCGATCGTGCGGCGCATCCCGCCCCCGGAGGGAGACACGGGCGCTCCGCCGCGCGCCCTGATCTTCGACTCGGAGTTCGACCAGTACCGCGGAGTGATCGCCTACGTGCGTGTGGTCGACGGCGAGCTCCGCAAGCGCGACGCGATCCGCGCGATGCAGACGGGCACCGAGGCGGACATCGACGACATCGGCTTCTTCGGCCCGCAGATGACGCCGGTGGACCGACTCCGGGCCGGGGAGGTCGGTTACGTGATCACCGGCGTCAAGGACGTCTCACAGCTGCGCGTTGGTGACACCCTCACAACTCGCGCGAACCCGGCGTCGGAGGCGCTGCCGGGCTACCGCGAGATCAAGCCCATGGTGTTCTGCGGCCTGTTCCCGGTCGACACCGACGACTTCGAGGGCCTCCGCGACGCGCTCGAGAAGCTCGCGCTGAACGACGCGGCGCTCACATGGGAGCCCGAGACCTCGCAGGCACTCGGCTTCGGCTTCCGCTGCGGCTTCCTCGGCCTGCTGCACATGGACATCGTGCGCGAGCGCCTCGAGCGCGAGTACGACCTCGAGCTGCTGGCGACGACGCCGAACGTCGAGTACGAGGTCACGCTCACGGACGGCACCGAGCTCGCGGTCCACTCGCCGACGGACATGCCGGACCGTGCCCGCATCGCCGAGATCCGCGAGCCGTTCATCCGCGCCACGATCCTGTGCCCGAAGGAGCACGTGGGCGCGGTGATGGAGCTCTGCCAGGAGCGCCGCGGCACACACGTGGACATGCACTTCCTCTCGCAGGCGCGCGTGCAGATCCGCTATGACCTGCCCCTCGCCGAGATCGTGCTCGACTTCTTCGACCAGCTCAAGTCGCGCACGCGCGGCTACGCATCGCTCGACTACGAGCTGATCGGCCTGCGGCCCGCCGATCTCGTGAAGCTCGACATCCTGCTCGCGGGCGACATGGTCGACGCGCTGTCGATGGTGGTCCACCGCGACAAGGCGTACGCGGCGGGCCGTGCGCTTACCGAGCGCCTCCAGAAGCAGATCCCCCGCCAGCAGTTCGAGGTAGCGATCCAGGCTTCGATCGGCACGAAGGTCATCGCCCGCGAGACCGTCAAGCCGATGCGCAAGGACGTGATCGCCAAGTGCTACGGCGGCGACATCACGCGAAAGCGCAAGCTGCTCGAGAGGCAGAAGGCGGGCAAGAAGCGGATGAAGCAGGTCGGCCGCATCGAGGTGCCGCAGGAGGCCTTCCTCTCCGTTCTCCAAATCGGGGAGGACGGCAGGCCGGGCTAGGCCTACGCAACTGGCAACCGCGCGGGCAGCGCGTGCTCGAGCTCGAGCAGCGTCCGCTTCAGCTCGAGGCCGCCGCCGTAGCCGACGAGCGAGCCGTCGCTGCCGATCACCCGGTGGCAGGGGATGACGATCGGGATCGGGTTGCGGCCGTTCGCCCAGCCCACAGCGCGGGCCTTGCCGGGCAGGCCGATGCGCTCAGCCAGCTCGCCGTAGCTCACGGTGCTCCCGTATGGCACGTCGAGGAGCGCTTTCCAGACGGTGCGCTCGAACGCGCTGCCGTTCGGCTCGAAGGGGATCGAGAAGGTCGTGCGCGCGCCCGCGAAGTACTCGCGGAGCTGTGCGATCGCGTCGGCGAACGGCCCCGGGTCCGAGGGCCCGGCACCGTCCGGTCGGCGGCCGGGGAGGCGGATCTCGTTCAGCACGCCGTCCGAGGCCGCCAACCGCAGCTCGCCGATCGGGCTTCGCCACGTGGTGTAAACGGCTTGGCCGGTCATGTATCGCTCCTTCGCTTCGATGCCGTCCTCGAGTTAACGCTGGGACGTCCTCCGGCGTGAGGTGGCGGGCGCCTCGAGGCTAGACTTGCACCCCTCGGGGCGTGGCGCAGCCTGGTAGCGCGCACCGTTCGGGTCGGTGAGGTCCCCGGTTCAAATCCGGGCGCCCCGATATCGGTTCTCGAAGTGCGGAGCTCGCTCCGCGGCAGCGCCTGGAGTGGCCCAGCTGCCTCGATGCGGTAGTGAGCGCCGGGGTTCCCTCCACATGTCGTCCGAGCGGTAGCCGCCA
>JBKPHS010000083.1:0-10718 GCA_046729975.1 Actinomycetota bacterium
CGAGCAGTGGGACAGGAGCCTGCGCAGCCTCCACTGGACGAACCTCGCCGTGGTCGTGCCCGCCTTCAGCGGCAGCACGGTCGTGGAGCTTCCGGTGACCTGCACCTATGACCTCGAGGTGGCGGCCTCGAAGTACTTCGAGGCCCTCGCCGGCGGCGAGGTGCCGCTGGAGTTCCTCTTCGGCGGCACGGTCTTCTACACCGACGCCGAGGGCCGGCTTCAGGTGCGGCCGATCGCCTGGAGCGAGGAGGCGAGCTTCCGCCTCCCCGTGGCGGCGTGGCGCGACATGATGAACCGTCACTTCCCCAACAGCGCCTGGCTCAGGCTGCGCAGGGACGCCTTCGAGCGCCTGCACGCCTACAGGGCGCGGAACGCCCTCCTGACCTGGGAGGACACGGTGGACTCGCTGCTTCACACCGGCCCGGAGGCACGCGACTAGGCATGGACCCGGTCCGTCAGATCGCCGACGCCGTGCTCTACGAGGGCTACATCCTCTGGCCCTACCGGCGCTCCGCGCTGAAGAACCGCCGGCGCTGGACCTTTGGCGGCGTATACCCGCGCGGTCACAGCGAGGGCCGCGTCGACGACCCCTGGCTCAGCCAGACCCAATGTCTCCTCGAGGCGGAGGGCGAGGCGAGCCTCGAGGTGCGCGTGCGCTTCCTCCACGTCGTCCGGCGGCAGGTCGTGCGAGAGGGGCCGAGCGGCCGGCAGCCGGTCGACGAGCTGACTGTAGAGGGAGAGCGGCACCTTTCCTGGGAGGAGGCCACCGAGCGGGAGATCGCCGCGGAAGAGTTGCGCCTCGACGCCCTCGACCCGCCGCAGCTCGTCCGCATCCACGTGCCCGCGGGGAGCGACGAGGAGCTGCTCCCCGTAGGCGCCGGCGCCGTCGTCCGAAGCTGGGAGTCGCTCGAGGGGGCGCTGGAGATGGGCGCGGAGCGGCTGGGTCGCGGCCTGTTCCGCGTGACCGTCAGAGTCTCCAACACCACGCCCTGGCAGGACGGCACGCGCGAGGACGCGCTCGCGCGGACCTTCTGCTCGGCGCACGCCGTGCTGCGGGCTGACGGCGCGCAGTTCGTGTCGCTCACCGACCCGCCCGAGGCGCTCCGCCCGGCCGCGGAGCGGTGCCGGAACGATGGAGTATGGCCCGTGCTGGTCGGCGAGCCAGGTGAGCGTCACACGGTCCTCGCCTCGCCCATCATCCTGGAGGACTATCCGCGCGTGGCGCCGGAGAGCCCCGGCGACCTCTTCGACGGAGGCGAGATCGACGGGCTCCTCACGCTGAACATCCTTAGCCTGACCGACGAGGAGAAGGCCGAGATGCGCGACTCCGACCCGCGCGCGCGAGAGATCCTCGAGCGAACCGAGGCTCTCTCCGAAGAGGAGCTTCTCCGGCTCCACGGCGCAATTCGCGAGTTCAGCCACGTGCCAGACCAGGAGGACGGATGGACGGATTCGAGGAGCTGAAAACGCCCGCCCCGCGGGCGGTCGCCGTCGGGGGCGTAGAGATCGCCCGCGGTAGCCGCGTGGTGCTGCGGCCGCGCGCCGGAGGCGATGTCCTCGACCAGGCGGTGGCTGGAATGGTCGGGGTGGTCGAGGGCGTCCACCAGGACATCGAAGGGGCGGTTCAGCTCGCGGTCGTGGTCGAGGGGGACCCGGGCCGCGATCTCGGAGAGATGAGGCAGCCGGGTCATCGCTTCTTCTTCTCGCCGGACGAGCTGGAGCCGCTCGCCGAACCGGCGCCCCCGCGCACGCGGATCCTCGTGGCGGGAATCGGCAACGTCTTCATGGCGGACGACGGCTTCGGCGTGGAGGTGGCGCGCCGGCTGGCGGCCAGGGAGCTGCCCCAAGGAGTCGAGGTCGGCGACTTCGGGATTCGCGGCATGGACCTCATGTACGCGCTCGGGGACGGCTACGACGCCGCCGTGTTCGTCGACGCCATGCCGCGCGGCGATCCGCCAGGAACGCTGTTCGTGGTCGAGCCCCGGCTCGACGACGAGGGTGAGGTCCTTCTCGACGCCCACGGCATGGACCCTGTGAAGGTGCTCTCCCTGGCGCGCCAGCTCGGGGAGGTGCCCGAGCGCGTGCTGGTGGTGGGGTGCGAGCCGGCCGTCAGGATGACCGGGGACGAGGAGGAGCTCGTGGGAGAGCTCAGCGAGCCGGTGCGGGAGGCCGTGGACCGCGCGGTCGAGCTTGTCGTCTCTCTGGTCGAGGAGCTCGCGGAAGCCGAGCGGGAGAAGGGAGGAGGTGGACCATGAGCAAGGCATTAGGCCTGTTGCTGCTCGCGGGGCTCGGGGCGCTGGCCTGGCGCGAGATTCCCGAGATACGCCGGTATCTGAAGATCGAGTCGATGTAGCGGCCCGGGAGGAGAGATGCACCGCACGAAGGTGAAGGTCGTAACCGACGCGCTCGACGCGAACAACACGATCGCGCGCGCGAACCGGGAGGACTTCGACCGCGCCTCGGTCAGGGTCGTGAACCTCATGAGCGCGCCCGGGGCCGGCAAGACCTCCCTGCTCGAGCGCGTGCTGCGCGGGCTGGACGGGGTGCGTGCCGGCGTGCTCGAGGGCGACGTCCAGGGGAGCTACGACGCGGACCGCATCGCGTCCCTGCATGTGCCGGTCACGCAGCTCAACACCGACCCCGGCTTCGGCGGGGAGTGCCATCTCGACGCGAACATGGTGCGGTCCGCGCTGCCCGGCGTGCCGCTCGACGAGCTCGACCTGCTCGTGATCGAGAACGTCGGCAACCTGGTCTGCCCAGCCGAGTTCCGCGTGGGGGAGGACGCTCGGCTGATGGTGTCCGCGGTGACCGAGGGCGAGGACAAGCCCCTCAAGTACCCGCTGATGTTCCGGACCTGCGAGCTCGTGGTGGTCAACAAGATCGACCTGCTGCCGCATCTCGACTTTGACCTCGACCGCTTCCTATACAACCTCGACGCCGTCAACCCGGGCGTGGAGCGCATGCTCGTGAGCGCGCGCACCGGCGAGGGCGTGGACGGGCTGCGGGACTGGCTGGCAGGCGTAGCCGAGCGCGCGGGGGCGCCGGCTTGAGCCACGTCGGGCATGCCGGCGCGCTCGGCGCCCGGCTCGACGGGCTGCTCGAGCTGCGCACTCGCTCGAACGAGCGCTTCTTCGCGACGGAGGCGGAGCGGATCGCCCGGCTCTGCCACGCGATGGCAGAGCGCTTCGCCCGCGGCGGGCGGCTCGTGGCGCTCGGCCACTCCCCCGCGGCACGCTCGGACGTGCGCCACGTGGCCGTCGAGTTCGTGCACCCCGTGATCGTCGGCAAACGCGCGCTGCCCGCAATCGGTCTCTCGCTCGAGGGAGGACCGCTCCCGACGCAGGCGGAGCTCGTCACCGAGCCGGACGACATCGCGATCGCGTTCGAGCCAGACCCCGCCGACGAGGCCGCCGCGGCCCTGGCGCTCGCGCGGGGGCGCGGCTGCCTGACGATCGCCTTCGCTCCCGCCGGGGCCGAGTGGGAGCTCGAGCCGGCGGTGGACGACCCCTTCGTGCGTCAGGAGATCGTGGAGACGACCTACCACGTGCTGTGGGAGCTCGTGCACGTGTTCTTCGAGCACCGCGGGCTGCTGGAGGGCCGGAAGGCCGGCCCCCTCCACGACACCGGCGCCTCGAGCTTCCTCTATCCGTTCCTGGGCGAGAGCGAGCGCGACCTCGACGCCGTGCTCGACGACGTGCGCCGGTCGGTGCTGATGAAGGCCGAGGAGGTCGGCGAGTTGCGGGCGCAGACGCTCGGCGAGGGACGCGACGAGCTGCAGGCCGCGGCCGAGGCGCTTCGCGACGTCTTCGACGCCGGAGGGAAGCTGCTGGCCCTCGGCAACGGCGGCTCCGCGACCGATGCCATGGACGCGGTAGCCGACTTCCGCGCCGCGCCCCAGGGATGGCCCGCGCGGCGGTCGATCGACCTGACCGAGGACCCCGCGATCCTCACGGCGATCGCCAACGACATCGGGACCGATGCGATCTTCGCCCGCCAGGTGATCGCCTACGGCCGCCGTGCCGACGCCCTGCTTGCGCTGTCGACCAGCGGCAGCTCGGGCAACGTGATCGCGGCGCTCGAAGAGGCCCGCGGCCGTGGCCTGCTCACGATCGCGATGGTCGGGTACGACGGCGGACGGGTCGCCGAGGAAGAGCTCGCCGACCACGTGATCGTGACGCGCTCGCAGCACATCCCGCGCATCCAGGAGGCGCAGGCGAGCGCCTACCACGCGCTCCGCGAGCTGGTGGAGCTGGCGGGGGCGTGAGCGCGGTCGCGCAGCGCCGGCGCGTCCGAGCGCGCGTGGAGGGCACCGTCCAGGGCGTCGGATTCCGCCCCTACGTCTACAGGCTGGCACGCGAGCTCGGACTCGGCGGCTTCGTCCTGAACGACGAGCGCGGGGTCCTGCTCGAGGCCGAGGGCGACCCCGAGGCCGTCGAGAGCTTCCTCGAGCGCCTGCCCGCGGACGCGCCCCCGCTGGCGGGCGTGGAGCGCGTCACGCCGGAGGAGCTCTCACCCGCGGACGAGCACGCGTTCGCGATCGTCGAGAGCGAGCGGACCGGTGAGCCCGACGCGCCGGTGTCGCCCGACTCCGCGACCTGCGCCGACTGCCTCGCCGAGCTGCTCGACCCGGCCGACCGCCGCTTCCGCTACCCGTTCATCAACTGCACGAACTGCGGGCCCCGCTTCACGATCGTGCGCGGCGTGCCGTACGACCGCCCGCTTACGACGATGGCGGCGTTCACGATGTGCGACGCCTGCCGCGCCGAGTACGAGGACCCGGCCGACCGCCGCTTCCATGCTCAGCCGAACGCCTGTCCGGCGTGCGGGCCGTCGCTGCGCCTGGTGGACGCAGGCGGTGAGGACCTCGCCTCCGGGGACGCCGCCCTGCGCGCCGCGGCGGGCGCGCTCGCGGACGGGCGGGTCGTGGCCGTCAAGGGCCTCGGCGGCTATCACCTGGCCTGCGACGCGGACTCAGAGGCCGCCGTGGGCGCGCTACGGGCGCGCAAGCGCCGCGAGGAGAAGCCGTTCGCGCTGATGGCGCCAGACCTCGAGGCGGCCCGCGGGCTCGTGTTCCTCGCCCCCGAGGAGGAGGAGCTCCTGCTGGGCCGCGAGCGCCCGATCGTACTGGCGCGCCGGCGCCCGGACGCGCCGGTGGCCGCGGCGGTCGCGCCGCTCTCCGCCGACCTCGGAGTGATGCTGCCCTACTCGCCGCTGCACCATCTGGTGCTCGCCGACGCCGGCAGGACGCTCGTGATGACGAGCGGCAACGTCTCGGACGAGCCGATCGCCTACGAGGACGACGACGCGCTCGCGCGGCTCGCCCGGATCGCCCACGCCTTCCTGCTCCACGACCGTCCCATCGAGACGCGGACCGACGACTCGGTGCTGCGCGCGACCGCCTCGGCTCCGCTGCTGCTGCGGCGTTCGCGCGGCTTCGTCCCAGCGGCCATCGAGCTCCCGGCCGAGGCGGCGCCGCCGCTGCTCGCGTGCGGTGCGGAGCTCAAGAGCACGTTCTGCCTCGCACGCGGCGGCCGCGCCTGGGTCGGCCATCACATCGGGGACCTGAAGAACTACGAGACGCTCCAGTCCTTCAGCGAGGGGATCGCCCACTTCGAACGGCTCTTCGCCGTGCGGCCGCAGGTCGTGGCGCACGACCTCCACCCCGACTACCTCTCGACGGGGTACGCGCTCGAGCGCGAGGACGTCGAGCTAGTCGGCGTCCAGCATCACCACGCGCACCTCTCCGCCTGCCTCGCCGAGCACGGCGAGGAGGGCCCGGCGATCGGCGCGATCTACGACGGCACCGGGTACGGAACCGACGGCACGGTCTGGGGAGGTGAGCTGCTCGCCGGCGGGCTGGCCGGCTTCGAGCGGGCGGGGCATCTGTGGCCGGTGCGCATGCCGGGCGGGGACCAGGCCGCCCACGAGCCGTGGCGGATGGCATGCGCATGGTTGTTCGCGGCGCTCGGGGACGAGCCGCCACTGCCGCGGGTATTCGAGGGCGACGTGGACGAGGAGCACTGGAGGACCATCGCCCGGCTCGCTCGCGACGGGATTGCCGCCCCGGTAACTACCAGCGTGGGACGGCTCTTCGATGCGGTGGCGGCGCTGTGCGGCGTGCGCGCGAGGATCAGCTACGAGGGTCAGGCCGCCGCCGAGCTCGAGGCGGCCGCGGATCCCAGCGAGCGCGGCTCGTATCCGCTGCCGCTCGCGGCGCAGGCCTCAGGCCCGGTCCTGCTGGACGCGCGCGAAGCGGTGCTCGCGGCGCAGTGGGAGGCTGAGCGCGGGATCCCGGTCGCCGCCGTCGCCGCGCGCTTCCACAACGCGCTCGCCGGCGCCACCGCCCTCGCGTGCGCGCACGCCGCGCGCGCCCACGGCACCGAGGCGGTCGTGCTCTCCGGCGGCGTGTTCCAGAACCGGTTGCTGCTCGAGCGTACATCGGAGCGCCTGACCGCGGCGGGGCTGCGCGTGCTCGTACCGCGGCTGCTGCCGCCGAACGACGGCGGCATCTCGTACGGACAGGCCGCCGTCGCCGCGCGGCTCACGACTGAGGAGGCAGGCGCTGCTCGGGCTCGATGACACGATCGCCGGCCTCGGCGACGGCAGCCTGCTCCTCATCCTCCTCGTGGCGCTTCTCCTCGGCCTGCGGCACGCGACGGACCCGGACCACCTGACCGCGCTCTCGACGCTCGTGCTCTCGGACGACCGCCGCGGGGCGCGCCGGGCGAGCGGGCTCGGGCTCGCCTGGGGGCTCGGCCATGCCACCACCTTGTTCGCGGTGGGGCTGCCGGTGGTCCTGCTCGGCAGCGCGCTGCCGGAGAGCGTCCAGCGGGCCGCGGAGACCGCCGTCGGAGTGGTGATCGTCCTCTTGGCAGCGCGACTCCTGCTGCGCTGGCGCCGCGGCTACTTCCATTCCCATCCTCACACGCACGGCGCGGTCCGCCACTCCCACCCGCACGCGCACGAGGGCGCCCACCAGCCGGCGCATCGGCACGGCCACGGGGAGGAAGCGATCGGCCGCTCGCCGCTGGCCGCATACGGCATCGGCCTCCTGCACGGAGTGGGTGGCTCGGCCGGACTCGGAATCTTGATCGCCGGCGGCGCCTCCGGCGACGCGCAGCGAGCCGTCGCGCTCGGGGTCTTCGCAGCCGCCACCGCCGTGTCGATGGCCCTCGCTTCGTCGGCGTTCGGCTACGCGCTCGCCAGCGCGCGGCTCGAGCGGCGGCTCGCCGCCGCCGTGCCCGCCTTCGGGGTGCTCGGCCTGCTCTTCGGAGCCTGGTATTCGCTAGCTGCGCTCGACACCGTCCCCTACGTGCTTTGACGGATAGCCCACGCACATCACCCGATCTCGTGGAGGTAATCCACTCGGGTTTGCGCGGCGCCATCGCGGCCATGGCGATGACCGGGATGCGCACGTTCACCGTAAACCTCGGCCTGCTGAAGGAGGACCCGCCCAGCGCGGTCTTCCGCCAGAAGGTGAGCCGGCTGCTCAAGCCGTTCTCGCGCAAGCGGCGCGGAGCCGTCGTGGAGCTCGCGCATTGGGGCTACGGCGCGTTCGGGGGCTTGGTCTACGGCCTGATGCCCGACCAGATCCGTCGAGCGCCATGGGCAGGCCCGATCTACGGCCTGGCCCTCTGGGCAGGCTTCGAGACCGGCGTGGCACCCCTGCTCGGCCTCCGGCAGTCGCGGAGGATGGAGAGCTCCGAGCGCATCTCGCTGATCGGCGACCACCTCCTGTACGGCTTCGTGCTCTCGGAGATGCGCGAGACCCCGCGGCGCTAGTACTACCGCTTCCGGGCCTCCTGAATCAGCCAGCCGTTGCCGTCCGGGTCGCTGAACGAAAGGTACGTGCCGTAGTCGGCGCGCTCGGGATGTAGCCCGGGCGTCTGTCCCTCGGCCCCGAAGTGAAACGGCTCGCTGACCTCGACTCCGCGATCGACCAGCTCCTTTCGCGCGGCCTCGATGTCGTCGACGACGAGGTGCATCCCTTGGTAGGTGCCGGGCGCGACCGACGTGATCCCCGTACCGATGGAGATCGAGGCCGCCGATCCCGGTGGGGTCAGCTGCACGACTCGGAAGTTCTCGCCCGCCCGGTGGTCGACGTCCACCACGAAGCCCAGCTTGTCCGCGTAGAACTCCTTCGCCCGATCCACGTCCGAGACCGGCACAACGGTGAGCTCGTACTTGAAATCCACGCTGTCTATCTCCTCATGCGCTTACCGAGCGATCAACCTAACGCGCGGAGGCGGGGTGCGACCTCGCCGGCAAGGAGCTCGACCTGACCGGGGACGATGTCCACGGGCCAGAACACGAGCGTGTCGAAGCCATCCGCGACGTATCCGGCGAGCGTCTCGACCCACCAGTCGGCCGGACCGGCGAGTGGCTCGCCGGCCAGATATCCGACAGGTAGCGATGACCGGGGCGGCGCCGGCTTGTCGCCGATCACGCCCTGAAGGTTGAGGATTCGCCGGATCGAGCGCGGCTCGCGCCCCGCCTTCTCGGCGGCCTCGTCGATCCGCTGGTTGCCGGCGCGCAACTCGTCCCGTGTCAGCACTCCAAGCGACGGCAGCCAGCCGTCTGCCTTGCGACCGACGAGGCGGAGCATGCGCGGCCGGAACGCGCCGACCCAGATGCCCATCGGGTGTGCGGGCAGGGGGCCGGGACGCGCGTCTTCGAGGCTGTAGTAGCTCCCCTCGAACGAGACCGAGCGCTCGCTCGACCACATCAGCCTGATCACGTCGATCGCCTCTTCGAGCGCTTCGACGGACTCGCCCGCCGTTCGCCGCGGACCGCCCATGCGCATGATCACGTCCGTGAAGGCCCCGGCACCGAGGCCGAGCTCGAAGCGACCGCCGCTCAGCACGTCGAGCGACGCAGCGGCCTTCGCCATCACCGCCGGAGGCCGCAGCGGCAGGTTGGCCACGTCGGTGAAGAACGCGATGCGCTTCGTCTCCGCGAGCAGCATCGGGATCAGGGACCACGTGTCGAGAAAGCGGCTCTGGTAGGGATGGTCCTGGACGCCGACGACGTCGAGCGCGGCTTCATCGGCCGTTCGCACCAGCTCGCGGATCTGATCTAGCGTCGCCGTCAGGGGCACGATCGAGATGCCGACCTGGACGACGGCGTTCTCGTCGCTTCCCGCCCCCATGCGGAGGTCCGCCCTAGGCGGCCGCGACCGCCTCGGCGGGCGCCTTGGTGAAGGCGACCTCACCGTCCGACGCGTCCACGATCACGCGGTCGCCGGCGGAGAACTCACCCTCGAGCAGCTTCAGCGCGAGCTTGTCCACCAGCTGCTTCTGGATCACGCGCTTGAGCGGGCGCGCTCCGTAAGTGGGGTCGTAGCCGAGGTTCCCGATCAGCGTGCGAGCGTCGTCGGTGAGCTCGATCTCGACGCCGCGCTCGCGCACCCGCTCGGCGAGCTTCGCGACCTGCATGTCCACGATCTGCGCGATCTCCTCGCGCGTCAGCTGGCGGAACTGGACGATCTCGTCGAGCCGGTTGATGAACTCGGGCTTGAAGGTCGCCTCGATGCCCTCGATCCCGCCCGGCACGTTCGAGGTCATGATCAGGACCGTGTTCTTGAAGTCGACGGTACGGCCCTGCCCGTCGGTCAGTCGGCCCTCGTCCATCACCTGGAGCAGGACGTTGAAGACGTCGGAGTGGGCCTTCTCTATCTCGTCGAGCAGGATCACCGAGTACGGGCGCCGGCGCACCGCCTCGGTGAGCTGGCCTCCCTCCTCGTAGCCGACGTACCCGGGAGGCGCGCCGAGGAGCCGCGCGACGGAGTGCTTCTCCATGTACTCGGACATGTCGATGCGGACCATGGCCTGCTCGGAGTCGAACATGAACTCGGCGAGCGCACGCGCGAGCTCGGTCTTGCCGACACCCGTGGGCCCGAGGAACAGGAACGAGCCGATCGGCCGGTTCGGGTCCTGCAGCCCCGCGCGCGAGCGGCGCAGGGCGTTCGAGACCGCCTCGACGGCCTCGTCCTGGCCGACGACGCGCTCGTGGAGGCGCTCCTCCATGTGGATCAGCTTCTCGACCTCGCCCTCCATCAGCTTGGAGACGGGGATGCCCGTCCACTTGGCGACAACCTCGGCGACGTCCTCGTCGTCGACCTCCTCCTTGAAGAACTTGGTCTCCCCGACCCTCTCCTTCGCCTCGAACTCGGCGAGCTGCTTCTCGAGTTCGGGGATCTCGCCGTAGCGAAGCTGCGCGGCGCGCTCCAGGTCGGCGTCCCGCTGGGCGCGCTCCACCTCACGGTTGGCCTCGTCGAGGCGCGTCTTCAGCTCGGCAACCGCATCGACGGCCTGCTTCTCGCGCTGCCACTCGGCCTTCATGCCCGCGGCCTGCTCGCGCAGGTCGGCGAGCTCGCGCTCGATCGCCTCCTTGCGGGCGACGCTCGTCTCGTCGGACTCCTTCGACAGCGCCTGCTGCTCGATCTCGAGCTGCATGATGCGGCGCTCCACCTCGTCGATCTCCGTCGGCACCGAGTCGATCTCGATCCGCACGCGGGAGGCGGCCTCGTCGATCAGGTCGATCGCCTTGTCCGGCAGGAAGCGGTCCGCGATGTAGCGGTCCGACAGGATCGCCGCGGCAACGATCGCGGAGTCCTGGATGCGCACCTGATGGTGCACCTCGTAGCGCTCCTTGAGCCCGCGCAGGATGGCGATCGTGTCCTGCACCGAGGGCTCCCCGACCATGATCGGCTGGAAGCG